>CAYGIF010000049.1:0-14937 GCA_964349865.1 uncultured Gallionella sp. | reverse complement strand
AGATAGCGCTGGTTGCGGCGCGTGGCGCGCATCGTTTCGATTTGCGCGGCATCGCGCGCCCACAGGGTAACGCGATGGTTGGCAGCCAGGCTGATGGCAAGCGCGGTTCCCCATGCCCCCGCGCCGATGACGGTGATGTTCATTTTGCAGGGTGCCTTAGTCGCCCCATACCTCGGCGCTGCGCACATAGCCGACATCCGCGTCCTGATGGCGCACCTTGACCCAGCCGGCGCCGGTTGATTCAAGGCGCTCCAATGCCACTTGCTGACGCACCTGAAACAGGCGCGCCGAACCTGATTCAGGCGCGGCGCGCACATCCAGCAGCGGCGGCAGCGCGAACACATAGCGCTTGCTGCTCAATACGCGCTTTTCCATCCAGTACAGCGCGCCGGAACGGTCGCGCACCTTGACCCAATTATCCAGCGTGACAATCTGCTCGAAAGGCATGTAGCGATTCACCACGAACAGTTTTTTTGCCTTGACCGAGGGCGCGTCGTAAAGGATCGCGCTGCCCTCGCTGACCGACACATAATCCACCGCATGAGCTGTGCTCGCGCCATAGAGCATCACAAACAGCGCCACCAGAGACAGGGGACGTAGGTGCGAATTTATTCGCACAAACAATGCGTTATGTGCGAATAAATTCGCACCTGCGAAACCGTCAACTGGTGTTTTTAGATTCATCAGTGGGTAGTGGTCGCCGCAGCCTGCGCCTGTTCCTGCTTATGTTGCTGGTAGAGCATATCGAAGTTGACCGGATTCAGCATCACCGGCGCAAAACCGGCGCGCACCGCAACATTGGAAACGAGTTCGCGCAAATACGGGAACAGGATATTCGGGCACATCACCGCCAGCACCGACTCCATGTCTTCGCTGGGCAGGTTGCTCAGGCGGAAGATGCCGGCCTGCTTGGCCTCGATCAGGAACATCACCTTTTCGCCGATCTTGGCCGTCACGGTGTTGGTGATCATCACTTCGTACACGTCTCCCTCGATCGTCGCGGTCTGGGTGCCCAATTGCACATCGATTTGCGGGCTTTCGCGTTCCAGAAAAATCTGCGGCGCGTGCGGTATCTCCAGCGAGAGATCCTTCACATAGATTTTTTCTATGTTGAATGTGGGCTGATTGTTTTCTTGGGCTGCTCCGGTCATGTCTTCTTCCTCTGTGGTTATGTTGCTGAAAGTGTCATCTTGCTAACAGGGGGTTGAAAAACTACTACGCTCGGCATAACTGCGTTGCTCAGGTGCTCAAAATGCTCATTTGCTGTAAGCAAACTCCGCTTTTTCGCATCTTCGCGCCTTGTTCTGCCATCACTCGCTACGTTTTTCAACCCCCTGCTAATAGTTCGGCCAATCCGCCGGCATGATCGAGCGACGCAAGCTCGTCATAACCGCCGACATATTCACCGCCGATATAAATTTGCGGCACGGTACGCCGCCCGGTTTTTTCCATCATCGCCACGCGCAATTCTGGCTGCAAATCGACGCGTATCTTTTCAATCTCCCGCACGCCCTTGCGCTGCAACAACTGTTCGGCGCGGACGCAATACGGGCAGGCTGCGGTGCAGTACATCAACACCTTCACCATCATTTTTTCCCCGTTGCTTTTTCCAGAGGCAAATTGGCCTTCTGCCAGGCCATTACGCCTCCCGCCAGAATGAAGGCCTGGGCAAAGCCGTGTTTGCCCAACGTTGCGCAAGCCGCGCCGGAACGGCTGCCGCTACGGCACACCACCACGATCGGCCGCTCCCTGTGTTTTTCCAGTTCGCCAATACGCTCGTTGAGTTTGCCGAGCGGAATCGGCGTGGAATTCAGAATATGCCCTGCCTTGTATTCCTCATCATTACGCACGTCCAGCACCAGCGCGTCCTTATGGTTGATGAGCTGCAAGGCTGCGGTGCAATCCACCTCCTTGATGCCGCGAATGCGGTTGCCGAACAGCGACCAGAACAGCATGGCGCCGCTGAACAACGCGATGGAAATCTGAAGAATGTTATTGCTGACGAACTGCACGCCGGTACTCCTGCTCTTTTTGGAGGGCGAATTCTAGCAGAGCTGAAAAATGTGCGGAATCTTTCTCCGCCAGCCCCGCCATTTGCCGGCGCGCGCCGGCAAAATCTCCCGGATAGGACCAGATGGCCTGTTCCAGCATGGTTTTGGCTTGCTCCTGCCGACCGGCCTGCGCCAGCAGCAAGGCCTGGCGGTACACCACCGCGCCTATCGGCGCGAAACGCATCACGCGGGCATTCAATTCCAGCTTTTCGTTGATGCGCTCGCCGCTTACCTCGATCAGAGAACTCATGAACAGCTCGGCATAAGGCGACAGCAGCGACCCGCCATGCACCTCAACCAGGCCATCCCGTACGCGCTCAAATACGCCGCGGTCAGCCGCCGAAGCCGCGCGTATCGCCAGCGTCCGCTCCAGTTGATGATAACCGCTGCGCAGTTGCGCCAGTGTCATCAAACCCAGCAGCAGGATCGCCGCCACGGACATGCGCCCCACATTGCGCAATTCCAGCCGGTAGCGCGCCTCATCCAGCGCGCCCAGCAGGATCGCCGCAACCGCGACAAAATAGGTATACCACAGCGGGTATTCGAGCAGGCTGTGGATCGCCAGCACCCCCAATGCGGCATGGCCCCACCAGTGCGCCGCGCTCAGCGTCGCGCGTCTCAGACCGTAAAGCCAGATTCCCAGCGATCCGAACAGCGCCAGCAATCCGGCTGCGCCCGCTTCGGCGGCCAGATGAAATACCAGGTTGTGCGCATTGTTGTACAAACCAGTGATGTTGCCTTGCTGCAATACCGGCAGCAGCTGGAAATGCTGCCAGGCGAATTGCCCGAACCCCACGCCCAGCCACGGCGATTGCATGAACATCAGACCCGCTTCGCGCCACAGGTACAGGCGAATGCTGCCGCTGGCATCGTCGCCGAACAGACGCTGCATGGTATCGATGCTGCTGTCCGCGCCGGCCAGAAACGGCAGTTGCACGGCCAGATGCATCGCGCCGAATCCGGCGATCAGCAACAGGCTGTAGCGCAGCAGCGGCCGCTGCGCGTCATCGCGGCGCGTCCACCACCAGGCCAGGCCGGCCATCATCAGCAAATACAGCCAGGAGCTGCGCGAGCCGCTCAGGGTCAGCACGAACAGCAGCGGCGCGGCCAGCAGCGCCACATAGCCCGCCTTCAGCCGCCGCTGCCGATGCAGCAAGCCGAGCGAGACCAGCCCCAGCGCGATGTAATTGGCAAAATGATTGGGTTGCGCGAGATTGCCGAACACGCTGGAGGAGACCTTCATCACGATCACCTGATCCAGCGGCGTATGCCAGCGAAAATGTTGCAGCACGCCGAGCAGCGCGCTGAGTTCCGCGCCGATCAACAGGAAAATCGCCAGCGCCAGCGCCAGCTCTGCCAAGCCGAAGCAGTCGCGCAATCTGGCGCCGAGCATCATCAGCAACGCCGCGAACAGCAGATACAACGCATACAGCAAGGCTTGATCGAAATAGGCGACCTTGCCCAATCCCGATTGCAGCAATAGCACGGCGATCAGCGCAACGGGCAGTTGTGCGATGCGCGGGATTTCCGGCTGTCGCCAAAAATCGCGTGCCGCCAGCGGGATCAGCGCCACCATGCCGAGCAGCGCGCTCCACCATTCCTGGTAGAACGTGGTCAGCGGATATTGATGGCGATAATGCAGAAAAGGCAAAACCCACATCATCCCGACCATGGCCAGGCTGATATGGGTTAAGCGTAATGACCGGAACGAGTTTATTAGCCCCGCTGTTTTCAGGTTCTGCAAGAACCGTCCTTGATGCCGCATTTATTAAGGATACGAGTCAGCGGGCAGAACGAAGTGAAGCCGCTTTGGAACAGGTTCAAGCCGACGAAGGCGGTAAGCCATAAAAAATTCCCGCTCACAAACAGCGGGCTGTCTTCCACGCCCAGCGCCAGGGACAACAGGATGAATGTCCCGGCGACGATGTGAGTAATGCGTTCTGCGTTCATGAAGCTCTCCTGAAGATGAAATGAATTTTACTGGAATTTCCTATACAGCGTGGCGTAATACAACACCGGGATGACCACCAATGTCAGCAAGGTGGAGACGAGGATGCCGAAAATAAGGGAGATCGCCAGCCCGTTGAAAATCGGGTCATCGAGGATAAACAATGCGCCGAGCATCGCCGCCAGCCCGGTCAAAATAATCGGCTTGGCGCGCGCTCCGGCGGCGTTAATTACCGCCTGCTGCAGCGCCACGCCATCCTTTAATTGCAGATTGACGAAGTCCACCAGCAGGATCGAATTGCGCACGATGATGCCGGCCAGCGCGATCATGCCGATCATCGAGGTCGCGGTGTACTGCGCACCGAGCAGCGCATGACCGGGCATCACGCCGATGATGGTGAGCGGGATCGGCGCCATGATGACCAGCGGCACGAGATACGACTTGAACTGCGCGACCACCAGCAGGTAGATCAAAATCAGCCCGACCCCATAGGCGATGCCCATGTCGCGGAAAGTCTCGAAGGTTACCTGCCATTCGCCGTCCCACTTCAGCGCATAGCCGGCATAGGGGTCGCCGGGCTGGTTGAAATAGTAGCTCTCCAGCTTGCCGCCCTGCTCCAGCGCCATGCCGCCGACCTTGCCGTCTATACCAAACATGCCGTACAGCGGGCTGTCCAGCTTGCCCGCCATGTCGCCGAATACATACACCACCGGCAGCAGATCCTTGTGATGGATCGGATAGTCGCGCGGCTCCGGGATCACCTGCACCACCTCCGCGAGCGGCACCAGTATGCCGTCGCGCGCGCGCACCTTGAGCTTGAGCACCTCGTCGATGCGGCTGCGCCGCTCCGGGGGCAAGCCGATGCGCAACGGCGGCGCATACTTCGCATTGGCATCGTGCAGCGAGGCGACATCCTGGCCAGACAACGCCACGCCGATCACATCCACGATGTCGCGCGGCGCGACCCCGAGCAGCGCGGCCTTGCTCTGCAACACATGCAGCAGCAGCTTGGGCGCGGGTTCCGTGACGGTATCGTCGATGCCGACGATGCCTTCGGTCTTGCCGAATTGTTCGCGCACCTTGCCGGCCACCTTGCGCGCGCCCTCATAATCCGGCCCGTAGATTTCGGCGACGATCGGCGACATCACCGGCGGGCCGGGCGGCACCTCGACGATCTTGACCTTCGCTCCCCACGTCCGGGCGATTTTCTGCACCGGTTCCAGCACGGCGGTGGCAATCTCGTGGCTGCTGCGGCTGCGATGATGCTTGTCGCGCAGGTTGACCTGGATATCGCCCTGCTCGGCGGCGCTGCGCAAATAATACTGGCGCACCAGGCCGTTGAAATTGATCGGCGACGCCGTGCCCGCATAGGCCTGGTAATCGGTCACTTCCGGCACGGTCGCCAGATAGCCGCCAATCTCGTGCAGCACCGCGCCGGTCTGCTCCAGTGCGATGCCGCTGGGCATGTCCACCACGATCTGGAATTCCGACTTGTTGTCGAACGGCAGCATTTTCAGGATCACCAGCTTCACCGCGCCCAGCGATACCGCCAGCAGCAGGCCGACGACGATGGCCAGCCACAGCTTGCGCCGCGCCGGCTTGCCATGCACGCCGTTCAGGAACGGGCTCAGGCGCTTATGAAAGAAGCGGTCGATTTTGGTGTTCTTCTCGTCCTGCAAGGTTTCGTGGTGCGCGCCGGCGAAGCGATACACCAGCCAAGGCGTGACGACGAACGCCACCGCCAGCGAGATCAGCATACCCATGCTCGCGTTGATCGGGATCGGGCTCATGTACGGCCCCATCAGGCCGCTGACGAACGCCATCGGCAGCAACGCGGCAATCACCGTGAAGGTCGCCAGGATGGTCGGGCTGCCGACTTCGTCCACCGCTTCCGGGATAATTTCCGCCAGGGATTGATGCGGCGCCAACGCGCGGCGGCGATGAATATTTTCCACCACCACAATCGCGTCGTCGACCAAAATCCCGATCGAGAAAATCAGCGCGAACAGCGATACGCGATTCAGCGTGAAACCCCACGCCCACGAGGCGAACAACGTCGCGGCCAGCGTCAGCAGCACCGCGACGCCGACCACCAAGGCCTCGCGCCGCCCCATCGCGAACCACACCAGCGCGACCACGGCGAGGGTGGCGAACAGCAGCTTCTGCATCAGCTTCATCGCCTTGTCGTTGGCGGTCTCGCCATAGTTGCGCGTGACGCTGACCCGCACGTCGGCAGGGATCACGCTGCCCTTGAGCTCATTCACGCGCGCCAGCAGTTTGTCGGCAACCTCCACCGCATTTGCGCCGGGCTTCTTGGTGATCGCCAGCGTGACGGCGGGAAATTCGCCCCTCGCCGTGATCTGCTTGTCCGCAGCGGCCATCCCGGTTCCCAGCCACACATAGCTGCCCGGCTGATCCGCGCCATCCTGCACGTCGGCGACATCGCGCAGAAATATCGGTTTGGCATTGGCCGTCTTGCCATTGGCCACGCCGACCACCAGTTGTCGCACGTCATTGGCGTCGCTCAGGAAATTGCCGGTTTGCACCAGCACCTCGCGGTTGTTTTGCACCAGCGTCCCGGAGTTCTGCGAAACGTTGGCGGACTGCAACGCCGCGCGGATATCCTGCATGGTGAGCTGATAAGCGTTCAGGTTTTCCGGCTCGAGCAATACCCGCACCATGCGCTGCGTCGCGCCCAGCGTATTCACTTCGCGCGTGCCCGGCACGCGCTTCAGATCGGCTTCGATGGCATGCGCCACCTGCGTCAATTCGATGCCGCCGCCCGCCGCCTGCTCGCGCCATAACGTCAGCGCGACGACCGGCACGTCGTCGATGCCCCTGGCCTTGATGATGGGTTGCGCGACCCCCAGCGTCGGCGGCAGCCAGTCGGAATTGGCATTGACGACATCATGCAGTTTCACCAGCGAAGCAATGTGATCTTCGCCGACCTTGAACTGCACGGTAATGACCGCCATACCCGGCTGCGACACCGAATACACATGATCCACGCCGGCGATTTGCGACAGCACCTGCTCGGCGGGGGTCGCCACGGTCTGTGCGACATCTCTGGCCGACGCGCCCGGATAGGCGATCAGCACGTTCGCCATGGTCACGCTGATCTGCGGTTCTTCCTCGCGTGGCGTCACCAGCACGGCGAACGCCCCCAGCAGCACGGCAACCAGCGCCAGCAGCGGGGTCATCTGCGAGTGCAGAAAGTATTTGGCGATACGCCCTGAAATGCCCATGTTTTTTCGAGTCCTGGTAGGGTTCTGCCTGCCGGCTACTTCAGCTTTTCCACGCCCATCGCCTTCAGCACGACCTTTTCGTAGATCGGCTCGGAGGTGCCTTTCTTCATCTTGCGGATGAAATATTTTTCAAATGCGACCTTGGCCAGATGCACCCACTTGCCCTCCGCAAACCAGTTCACGTTGCGCGGCGGAATCTGCGGGATCGCGACGAACGCGATGCCGCCGTCGCCGAAATCCGCCAGGCAGACCGCATTCCAGGTCGCCTTGCTGGCCGGCGGATTGCCGGTCAGTTCGGCATGGATGTTGTGTACCGTCGCGGTCACCATCGACTCGATCATGTAGCCGGTCTTCGGGGTGCCACATGGAACCGGCGTCGCTTCCACCGGCGGGATCGCCACGCACACGCCCACCGCATAAATGTTCTTGTATTTCGGATTGCGCTGATGCTCGTCTATCAGGATAAAACCGCGCGGATTGGTCAGTCCTTCGATGCCGAACACCGCATCCACGCCCTTGAAGGCTGGCAGCATCATGCTGTAGGCAAACGGCAACTCGTGCTTCTTCTTTTCGTTGCCCGCCTCGTCGACTTCCGTGACGTGCATCTTGCCCGCCTCGACCTTGGTGACCTTGGCGTTGCATATCCACTTGATGTGCCGCTCGCGCATCGCCGATTCGAGCATCCCCTTGGAGTCGCCCACCCCACCCAAACCCAGATGGCCGATATAGGGCTCGGAGGTCACGAAAGTCATCGGCACCTTGGTGCGGATTTTGCGGCGGCGCAGATCGGTTTCCATGATGAACGCATATTCGTACGCCGGGCCGAAGCAGGATGCGCCTTGCACCGCGCCCACCACGATCGGGCCGGGGTTCTCGGCGAAGCGCTCCCACTCGTCGTGCGACTTCATCGCATGATCGACATGGCAAACCGAGTGGGTGTGCCCGCCATGCGGCCCCAGTCCCTCGACTTCCTCAAAGGCCAGCTTGGGTCCGGTGGCAATCACCAGGAAATCGTAGTCCACCGACTGGCCGTCATTCAATTCGAGGCGGTTCTGTTCGGGATGCACACGTTTCACGCCGATGGGAATAAAATCGATGCCCTTGCGTTCCAGATAGGGACGGGCCGGAAACTCGATGTCTTCGCGGTCGCGCCATTTCACGCCCACCCACGGATTGGACGGCACGAAGTGAAAATTCTCGCTGTTCGAGATCACCGTCACCTTGTCGCCCTTGCGTATTTTTTCCTGCATTTCGTAAGCCATCGGCATTCCGCCGATACCCGCCCCCATGATTACGATATGTGCCATGTTCCGATCCTCCGTAAGTTGATTACTTCTGTTTCGCACCCGACATCCCGGCCTTGACCGGATCCAGCGCCACTTTCTCGCCCGGGTTCAGCCCCGCCAGCACTTCCACCGCGCCGTCGGATGTCGCTTCGCCGAGCCGCACCTGGCGCAATTTCACGCCCCCCGTTTCATCCACCACGTACACGGCAACCACTTCGCTGCGGCGCAATACGGCGCTTGCGGGAATCACCAGCTTGTTGGCTTTGCCCACCACGAAATGCGCGCGCACAAACATGCCGGGATAGATTCCCGCTTCATTTTTCGGCAGATACACACGCACTTGCGTGCTGTGGGTGCGCGCATCGGCAACCGGCTGTATGGTTATCGAGGCGGGCTTGATCCAGCGATTCAGCGATGGTATTTCCACCATCACATCGGGGCGCGCGCCGATGTCCACCAGTTTTTCTTGCGGCACGCTTACCACCGCGCGCATTTCGGCAGGATCGAAACCAGTCATCAATGGCTTGCCGGGCATCACCAGTTCGCCGACCTCCACCAGACGCGCCGCCACGACGCCGCCGTATGGCGCGATGACCGCCGTATAGCCGTGCGCGAGGCTGGCCTGCCCGGTGGACGCCTCGCTGGCAGCGGCTTGCGCCAATGCCACTTTATAATCGGCCTGCGCCTTGTCGAGCGCCGCCTGGCTGATGAATTTTTGCGCAGCCAATTGCCGGGCACGCTCATAAGCCGCCCTGGCGTTCTGCATATTGGCCTGCGCCTGCAACACCTGCGCCTGGCTGCCCGCCAGGGCCTGCACCGCCTCGCGCTCATCGATGCGCAGGATCACCTGCCCCTTGTTGACGCGATCACCGACATCGAAGTTGATTTCCACAACGCGCCCGCCGATTTGCGCGGACACGGTGGACTGGCGTGTCGCTTCCACCAGGCCATCCGCGCTGTGAGTCTGCGCCACCTCGCGATACTGCGCAGGCGCCACGGCAAGCTGCCCGGCGGCCTGCACAGTCGCGGCACCCAGCAGCAATACGCCGAAAATCCATGGTTTTTTCACTACGCCACCCCGCCTGCCGTTTCGTTATATTAGAATATACTGATATTCAAATCAAAAAGCAACCCCCTACATCGTGCAAAACACATCGCGCATCATCCCGATCAGCTTCAGCGTGCGCAAATCGCCGATGCGGTAATACACCCGGTTCGCATCCTTGCGCGTCGCCAATACACCCTTGTCGCGCAAAATCGCCAGATGCTGCGAGATGTTGCTCTGCGACGTGCCGACCTGTTCCACGATGTCCTGCACGCTGACTTCCTGATCGCCGAGCACGCACAAAATCTTCAGGCGCAACGGATGCGCTATGGCTTTTATGGCCTGTGCGGCCTGTTGAATATCTTCTTCTCTGTCAATTAGCTTGTTTACCATACCGATCCCTGGTTATCCTGCCGAGCGACACGCTAAGCGCGGCGAATTCGGCTAAAATGAAACTACGTAAAATCATCATCCGCTAATATTCTACACCAATGAACCCCACCCCTGTCTTGCTGCTCATTCTGGATGGTTTCGGCTACCGCGAAGATGCCGATTTCAACGCTGTTCTGGCGGCGCGCAAACCCAACTGGGATGCGCTCTGGAGCGCATATCCGCATACCCTGATCAACGCCTCGGAAAAATTTGTCGGCCTGCCGACCGGGCAGATGGGCAATTCCGAAGTGGGCCATCTCAACATCGGTGCAGGGCGCGTGGTATATCAGGATTTAAGCCGCGTCGATGTCGCCATCGAGGATGGCAGCTTCTACACCAACTCTGCCTTAAACAAGGCCGTTGAGTTAGCCAGGCAAAACGGCAGCGCGCTGCATATCATGGGGCTGCTCTCTCCGGGCGGCGTACATAGTCACGAAAACCACATCTTCGCCATGCTGGAAATGGCGGCGCGCGCCGGCTTAAAAAAAGTTTACCTGCATGCCTTTCTGGATGGGCGTGATACTCCACCAAGAAGCGCTGCGCAATCGCTACAACGGTTGCAGGAAAAATGCGCTGCATTGGGAACCGGGCAAATCGCCAGCATCACTGGCCGCTTTTACGCGATGGATCGGGATAACCGCTGGGAGCGCGTGCAACCCGCCTATGAATTGCTCACCCAGGGCCGCGCCGAATTTACCGCCGCCGATGCGTTAAGCGGATTGGAACAGGCTTATGCGCGCGGCGAATCGGACGAATTCGTCAAGCCGACCGCGATGGTTTCAGGCGCTGCGAAATATACCATGCAGGACGGCGATGTGGCGGTATTCATGAACTTCCGCGCCGACCGCGCCCGCGAAATCACACGCGCCTTGACTGACGAAACATTCGACAAATTCGAACGTACTTATTTTCCAAGGCTCGCCGGCTTTATTACGCTGAGCAGCTATGGCGAGGACTTTCATTTGCCCTGCGCCTACCCGCCGCAAATCATCCGCAACGGTTTCGGCGAATACATTTCGAATCTGGGATTGATGCAACTGCGCATCGCCGAAACCGAAAAATACGCGCATGTCACCTATTTTTTCAGCGGCGGCAGGGAACAGCCCTATCCCGGCGAAGACCGCATCCTCATTCCATCGCCCAAAGTCGCGACTTACGACCTTAAGCCGGAAATGAGCGCGTTTGAAGTAACCGACAAGCTCGAAGCCGCCATCCTGAGCCGCCAATATCACGCCATCATCTGCAATTACGCCAACGGCGACATGGTCGGGCACAGCGGCAACATGGAGGCCGCCACCCAGGCCATCGAGGCTCTGGATATTTGTATCGGCCGCGTGGTCAAGGCGATGCAGTCCATCGGCGGCGAAGTCATCATCACCGCCGATCACGGCAACGCCGAACAAATGCTGGATCGCACCACGCGGCAGGCGCATACCGCGCACACCCTGAATCCGGTGCCTTTCCTGTACATTGGGCGCACGGCCAGGCTAACCGAAGGCGGCACGCTACGCGATCTCGCGCCCAGCCTGCTGACCATGATGGGACTGCCGCAACCGGCAGAAATGACTGGGCACAGCCTGATCCGGATGGCAGAGGACAGATGACAGCTGTCAGAGGACAGAAGACAGAAGACCGGGGACAGATTGTCGTGTGGCTGCGCCACGGAGCGGTTTGGTCTTTATCTGTCTTCTGTCTTCTGTCTTCTGTCCTCTGTTATGCCGGCCAACAGGAGGAGCTGGAAAACCTGCGCAAGCGCATCGCCGCAATGCAGCGCGAGATGGACAAGACCAGCGAATCGAAGTCCGAGGCTGCCGACGTGCTACGTGAATCCGAACGGGCGATCAGCGACAGCAATCGCAAACTCGCCGAACTCGCCGAGCAACAACGCGCAGCCGATAAAAAACTTAACGAATTGCAGGAGCAGGAGCGGCGGCTGACCGGCAGCATGGCGGAGCAGCAAGTTCTGCTGGGCAGGCTGCTGTATCAGCAATACCTCGGCGGCAAGCAGGAATATCTGAAGCTGCTGCTGAACAACCAGAACCCCAACCAGGTTGCCCGCGATTGGCATTATTACCAATACATCGCGCGCAGCCGCGCCGCTCGGCTTTCCGCGTTACGCGACAATTACGCCGCGCTGAGCGCAGTCAGCACGGCCACACGCGAGCAGCGCGCGGAACTGAAATCGTTGCGCGCGGAACAAGCGGCACAGAAAAAGGCGCTGGAGAAAGAACAGCATGCGCGGCAACGGGTATTGGGCAAAATCTCGCAGCAGTTGCGCCAGCAGCGCCGCGAGATAAGCCGCTTGCAACGCGACGAGAACCGCCTCGCGCAACTGGTCGACAAGCTGACAAAAATGCTCGCTCAGCCGAAAACCAACTCGCTGTTCCGCAATGACAACTTGCCGGACAACCGCTTTGACGGCAACCCGTTTGACCAACTCAAAGGCAAGCTGACATTGCCGGTAAAAGGTGAAGTCGCCAACCAGTTTGGCACACCGCGACCCGACAGCACCGTGCTATGGAAGGGGTTGTTCCTGAGAACTTCTTCCGGGCAAGCTGTCAAAGCAATCGCGGCAGGTCGGGTGGTGTTCGCGGATTGGCTGCGCGGCTTTGGCAACCTGCTGATCGTCGATCACGGCAAGGGTTATATGAGCCTGTATGGCAATAACGAGACGCTTTACAAACAGGTCGGGGATATGCTGCACGGCGGCGATATCGTTGCGGCAGTCGGGAACAGCGGCGGCAATGAGGATTCCGGTTTATACTTTGAACTGCGCCATGAGAGTAAGCCGCTCGATCCGATGAAGTGGCTGGCGGCAAAATAACATTGAGGTAATTATGCGTCTTCTGGAAAAAGCAGGTTTGGTAAGTTTGGGTCTGGTCGCAGGCGTGTCGGTCAGCTTGCATTTTGCCGCAATCGCCGACAAGGAGACGCTCGCCACGCCCTTGCCCATCGAGGAGTTGCGCGCCTTCTCCGAAGTGTTCGGCCGCATCAAAAGCGACTATGTCGAACCCGTCACCGACAAAAAACTGATCAATGAAGCCATCAATGGCATGTTGAGCGGCCTCGACCCCCACTCTGCCTATCTCGACACGGAAGCCTTCAAGGAACTGCAAGTCGGCACACAAGGCGAATTCGGCGGACTCGGCATCGAAGTCAGCATGGAAGACGGCTTGGTGAAAGTCATCTCGCCGATAGAGGATACCCCGGCCTACCACGCCGGCATCAAGAGCGGCGACCTGATCGTCAAGCTGGATGACACCCTGGTCAAGGGCCTGACGCTGAACGATGCAGTGAAGCGTATGCGCGGCAAACCGGGCAGCAAGATTGTTTTGACCATCATCCGCAAGGATGAACCCAAGCCGCTTACGATTACCCTGGTGCGGGCAATCATCAAGGTGCAAAGCGTGAAATCCAAGCTGCTGGAGTCCGGCTATGGGTTTGCCCGCATCACGCAATTCCAGGAACATACCGGCGAAAACCTCGCCACCGCGCTGGAAGCTCTTATCAAGCAAAATCAGGGTTCGCTAAAAGGATTGGTGCTCGATTTGCGCAATGATCCGGGCGGGTTGCTGACCGGCGCAGTCGGCGTTTCCGCAGCCTTCCTGGCCAAGGATGCGCTGGTGGTTTATACCGAGGGGCGCACCGAGGACGCAAAAATGCGCCTGACAGCCAGCCCCGATAATTATCTGCGCGGCAATGGCAAGAGCGATTACCTGAAAAACCTGCCCGACTCCGTCAAGAGCGTGCCGCTGGTTGTGCTGGTGAACGGCGGTTCCGCATCCGCATCCGAAATCGTTGCCGGCGCATTGCAGGATCACAAGCGTGCGGTCATCATGGGCACGCAGACTTTCGGCAAAGGCTCCGTGCAAACCATCCTGCCGTTGGGCAACAACACCGCGATCAAACTCACTACGGCGCGCTATTACACACCGGGCGGGCGCTCCATCCAGGCCAAAGGCATCGTGCCCGACATTCTGGTGGAAGATCCCGCCACCGCCGGGCAGGACAGCACGTTCCGCTTGCGTGAAGCCGACCTGAACAAGCACCTGCCTAATGGTAATGCCCCGGATGAAAAACCGGATACTGCCGGCAAGACCGCACCCGCCTCTCCCAATACCAAAGGAGATGCCGCGAAATCCGCACCCACTGAATTCGGCGCAAAAAACGACTACCAGCTTAACCAGGCATTAAACCTTCTCAAAGGAATGCAGATACTGCAAGGAAAATAATCATGCCCCCGCGATGTCACCGCCGACTTGGTGGCACGAAACAACGCCCACGGAAAAAGCGACAGGCACAGGTCGATGGTCGTCGAATCCAGCGCGTAAGCCGTGTTCTCCAACTCGACGCCAAAGCTGTCGCCCGCATAGAGCTTGCGTTGCTTGCCCGATCAGGCGCTGTGCGAATTCGGCATGGATACGCCAGTCGCGCGCCTCGTTGGCATCGGCCAGCGTCAAGCGCTTGGTCTCCTGCCGCAAGCACATGTGGTAGAGCTTGGCCGATTGCGCCGAGAGGCAGACTTCGATGTCGCGCAGGCTCTCTCGGTATGTCAGCTGCGCGAAGGCCACACGCGGAATTGATCGGCGCATGTCATGGACTTACGTAGCGATCGCCGTCGTAGCGATCGACGATGCGATGGAAGGTCTTCCATGGGAGGAAGTCCATGAGCTGAGCGAACTGCGTTTTGCCGATGTTCATGACAGCCTCCGGAAGAAAAACCGGAAGACTGCCAGAACCGCTCTTCGCCGTTCAAATCGGAGACACCCTTCGTTGCTTGGAATCCTGCGTCAATCATGGCTTTCAGCGATTCGCGCCCTCGTTTAACCGGACAGCAGCGAGGCAAATTAGGATATTATTGAACTTTCCATAATAGAAGACAACAACGCTGCTTTGGTAGGTCGGGCTACGCCCGACGCGGCGGGCAAAG
>CAYGIF010000048.1:0-15181 GCA_964349865.1 uncultured Gallionella sp. | reverse complement strand
CATCTGTCCAAACAACAAAACACCCTGTATGTCAGCGGCGAGGAATCGGCGCAGCAGATCGCGTTGCGCGCCAAACGCCTGGCGCTGGATGCGCGCAGCCTGCGCTTGCTGCCGGAAATCCAACTGGAAAAAATCCAGGCGGCCATCACACAGGACAAGCCGGATGTGGTGGTGATCGATTCCATTCAAACGGTGTACTCCGAGCAACTCACCTCCGCGCCCGGCTCGGTGGCGCAGGTGCGCGAATGCGCCGCGCAACTGACGCGCATCGCCAAGAGCCAGAATATCACCATCATCCTGGTCGGCCATGTCACCAAGGAAGGCGCGCTGGCCGGGCCGCGCGTGCTGGAGCATATCGTCGACACGGTGCTGTATTTCGAGGGCGACACGCATTCCAGCTTCCGCCTGATCCGCGCGTTCAAGAACCGCTTCGGCGCGGTGAACGAACTCGGCGTGTTCGCGATGACCGAGAAGGGACTGCGCGAGGTGAGCAATCCTTCCGCGTTGTTCCTGTCGCAGCACGGTCAGCAGGTTGCCGGTTCCTGCGTGATGGTCACGCAGGAAGGCACGCGCCCGCTGCTGGTGGAGATACAGGCGCTGCTCGACGAGGCGCATTCGCCGAACGTGCGGCGGCTATCATTAGGTTTGGAGCAGAACCGCCTCGCGATGCTGCTCGCGGTGCTGCACCGCCATGCGGGCATCGCCTGCTACGATCAGGACGTGTTCATCAATGCGGTCGGCGGCGTGAAGATCACCGAGCCGGGCGCCGACCTCGCGGTGATCCTCGCGATGGTGTCGAGCCTGCGCAACAAACCGCTGCCGGCGAAACTGGTGGTGTTCGGCGAAGTCGGGCTGGCGGGTGAAGTGCGCCCGGTACAGCGCGGCCAGGAACGTTTGAAAGAGGCCGCCAAGCTGGGCTTCACGCAGGCGATCATCCCCAAGGCCAACGCGCCGAAGCAGAAGATACCCGGCATCGAAATCATCGCGGTGGAGCGCGTCGAAGAGGCAGTGAACCGGGTGCGCTAGCGCCATTCAATGCGCCATGCAAGCTGGGGAAACCCGTGGAAATAATACAGCTTATCGGCGGAAGAGTTTGCTTCTGCCTGCTTTGGCCTTTGTGTATACTTGAACGACCACATAATGGAAGACTGTGACGATGACTATTTCCGATCGCGCGCTGTTGGAGCGGAACAAGTTGTTCCGCGATATTGGCCTGGAGAGTGTTGAGCAAATCCTGAAAAGCTGCCAGGTAACCACCCTGAAAAGCGGCGCGACACTGCTGGAAGTCGGCCAGAAGAACTCCTCGCTCTATCTGGTGCTGGATGGCGAACTCCGCGTCTATCTGAACGGCCGGGGCATGCCTGTGCATGCCGTACTGGGGCCGGGCGAATGTGTTGGCGAGCTGTCGCTGATCGACGGCGGGAATACTGCGGCGCTGGTCATGGCGGCGCGGGATACGCGCCTGCTGGCGGTGCCGCACGAGCTGGTCTGGTCGATGGTGGACAGCTCGCATGGCATTGCCCGCAACTTGCTGGCCATCCTTGCCGGCCGCATCCGCAACGACAATCTGCTGCAGGTGACGACATCCGAATCCAGTCTCGAATTCGAGGTGGCTACCAATATCGATACGCTGACGGGATTGCACAACAAGAACTGGATGGGCGAGGCGTTTCACCGCATGGCGCAGCGTTGCGAGCGCAGCGGGGTGCCGCTCTTCCTGCTGGTGGCGGATATTGACCGCTTCAAGGATTTTAATGATAGCCACGGCCATCTTGCGGGCGATAGCGTCCTGCAGGGGGTGGCGCGAATAATGGCGATAAACCTGAGGCCGCATGATTTATTGGCGCACCTGGGCGGCGACAGATTCGCCGTATTGTTGCCGGAAAAGTCGCCCGATGGCGCGATGAAAATGGCCGAACGCTTGCGCGAAGCGGTTGCGGCGCCGGTGCTGCGTATGGGTAAAAGCAGCGCACCACAGGCTGCCAACGCTACCCAGGCAACTGAAGGGGAGCATGTCCTGGTTTCGTTCGGCATTTCTGCGGTGCAGCCCGGCGATACGCTGGATTCGGTGCTGGCGGCCGCCGCTGGGGCGCTCCAGCAGGCCAAGACGGACGGGCGCAACCGGGTGAAAATGGCGGCGGCACGCAGTTGAGTCACCCGGCGCAAGGGCAAACACATAATAATAATGGGGGCGGGCGGTGGCAATCCTGATGCTGGTGGCGGTACTGGTCGTAATTCTGGTGCTGGCCTTTTTTCGCGCCTCAATCACCAGCTGGGTGTTGGCGATGATGGTCATCGTGCCGGTCGTGGCGGTCCAATCGCGCATTTCGGATACCGCGTTGCAGGTGGTGTACTTCGCGCTGATCCTGTTCATCGTGCTGTTCGGTATTTCCTCGTTGCGCCGCAATGTCATCAGCGGCACGGTACTTAAAGTTTTCCGCAAGATACTGCCGCAGGTTTCCGCTACCGAGCAGGAGGCGATCGATGCCGGTACGGTGTGGTGGGATGGCGACCTGTTCAGCGGGCGCCCCGATTGGAACAAATTGCTGGCTTTCCCCAAATGTGGATTGAGCGCGGCGGAGCAGGCCTTCCTGGATAACGAAGTCGAACAATTGTGCGCGATGCTGGACGATTGGGATATCACGCACAAGCGCGCCGATTTGCCGCCCGAAGTCTGGCAGTTCATCAAGATCAAGGGCTTCTTCGGCATGATCATCCCGAAATGCTATGGCGGACTGGGATTTTCCGCGCAGGCGCATTCGGCGGTGGTGAGCAAAGTGGCTTCGCGCAGCGGCACGGCGGCGGTGACGGTGATGGTGCCGAATTCGCTGGGGCCTGCCGAATTGCTGCTGCACTACGGCACGAACGCGCAAAAAGAAAAATACCTGCATCGCCTGGCATATGGCCTGGAAGTGCCGTGCTTCGCGCTGACCGGCCCGTTTGCCGGTTCGGATGCCGGCGCGATTCCCGATTTCGGCGAGGTGTGCTACGGCGAATTTGCCGGGCAGCAAAACGTGCTGGGTATCCGCCTGACCTGGGAGAAACGCTACATCACCTTGGCGCCGGTGGCGACGCTGCTCGGCCTGGCGTTCAGGTTGTACGACCCGGGCCGCATACTGGGCGGGGACACCGATCGCGGCATCACGCTCGCGCTGATTCCAACCGACTTGCCGGGCGTGCAAATCGGCCGCCGTCACTTTCCGCTGAACTCCGCCTTTCTGAACGGCCCGACACAGGGCAAGGAGGTGTTCGTTCCGATAGACTGCATCATCGGCGGCACATCTCGCGTGGGCTACGGGTGGCGCATGCTGATGGAATGTCTGGCGGCGGGGCGCTCGATTTCGCTGCCCGCCAGCAGCATCGGCGGCATGAAGCTGGCGGCGCGCACCAGCGGCGCATACAGCCGGGTGCGCAAACAATTCAAGACACCGATCGGCAAATTCGAGGGCGTGGAAGAACCGCTGGCGCGCATCGGCACCTATACCTACATGATCGATGCGGCGCGCCGCCTCACCGCATTGGCGGTGGACTTGGGCGAGAAGCCGTCGGTGATTTCCGCGATCGTCAAATACCACGCCACCGAATACGGGCGCATCGTCATCAACGACGCGATGGACGTGCATGGCGGCAAGGGCATCTGCCTCGGCCCGGATAACTATCTGGCGCGCGGCTACCAGCAAACGCCGATCGGCATCACCGTGGAAGGCGCGAACATCCTGACGCGCAGCTTGATTATCTTCGGGCAGGGCGCGATCCGCTCCCATCCCTATGTGCTGAAAGAAATTGCGGCGGCGCACAGCCAGAGCCGCCAGCACGCCCTGCATCAATTCGACGAAGCCTTGTTCGGGCATATCAGTTTCGCGCTGAGCAACGCGGCGCGCAGCTTCGTGTTCGCCCTGTCAAACGGGCGCGGCATCCCGGTGCCGCCGGGCAGCGAGACTCACCGCTACTACCAGCAATTGACGCGCTTTTCCGCAGCATTCGCGTTGAGTGCGGATGTGGCGATGGCGGTATTGGGCGGTTCGCTGAAGCGGCGCGAGAAAATTTCCGCGCGCCTGGGCGATGTGCTGAGCATGCTGTATTTGTGTTCGGCGGCGCTGAAACGCTTCGAGGACGACGGCCGCCCTGCCGAGGATTTGCCGCTGCTGCATTGGGCGATGCGGGACGCGCTGTACAAAACCCAGCAAGCCTTCGACGGCGTGATCCGGAACTTCCCGAACGCTTTGGTGCGCTGGTTGTTGAGCGCGCTGATATTCCCGCTGGGCATGCGTTTGTCGCCGCCTGCCGACTGCATCGGCCATCAAATCGCCACATTGATGATGCAGCCCGGCGCGGCGCGCGACCGCCTGACCGCAGGGATGTACCTGCCCGATGATGAGAAAGATGCGGTCGGCGCGCTGGAAGCGGCGCTCGCGAGCACGCTGCTGTGCGAACCGCTGCAGGCCGGGCTGGAAAAGGCGCGCAAGGCCGGCAAGCTGGGGGCGCTGGAAGAATTGCCGCGCATCGCCGAGGCGCGCGACCAGGGCATCATTACGGCGGAACAGGCGCTGCTGCTGGAGCGCGATTACGCGCTGCGCCGCAAGGTCATCATGGTGGATGATTTTGCGGCGGAAGAGCTGCGCGCGAACGGATAATAGGCGTAGGGCGGAAGTCCCACAGTTCCGCCCGAATTACAAACGAGGGCAAGATGCAGGCACAACAGGATGACGTAATCACGCCGCAGCAGGCGGGCACGTTGCACGGGCTGTTCGTGGAGCGCGCGCGCCGCACGCCGGACAAGATCGCCTATCGCCATTATAGTTCCGACATCACGCCCGCAAGCGGGCATGAGTCTTCTCTGAAACTTCGTATTCAGCAGGATGTCTGGCGCGACATCACCTGGCGGGAGATGCTCGGCGAAGTGGCGCGCTGGCAGGCGGCGCTGGCCGGCCTGGAATTGCAGCGCGGCGACCGCGTCGCGATCATGCTGCGCAACTGCCCTTGCTGGATGATGTTCGACCAGGCGGCGATGTCGCTGGGGCTGGTGGTCGTGCCGCTGTACACCGTGGATCGGCCGGACAACATCGCCTATATCGTCAACGATGCCGGCGTGAAAGTGCTGCTGTTCGAGAATGCCGAACAGTGGCAGGCCTTGCGCGCGGTGCGCGACCGGCTCGGCGGCGTGAAGCGTTTCGTGAGCATCGACCCGGTCAGGGATGCCAAGGAGCCGCGCCTGAAGTCCGTGCAGGAATTCCTGCCGCCCACGGCGCAACTGCAAGCGGCGCAGCCCTGCGAGACGAACGAGTTGGCCAGCGTCATCTACACCTCCGGCACCACCGGCAAGCCCAAAGGCGCGATGCTGAGCCACGCCAATATGCTGACCAATGCTCACGCCTGCCTGGATACTTTCACGGTGCGCGGCGACGACTTGTTTTTGTCCTTCCTGCCGCTGTCGCATACCTTCGAGCGCACGCTGGGTTATTACCTGCCGGTGATGACCGGCTCCACGGTCGCTTTCGCGCGCTCCATTCCGCAATTGTCCGAGGATTTGCAAACCATCCGTCCCACCATCCTGATTTCCGTGCCGCGCATCTACGAGCGCATGTATGCGGCGATACGCGCCAGGCTGGACGGAGGTTCGCCGCTCAAGCGCAAGCTGTTCCACCTGGCGGTGGAAACCGGCTGGGCGCGTTTCGAGCATGAGCAGCGGCGCAGATCATGGAAGCTGTCGTTCCTGCTGTGGCCGCTGCTGCAAAAACTGGTCGCGCAAAAAATCCTCGATAAATTGGGCGGGCGGCTGCGCGTGGCGGTCAGCGGCGGCGCGGCGCTCGCGCCGGAAATTTCGCGGGTGTTCATCGGCCTGGGATTGCCGGTGGTGCAGGGTTACGGCCTGACCGAAACCAGCCCGGTGATCAGCGGCAATCGCCTGGAGAATAATTTTCCCGACAGCGTCGGCCAGCCGATCCGCGATGTGCAAGTGCGCCTCGGCGAACAGGGCGCGCTGCTGGTGAAGGGGCCGAACGTGATGCTGGGCTACTGGAACAACCCGGGAGCGACGCGCGACATGATAGACAGCGACGGCTGGCTGAACACCGGCGATGTCGCGCATCTTTCCGGCACCGGGCATATCTACATCACCGGGCGCATCAAGGACATCATCGTCATGTCGAACGGCGAAAAAGTCCCGCCGACCGACATGGAGATCGCGCTGCTGCACGACCCGCTGTTCGACCAGGTGATGGTGTTCGGCGAGGCGCACCCCTACCTGGTCGTGCTGGCGGTGCTCAATGCCGAGGCGTGGCAGCATTTTGCGCAGGAAATCGGCATCCGTGCCGATATGCCGGAAACATTAACCGACAGCAGCGTGGAGGCCAGGATATTGCGGCGCATCGCGCGCAACCTGCGCGGTTTTCCGGGTTACGCCAAGGTAAACCGCGTGCTGTTGCTGCGCGAACCGTGGAGCATCGAGAACGGCCTGCTGACGCCGACCCTGAAGATCAAGCGCAACGAAATCGCACAGCAATTTGCCGCGCAAATCAAGCAGCTTTATGAGAGGCGTTAGCCATGGATAGGGATCAGCCGCAAACCACTACCCTGCCGCAGCGCGAGCCAACCTTGCGCATGGTGGCGATGCCTTCCGATTGCAACTATACCGGCGATGTGTTCGGCGGCTGGATCATGGGGCAGGTGGATATCGCCGGCAGCGTCCCGGCGCTGCACCGCGCCAAGGGAAGGGTGGCGACCGTCGCGGTGAATTCCTTCATCTTCAAGCAGCCGCTGTTCATGGGCGATGTGGTCAGTTTCTACGCGCATATCGTCAAGGTCGGGCGCACCTCGATTACCGTGAATGTCGAGGTTTATGCGCAGCGCGATCCGGAGCGGCCGACCTGCGTGAAGGTGACCGAGGCAACGCTGACTTATGTGGCGGTGGACGAGAACCGCAAGCCGCGCGTCGTGCCGCCGGAGAAGTAAGCGCACCATCGCACAGCAGTTTTTTCAGGTGGGCGTTTATTCAATAACACGGGAGAAGCGATCATGATATTCGGGCAAACGCTAGTCAGTTGCTCGGTGGCGGGCGCATTGCTGGTGATGTCGGGAAGTGCGGCGGCTTCCGGCGTCGCGCTGATAGAACAAAGCGGCAGCGGCTTGGGCAATGCCTATGCGGGCGGCGCGGCGGGCGCCGAAGATGCCTCGACGATATTCTACAACCCGGCCGGCATGACGCGCCTGAATGGCAAGCAGATTGTGGTGGCAGGCAATATGATCAGGCCTTCGGCAAAGTTTACAAATAGTGCGACCGCTGCGGCATCGTTGCAGCCGACTCTTGGCGGAACGGGGGGCGATGCAGGTGATTGGGTATTGGTGCCGAATGCCTACTTCGTCATGGAAGTGAATCCGCAGACGCGCGTCGGGTTGGGCATCAATGCGCCGTTCGGCCTGCAAACCCAATACGACGCGAACTGGATGGGGCGTTTCCAGGCGATCAATTCCAAGATTGAAGCGATTAATCTCAACCCTGCCGTTTCTTATCGGGTCGGCGATAAATTCAGCATCGGCGCTGGCTTGAATTACCAGCATATCAAAGGCGATTTAACCGGCGCGGTGAATTACAGTGCTGCGGCGTTCGCCGCAGGGGGCGCGCCCCTACTGGGCGCAATTGGCGGTCCCGGCGTGGAGGGGCAAAGCATTATCAACGGCAGCGACAGCGCTTGGGGTTACAACCTCGGCATGTTGTTCAATCCGGGCGCGGAAACCCGCATCGGTTTGGCTTACCGTTCGCAAATCAAATACAACCTGAGCGGCACGGTTTCCTTCACCAACCGCCCGGCGCTGCTTGCCGCGGGCATTCCGGATGGCGCAGTATCGCTGGCTATTAAAATGCCCGATTCTTTTTCGGTCAGCGCATTCCATCAGGTGGACAGCAAGTGGGATGTAATGGGCGACTTGAGCTGGATAGGCTGGAGTGTATTTCAACAGTTGAAGATTGACCGCGCGAACGGGGCGAACCTCATTACGGTACCGGAAAATTGGCGCGACACCTGGCGCGTGTCGGCGGGCGCGAACTATCACTACAACGACCAGTGGATGGCGCGCATCGGTGCGGCGTTTGACCAGACGCCGGTATCGGATGCCTTCCGCACCGCGCGCATTCCGGATGGGAACCGCACTTGGCTGGCACTGGGCGGGCAATACAAACCATCCAGGGAAAGCGCAGTTGATTTCGGCTATGCGCACCTGTTCGTTGATAGCGCCGGCATTGCGGACAATCAGGCAGCAGCAGGCAAAGGGAATCTGGCCGGCAGTTACAAAAATAGCGCGGACATCCTCAGCGTTCAGTACACGCACGGTTTCTAAAGTGGTATAGCGTTAATGATGGGAAGGTTCTCATTCCCGTTTTTGCCTCACTCGTTTATTTTGGAGCATCGCGATGAGCAGTAATTTTCAGATACGCAAAGTGGCGGTATTGGGTGCCGGAGTGATGGGCGCGCAAATCGCCGCGCACATGGTCAACGCCAACGTCGAGACGCTGTTATTCGAACTGCCCACCAAAGAGGGCGATCCCAACGATAACGTGACCAAGGCGCTGGAAGGCTTGAAAAAGCTTGACCCCGCGCCGCTGGCCAGCCCCGCCAAGCTCACCTGCATCCAGCCCGCCAACTACGGGCAGCATCTGGAGAAATTGCGCGACTGCGATCTGGTCATCGAGGCGATCGCCGAGCGCATGGACTGGAAGTCCGACCTGTACCGCAAGGTCGCGCCGTTTTTGGGTTCGCAAACTATCTTCGCCAGCAACACCTCCGGCCTGTCGATCAACCAATTGGCGCAAGCATTCCCTGAGCATCTGCGCCACCGCTTCTGCGGCATCCACTTCTTCAACCCGCCGCGCTACATGCATCTGGTCGAGCTGATTCCCTGCATGCAGACCGAAGCGCCGCTGCTCGATCAACTGGAGACCTTCCTCGTCTCCACGCTCGGCAAGGGCGTGGTGCGCGCCAAGGACACGCCCAACTTCATCGCCAACCGTATCGGCGTGTTCTCGATGCTCGCCACCAGGCACCACGCGGCGGCGTTTAACCTCGGCTTCGACACCGTGGATGCGCTGACCGGGCGCTATCTCGGCCGCCCCAAGAGCGCCACCTTCCGCACGCTGGATGTGGTCGGGCTGGACGTGTTCGCGCATGTGGTCAACACCATGCGCGAAAACCTCACCGACGACCCGTGGCACAAGCATTTCGAACTGCCCGGCTGGATTGACCGCCTGGTCGGCGAGGGCGCGCTCGGGCAGAAGACCAAGCGCGGCATCTACCAGAAGATCGGCAAGGAAATCCATGTGCTCGATCTGCACACCGAGGCCTACCGTCTCTCCGACAGCAATATCGACGACGCCGTGAAAGACATCTTGCGCGAACGCGACTGGGCGAAGAAGCTCGCCGCATTACGCAACCACCAGCATCCGCAGGCGCAGTTCCTGTGGGCGACGTTCCGCGACGTGTTCCACTACTGCGCGCTGCAACTGGAACACATCGCCGACAACGCCCGCGACCTCGACTTCGCGGTGCGCTGGGGCTTCGGCTGGGACAGCGGCCCGTTCGAGATCTGGCAGGCCGCAGGCTGGCAACAAGTGGCCGGCTGGATCGCCGCCGACATCGCCGCAGGCAAGGCCATGTCCGATGCCCCGCTGCCCGGCTGGGCGAGCGACCCGGCACGCAACGGCGTGCATACGCCGCAGGGTTCCTTCGCACCCGTAGGTCGGGATTCATCCCGACTTGCAGACAAAGCTGTCGGGTTAAAACCCGACCTACGAAACCCAGAAGAGCAAGGTCACTACCAGCCTCGCTCCACCCTTCCCGTCTACCGCCGCCAGCTCTTCCCCGACCGCCTGCTCGGCGAACCCGTGCAATACGGCGAAACCATCTTCGAGACAAACGAAGTACGCCTGTGGCACACCGGCGACGACATCGCCATCCTCAGTTTCAAGACCAAGCTGCACACCATCAGCAACGAAGTGCTGGACGGCATTCTGCGCGCGGTGGATGAGGCCGAGGCGCATTGCAGCGCGCTGATCCTCTGGCAAACGGAAGCGCCGTTCTCCGCCGGGGCGAACCTGCTGCAACTGATGCAGGGCGTGCAGGAAAGCGGCGCAGCGCCCGCCGGGCTGCTCGATAAATTCAAGGGCGCGGCGCAGCGCGTGAAATACACCATCGCGGGCGGTGGCGGGCTGGGCGAAATCGTCAACGCCGCGACCGGGCACGTGCCGCATGTGGAAGAAGTGGTCGCCAAATTCCAGCAGGTCTCGCAGCGCCTCAGATACGCGCAGGTGCCCACCATCGCGGCGGTGCACGGCCTCGCGCTCGGCGGCGGCTGCGAATTCTCCATTCATTGCACGCGCATCGTTGCAGCGATGGAAAGCTACATCGGCCTGGTCGAAGTCGGCGTCGGCCTGCTGCCCGCGGGCGGCGGCTGCAAGGAAATGGCGTTGCGTGCGGCGCAAGAGGCGCGCTATCTTTCGGGTGCAGGGGGCGGCGACATCTTCCCGCACCTCAAGCGCTACTTCCAGAACATCGCGATGGGCGAAGTCGCCAAGAGCGCCGACCTCGCGCGCGAGATGGGTTACCTCAAGCCGTCGGATCGCATCGTGCTGAACCAGTACGAGCTGCTGCATGTCGCCAAGCAGGAAGCCCGCGCCCTCACCGCCACCGCCTACCGCCCGCCGCTAGCGCCGCGCCAGATACCCGTGGCCGGACGCACCGGCATCGCCACCCTCAAGGCCGCGATGATCAACCTGCTCGAAGGCGGCTTCATCTCCGAACACGACTACAACATCGGCTGCCGCATCGCCGAAACGATGTGCGGCGGTGACGTGGACGCGGGCAGCCTGGTGGACGAACAATGGCTGCTCGACCTCGAACGCCATCATTTCATGCAACTGCTCGCGACGGACAAGACCCGGGCGCGGGTCGAGCACATGCTGAAGAATGGGAAACCGTTGCGGAATTAGGATTGGGGAGTGGGTAGAAACGCAGCTTTCCCGCCGCACAGGTTGCTTGCCGCTACGGCATTAAAAGACTATCATTTCGCTACCGTTTATATAGTTATGAGGATGCCATGTCCGGATTATTGATTAAGGATTTCCCCCCCGAGTTGCACCGCAAGCTTAAGGAAGAAGCCGCGCGCCATCACCGCTCCATGACGCGGCAGGCCTTGGCGTTGCTGGAACAGGCGCTATCTTCCGAGACAAGGAATGCCGCCGAGTTGCTGCCCAAGCCGCTCAAACCGGCAAAGCGGGTGACGCTAAACAATGTCGTCGCCGTCATCCGCGAGGGGCGCGATTCCGGTAAAACCAGCTCGCCCAAATGATAGTCGTTGACGCCAACATCCTGGTCTACTCCCTGATCGAAGGCGACTACTCGCCGCTTGTACACAAGCTGCGGGAGAGAGATATGGATTGGCGCACCACCGGGTTATGCCTGCATGAAATACTGAACGTGCTGGCCACCTACCAGCGGCGCGGCATACTGACGCTCGCGCAATGTAAAAAATTGCTCGATCATGCCGAGCGCTTCATGAAAGTGGCGCAGTGCGAAGTGAAGATGAACGCGGCTCTCGCCGTGGCGGCGAAATATGCCATCACCGGCTACGATGCGCAGTACGTCGCACTGGCGCAAAGCCTGCATGTTCCGCTGATTACGGAAGACCGCAAACTCAGGGATGCCGTACCGGGAATCGCGTTTTCCATGCAGGAATTTCTGGCGCAGTGATGCCATGTGCGGCAACGTGGAAGCGGGCAGCGGGTGATGGTCAGCATCGAAATAATTGGAAGCGCACCACGTTTTATTGAGGAGCCATGAAGTGAACCGTTCACAAACATTGCAGTTGTTAACCGAGCACAAGCAGACGCTGGCGCAACGCTTCGGTGTCGTGCGCTTGGCCTTGTTCGGCTCTGTCGTGCGCGATGCCGCGAAGGTAGGCAGCGATGTGGATGTGCTGGTTGCATTCGATGGGACGGCTACTTCCGAGCGCTACTTCGGGGTGCAGTTCTATCTGGAAGATTTGCTGGGGTCGCCGGTCGATCTGGTGACCGAGAAAGCGCTGCGTCCCGAGTTGCGCCCGTTCATTGAAAAGGAGGCGGTGCGTGCCCAGGCATTTGATGGTTGCCGGTTCGAATCGCCGGGTATGCAATCTGCCGGGGGCTCATAGATCATGAGTGCCGACGGCGAGCTGGTTTTGAAGATTCGCAAAGCAGGACAGCAGAAGTGTTTGTTTCTTCCGCATGCGCTACGCCAGATGAACAGGCCAGAGCGCATGATAAGCACGAAGGAAATCCGGTCGGTGATCGAGCATGGCGAGATCATCGAGAATTACCCGGAGGATGCGCGAGGGCATAGTTGCCTGATGCTGGGGTATGGAGATGCGGGCCGGGCAATCCATGTGGTGTGCGCCCCGAAGGAAGATTATCTGGCTATCATCACTGCCTATATCCCCGGCAGGACGGAATGGAGTGAGGACTGGAAAACAAGGAGAGCGAAATGAAATGTCTGTACTGTCAAGGTGAAATGAAAAAGGGTGTAGTGCCCTTCCATGTTGACCGTGAAGGTTGCCATCTGACGCTGGACAAGGTGCCGGCGTGGGTTTGCACGCAATGTGGTGAATCCTATTTCGAGGCGGCGGAGGTGGATGCGATTCAGGACATCATCCAGTCCGTCGAGCAGAAGACCCAGGCGTTGGCGGCGTGACCGCAGCTTCCGCAGCGACGCCGGGCGCAAGATGATCTGCTCGTCGGCCAGAGCAGGCTGGCGAGTGCGTTGCACTGAAAGAAACGGAATGTGCCACATTGACCGAAAGGTGATGCCATGACCAAACAAATCCAGGAAGCCTACATCGTTGCCGCGACGCGCACGCCGGTGGGCAAGGCGCCGCGCGGGATGTTCCGCAACACCCGCCCCGACGACCTGCTGGCGCATGTGCTGAAGAGCGTGCTGGCGCAGGCGCCGTCGCTCGATCCGGCGGTCATCGGCGATGTGATCGTCGGTTGCGCGATGCCGGAGGCGGAGCAGGGGATGAACGTGGCGCGCATCGCGCTGCTGCTGGCGGGGCTGCCGAACAGCGTGCCGGGCATGACGGTGAACCGCTTCTGCTCTTCCGGCCTGCAGGCGGTGGCGCTGGCGGCGGATCGCATCCGGCTCGGCGAGGCGGACGTGATGATCGCGGCGGGCACCGAGAGCATGAGCATGGTGCCGATGATGGGCAACAAGATCGCGTTCAATCCGGCGATATTTGCCGACGAGCATATCAGCATCGCCTACGGCATGGGGCTGACGGCGGAGAGGGTGGCGGAGCGCTGGAAGGTATCGCGCGAGGCGCAGGATGAATTCGCCTTTCACAGCCACCAGCGCGCGTTGCGCGCGATTGCTTCGGGAGAATTCAACGATGAGATCACGCCCTACCGCATCGAAGAGCACATGCCGGATTTGAATGCGCGCGAGGTGAAAACCGCAACGCGCGAAGCGGCGCAGGACGAGGGGCCGCGCGCCGATACTTCGGTCGAGGCGTTGGCGAAGCTCAAGCCGGTGTTCGCGCAGCGCGGCTCGGTCACGGCGGGCAACAGCTCGCAGATGTCGGACGGCGCGGGTGCGGTGCTGCTGTGCTCCGAGGCCGCGCTGAAGCGATTTAACCTCACGCCCATCGGAAAATTTTTAGGCTTCAGCGTCGCGGGCGTACCGCCGGAGATCATGGGCATCGGGCCGAAAGAGGCGATTCCGCGCGTGTTGCAGCAAGCGGGATTGAGCCTGAACGACATGGGTTGGATCGAACTCAACGAGGCCTTTGCCGCGCAATCGCTGGCGGTGATCCGCGATGTCGGCCTCGACCCTTCTATCGTGAATCCGCTCGGCGGCGCGATTGCGCTCGGCCATCCGCTCGGCGCGACCGGCGCGATCCGCACCGCGACGCTGCTGCACGGCCTGCGCCGGCGCAAGCAGAAGTACGGCATGGTGACCATGTGCATCGGCACGGGCATGGGCGCGGCGGGCATCTTCGAAGCGCTGTAGGGTGCATTCCATGCACCAGCCCACCGCCAACCAATCAGCGCAACCTGCCCCATCGGCAGAAACACTGAATGGCGATTGCCATTCGGCCAAGATAGATCGCGCCGCATTGCAACACACGATGCAGAGAGAAGGCGGGTTGTGGCATGGTCTGGTGACGGAGCGTTGCCAGCATTTGTTTGCCGATGTGCCGGTGTTCATCGCGCCTGCGCAGATGCGGCAGATGCGCGAAGTGATCGATGCGGTGGAGCGGGTGGTGAAGCTTGATGGGTGGATGCGCGCTGCTTCTCTTCCGCAAAGAGCCCCTCACCTCAATCCTCTCCCGCTTGCGGGAGAGGAAGCGAACGTGAAAAACAACCTTCAATCTCTTGGGGTATTCTTCGGCTACGACTTCCATCTGAACGACGATGGCGCGCATCTGATCGAGATCAACAGCAACGCGGGCGGCGGATTCCTGAACGCGCTGCTGCTCGACAGCCAGCGCGAAACCGGATGGCCGGGCGCGGCGGTGGCGCAAGCGAACCTCGAACAGGTGTTCCTGGAGATGTTCCGCAACGAGTGGCGGCTGGAGCGCGGCGAGGCGGCGCTGCATAGCGTCGCCATCGTGGACGAGCAGCCGGAAGCGCAATACCTGTATCCCGAATTCCTGCTGGCGCAGCGCATGTTCGAGCGCGCCGGGATCGCGGCCTATATCGCCGACCCTGCCGCGCTGCATTCGCGCGGCGACGGCCTTGGCCTATATCTTGGATCTTCTGGCGACGGCCAGAAGATCGACCTGGTGTACAACCGCCTGACGGATTTTTCGTTGCAGCGGCATCCCGCGTTGCGTCAGGCGTATCTGGAGGGCGGCGTGGTGCTGACGCCCGATCCCGCGCATTACGCGCGCTACGCCGACAAGCGCAACCTGGCGCGACTGACCGATGCGGACGGCCTGCGCGCGCTCGGCGCAAGCGACGCCGACATCGCTGTCCTGCAGACGGGTGTGCCGCAGACCCGCTTGGTGGAAGCGGCGGATCAGGAGCAGTGGTGGCAGGAGCGCAAGCAATGGTTTTTCAAGCCCGCGGCGGGTTACGGCAGCAAGGGCAGTTACAGCGGCGCGAAACTCACGCGGCGGGTGTTCGAGGAGATCATGCGGGGCGGTTATGTCGCGCAGCGCA
>CAYGIF010000047.1:0-15380 GCA_964349865.1 uncultured Gallionella sp. | reverse complement strand
CCGGCCCCGGCACCAAGGTGGTGTGCATGGGCAACATCGCGCAGATCGACACGCCTTATCTCACCGAGGGCAGCTCCGGCCTGACCTATGTGGTGGATCGCTTCAAGGGCTGGGAACACGGCGGCCATGTCACGCTGATGCGCGGCGAGCGCTCGCGGCTGGCGGATTATGCCGGTGAAGTTCTTTAAAAATGGTGAAGTTCTTTAAAACCGCAATTCAAGCCACAGAGATCACAGAGGAAGGCGAATAAAGTTGCATCTTAATGATTTTCTCTGTGATCTCTGTGTACTCTGTGGCGTGTGTATTTCCTGATTGTTTAATGACCGCACCAATTACAAAATCCGATGCCGAATGGCGCGAGGAACTCACGCCGGAGCAATACCAGGTGTGCCGCCAGTGCGGCACCGAACCGGCCTTCAGCGGCGCATATTGGGATTGCCACGATGCGGGCATCTACCGCTGCGTGTGTTGCGGCAATGCGCTGTTCGGCTCCGAGGCCAAGTTCGATTCCGGTTCCGGCTGGCCGAGCTTCTGGCAGCCCTATCGCCCTGAAAGCGTCACCACGCGCGCCGACACCAGCCACGGCATGAAGCGCGTGGAAGTATGCTGCAAACAATGCGGCGCGCACCTCGGACATATATTCCCGGACGGCCCGCCGCCCGCCAACCTGCGCTTTTGCATCAACTCGACCGCGCTCGCGCTGGATAGAAATTAACCCATCATTGCCATTATGAAACTACTGTTCGACCTGTTCCCCGTCATCCTGTTCTTCATCGCCTTCAAGACGTTCGACATTTATGTCGCCACGACAGCGGCCATCGCCGCGACTGTCGCGCAGATCGCCTGGACCAAATGGCGGCATGGCAAGGTCGATGTGATGCTGTGGGTGAGCTTCGCCATCATCGCCGTGTTCGGCGGCGCCACGCTGCTGCTGCAGGATGAGACCTTCATCAAATGGAAACCCACCGTGCTGTACTGGCTGTTCTCGGCGATTCTGCTGTTTTCGAATTGGCTGTTCAACAAGAACCTGATGCGCGCGCTGCTGCATGAAAAAATCGCCTTACCGCTGCATATCTGGCACCGCCTCAACCTGAGCTGGAGCCTGTTTTTCGCCGTGCTGGGATTCATCAACCTGTATGTGGCGTTCAACTACTCCACCGATGCTTGGGTGAATTTCAAGCTGTTCGGTTTCACCGGATTGATGGTGGTGTTCATCCTCGCGCAGAGCGCGTGGCTGGCAAAGTATGTGGACGAAAAGAAGGAAAACAACTGATGTGGTACGCCATTATCGGCCAGGATACCCCGGGCAGTCTGGGCAAACGCATGGCGGCACGCCCCGCGCACCTGGCGCGCTTGCAGGCATTGCAGGATGAAGGCTGGCTGCTGCTGGCGGGCCCCTTTCCGGCGGTGGATGCGGTGGATCCTGGTGCGGCGGGCTTTACCGGCAGTTTGATTGTTGCCGAATTCGCGTCGTTGCGGGCGGCGCAGGAATGGGCGGCGGCCGACCCGTATGTCGCCAGCGGCGTGTTCGGGCAAATTACCGTGCAGCCATTCAAAAAAGTATTGCCCGTATGAGTGCGCATGTGGCTGTGATGCGTCGGCGCATCGTCTCTGCGCAGCTTGGCGGCAAAAATATGATGGCGCGCCACCGTATGATATATTCCTCGCTGGGGGAAATGATGAAGCGCGAAATACACGCGCTCAACATTCAGGCGTATGCGCCGGATGAAATTTGATTATCGATTTTTTATTTATTTTTAAGGAGAACTTGTAATGTTGAAAACTGGCAAATTTGCAGCGCTGGCAATTCTGGGCGCACTGGCGATTAACCCCGCCTTCGCCGAAGACAAATCCGCCGCCCTGGTGAACGGCGTTTCCATCCCGCAGGCGCGCATCGACCTGCGCGTCAAGGCCGTCGCCGCGCAAGGCCAGGCGGACAGCCCGGAACTGCGCAAGGCGATCCGCGAAGACATGATCAACCTCGAAGTGATGATGCAGGAAGCCGTGAAACTTGGCCTGGACAAGAATGCCGACGTGGTGCAGCAAATCGATCTGGCCAAGCAACAAGTGCTGGTCGGCGCATTCGTGCAGGACTACGCCAAGAACCACCCGATCAGCGAAGACCAGCTCAAGCAGGAATACGACAAGCTGAAAACCAAACTGGGCAACAAGGAATACAACTCCCGTCACATCCTGGTGGAAACCGAAGCCGAGGCCAAGGACATCATCGCGCAACTGGGCAAGAAAGCCAAATTCGAGAAACTCGCCGCGAAATCCAAGGATGCCGGTTCTGCGGCGCAAGGCGGCTCATTGGGCTGGACAGTGCCGGGCAATTTTGTTCCGGAGTTTGCCAATGCGCTGCTCGACCTGAAAAAGGGCGAATACACCAAGGAGCCGGTGCAGTCGCAATTCGGCTGGCATGTCATCAAACTGGAAGACACGCGCGACCTGAGAGTGCCATCGTTTGAAGAGGTCAAGCCGCAACTGCAACAGCGCCTGCAACAGCAATCAATCAAGAAAGCGATTGACGAATTGCGCGCCAAGGCCAAGATCGAGTAGCCGGCAACCCGTCAGAAAAAGGGGGTGCTCCGGCATCCCCTTTTTTATACATAGTGTCATAAATCTACTGCGCGACCCCGGGGCGGGGCCGGGCGGTACTCGCGCTCCTCACATACTGCTGTGTATGCTCCGGGCGCTGCGCTCCGGCCTCCCCCGCCCCAAAGCCGCTCGCTACGATTTCTGTCGCTATGTATATGGTTGTGGGAATAAATCGGGAAACGAAAGGAATGCCGGTAGCGGGTGTTTTTACGCCGAGAGCTTCAACGCGGTCAGCGCGAGCCGTTTGCCGAGCGCCATGCATAATTTCTTTTCGTCTTCCGAAATCGGCTGGTCGTTGGCAATGCCGGCCACATGGCTTGCGCCATACGGTGTGCCGCCGCTTTGCGTGGCGGCGAGTTCCGGTTCGGAGTAGGGCAGGCCGACGATGATCATGCCGTGATGCAGCAACGGCAGCATCATCGACAGCAGGGTGGTTTCCTGCCCGCCATGCATGCTGCCGGTGGAAGTGAACAGCGCGGCGGGTTTGCCGGCCAGCGCATGTTTCATCCACAATCCGCCGGTGCCGTCCCAGAAATATTTCATCGCGGAGGCCATGTTGCCGAAGCGGGTGGGGCTGCCCAAGGCCAGGCCGATGCACTCCTCGAGATCGCGCAATTCGGCGTAAGGCGCGCCTTCGGCAGGAATGCCGGGCTCGGTCGCCTCGCACACCGCGGAGACCTTCGGCACGGTGCGCAGCCTGGCGCGCACGCCGCCTGCTTGCTCGATGCCGCGCGCGACGAGTTGCGCCATTTGGCGCGTGGCGCCATGCTGGCTGTAGTACAGCACCAGAATTTCTTTGTCGGTTATCATGTGCGCATTATAGGGAAACGAATTGGCCATGCAAAAGAATTGGCGGGATTTTTTGAATTTCACGCGCTTTATTGTGACGCGCTTTGATCAGGATCGCTGTGTGCAGATTGCGGCGAGCCTGACCTTTACCACGCTGCTGTCGCTGGTGCCATTGATCACCATCGCCCTGACGATGTTCTCGGCGTTCCCGGTGTTCGAGGGTTTTTCCAGCCAGATCAAGGCTTATCTGGTTATCAATCTGATGCCGGATATGGCGGGTAAGATCATCACGCAATATATGCGGCAGTTCACCGAGAGCGCGATGCGCCTGACGGCGGTCGGCATCGTGTTTCTTGCGGTGACGGCCATGTGGATGATGCTGACCATAGAACATGCGTTCAATACGATCTGGAGGGTAACCCGCCCGCGGCCATTGTTCAAACGGCTGGTTGTTTACTGGGCGGTGCTGACGCTCGCGCCGTTGCTCATCGGCGCGAGCCTGTCGCTGACCTCGTGGCTGGTCGGATTGTCGACGGGCTATGTCAAACAGATTCCGATATTCGGCGTGGGCGTGTTGAAAATATTGCCGGTGCTGTTTGCCACGCTGGCGTTCGCCATGTTGTTCCGGCTGGTGCCAAATCGCTACGTGCCGCGCGCACACGCATTGATAGGGGCAATCGTGGCCGCCCTCATTTTTGAGTCCATGAACCGCGTGTTCGGTTATTACATCAGCCATTTCCCCACCTACAAACTGGTATATGGCGCGTTCGCCAGCGTGCCGATTTTCCTGATGTGGATTTATCTGTCCTGGCTGACCATTCTGGTCGGCGCGGTGATCGCGGCATCGTTATCGCATTGGCGCGCTCCCGCAACGCAAAATGCATCGTCTGCCACCCAGTTGCTGGATGCGCTGCGCGTATTGCAATTCATGGCAAGCGGTTTGCAGCAAGGCAGGGTGAGCACCTCTCCGGAAATGTCCAGGTCTCTGCATCTCGGTTATGACACGCTGGAAAATATCCTCGAAAAACTGGCAGGCGTCGATATGGTATGCAATGTGGAAGGAAACGGCTGGTTGCTGATGCGGGGTGTGAGCCATATTCGCGCCGCCGAATTGTTGCGCCTGTTCGTGCTGGATCGCGGTTCATTGCCCGCCGGGGGGGATGAAGATCCATTGCGGCAATGGATTGCGGCCTGTGCCGGGCAGTTCGAACAAAGCGCCGACCTGACTTTGCAGGAACTCTTCGCGCGCAGCGCGGACCCCCGGTGATGATTGCCGGACAGGCCGCCGGTGCTTGAAATACGCCCTGCGCGAAATAGACGCATAACCGCGCACAGAGCATGATTCGATAGCTACTGGAATTTTGAGGGCAGGCCGTTTTACGGTATCATCGCTTACTACGAAAAACATTTGTCCGGGCACCCGCATGACCAAGTACATCTTCATCACCGGCGGCGTTGTCTCTTCCCTGGGGAAGGGCATCGCCGCCGCTTCGCTTGCGGCCATCCTCGAATCGCGCGGCCTCAAGGTGACGATGCTCAAGCTTGATCCCTACATCAACGTCGATCCGGGCACGATGAGCCCGTTCCAGCACGGCGAGGTGTTCGTCACCGAGGACGGCGCGGAAACCGACCTGGATCTGGGGCATTACGAGCGGTTCATTTCCGCGAAAATGCGCAAGGCCAACAATTTCACCACCGGGCAGATTTATGACAGCGTGATCCGCAAGGAGCGGCGCGGCGAGTATCTGGGCAAGACGGTGCAGGTGATTCCGCATATCACCAACGAGATCCAGACGTTCATCGAGCGCGGCGCGGCGGCTTCGCTTGACGGCAACGCCGATGTGGCGATCGTCGAAATCGGCGGCACGGTCGGCGACATCGAGTCGCTGCCGTTCCTCGAAGCCGCGCGGCAAATGGGCTTGCGCATGAGCCGCAACCAGGTCGCCTATGTGCATCTGACGCTGGTTCCCTACATTGCCACAGCCGGCGAATTGAAGACCAAGCCGACGCAGCACAGCGTGCAGAAATTGCGCGAGATCGGCATTTTTCCGACCGCGTTGGTGTGCCGCGCGGACCGGCCGATCCCCGACGACGAGCGCGCCAAGATTTCGCTGTTTGCCAATGTGCGCGAAGAGGGCGTGATCTCGATGTGGGATGTGGACAGCATTTACAAGGTGCCGCAAATGCTTAACCGGCAAGGTCTGGACCGCATCGTCTGCGAAGAGCTGGGGTTGGACTTGCCGCCCGCCGACCTGTCAGTATGGGCGAATCTGGTGCATGCGCTGGAAAACCCGCAGCATCAAATCACTATCGGCATGGTCGGCAAATACGTCGATCTGACCGAATCCTACAAGTCGCTGATCGAGGCATTGCGCCATGCCGGCATCCACACCGAGACCAAGGTGAATATCGAATACATCGATTCGGAAGATATCGAGGCTTCCGGTACGCAAAGCCTGACGCACTTCGACGCGATCCTGGTGCCGGGCGGTTTCGGCAAGCGCGGCACGGAAGGGAAGATCGCCGCAATCCGTTTTGCGCGCGAAAACAAGATACCGTATCTGGGTATCTGCCTGGGGATGCAGCTCGCGGTGATCGAGTATGCGCGGCATGTTGCGGGCATGAAGGATGCGAACAGCACCGAATTCAACCTGGAATCCGAACACCCGGTCGTCGCGCTGATCACCGAATGGCGCGACCGCGACGGCAAGGTAGAGACGCGCAGCAACGATTCCGACCTGGGCGGCACGATGCGCCTCGGTTCGCAACGCTGCCCGGTCAAGCCCGGCACGCTGGCGCAGCGCATCTATGGCGATGAGGTGAACGAGCGGCACCGCCATCGCTATGAGGTGAACAACCATTACGCGCCGACGCTGGAAAAAGCCGGGCTGATTATTTCCGCGCGCACCCCTTCCGAGGATTTGCCGGAGATGATGGAATTGCCGCAATCCATGCATCCGTGGTTCGTCGGCGTGCAGTTTCACCCCGAATTTACTTCCACGCCGCGCGCCGGGCATCCGCTGTTTAAAGCTTTCGTTGAAGCGGCTTTGCTTCGTCAGACAATGCTCAAGACAGAGAAGGCTGCGGCATGAAGCTGTGCGGATTCGATGTCGGGCTAAACCGCCCGCTATTCCTGATTGCCGGGCCTTGCGTGATCGAATCGCAACAAATGGCGCTGGATACCGCCGGGCAGTTGCAGGAAATCTGCCGCGAATTGAAGCTGCCGTTCATTTACAAATCTTCCTACGACAAGGCCAACCGCAGTTCCGGCAAGTCATTTCGCGGCATCGGCCTGGATGCCGGGCTGAAAATTCTCGGTGAAGTGAAGGCGCAACTCGGTGTGCCGGTGCTGACCGACGTGCATGGCATCGAGGAGATCGCGGCGGTCGCGGCGGTCGTGGACGTACTGCAAACCCCGGCGTTCCTGTGCCGCCAGACCGACTTTATCCAGGCAGCGGCGAGCGCGGGCAAGCCGGTGAACATCAAGAAGGGACAATTCCTGTCACCGTGGGATATGCAGAACGTCGTGGAAAAAGCGCGCGACGCCAGCGGCCAGGACAACATCATGGTGTGCGAGCGCGGCGCGTCATTCGGCTACAACAACCTGGTGTCGGACATGCGTTCGCTGGCAGTGATGCGCAACACCGGCTGCCCGGTGGTGTTCGATGCGACGCATTCGGTGCAGTTGCCCGGGGGGCAAGGGGCGGTCAGCGGCGGGCAGCGCGAGTTCGTGCCGGTGCTGGCGCGAGCGGCTGTGGCGGCGGGGATTTCCGGCCTGTTCATGGAGACGCATCCCGATCCGTCCAAGGCGTTGTCGGATGGGCCGAACGCCTTCCCGCTCGGGCATATCAAGGCGTTGCTGCAAACCTTGATGGCGCTGGACGAGACCGTCAAGCGGCAGGGGCTGATCGAAGAAAATCTCGATTTGAAGAATATGTAGGCGTAGGGTGCATTCTATGCACCATGGTGCGCAAAGCGCACCCTACAAGACTGCCGTTTTGTGTTTAAGTAAATTTAAGGAAAAAATTATGAGTGCAATCGTTGACGTGATCGCCCGTGAAATTCTGGATTCGCGCGGCAACCCTACCGTGGAAGCGGACGTGTTGCTGGAATCCGGCGTGATGGGGCGTGCCGCCGTGCCGTCCGGCGCATCCACCGGCACCAAGGAGGCTGTGGAACTGCGCGATGGCGACAAGCAGCGCTACCTCGGCAAGGGCGTGCTGAAAGCCGTCGAGTATGTGAATACCGAAATCGCCGAAGCGATCATCGGCCTCGACGCGGCGGAGCAGGCATTCATCGACCAGACCATGATCGAGCTGGACGGCACGGAAAACAAAGCGCGCCTCGGCGCAAATGCGATTCTCGCGGTGTCGATGGCCGTGGCGCGCGCCGCAGCGGAAGAAAGCGGCCTGCCGCTGTACCGCTATCTGGGCGGCGCCGCGCGCATGGAAATGCCGGTGCCGATGATGAACATCATCAACGGCGGAGCGCACGCCGAAGGCGGCGCGGATATCCAGGAATTCATGATCGTCCCGGTAGGCAGCCGGAGTTTCCGCGAGGCGCTGCGCTGCGGCGCCGAAGTGTTCCATCACCTGAAAAAAATCCTGCACCAGCGCGGCCTCAGCACCACGGTCGGCGACGAGGGCGGCTTTGCGCCTGCGCTGGGTTCCAACGAGGCCGCGCTGAAAGTCATCGTGGAAGCCATCGACGCGGCAGGCTATGTGCCCGGCGCGGACGTGGCCATCGGCATCGATGCCGCCGCGTCGGAATTTTACAAGGATGGCCAGTACCACCTGAAAGCGGACGGGCTGACTCTCAATTCCGCCCAGATGATCGACCTGTACGCCGCCTGGGTGGACAAGTACCCGGTCATCAGCATCGAAGACGGCATGAGCGAGCATGACTGGGATGGCTGGAAGCAGCTCACCGCCCACCTCGGCAAATCTATCCAGTTGGTGGGCGACGATGTGTTTGTCACCAACACGAAAATATTGCGCGAAGGCATCCGCCAGGGCTTGGCGAATTCCATCCTGATCAAGGTCAACCAGATCGGCACCCTGACCGAAACCTTTGCCGCGATCGAGATGGCCAAGCGCGCCGGTTATACCGCCGTGATCTCGCATCGTTCCGGCGAGACCGAAGATTCCTTCATCGCCGATCTCGCGGTAGCCACCAACGTGATGCAAATCAAGACCGGCTCGATGTCGCGCTCCGACCGCATGGCGAAATACAACCAGTTGCTGCGCATCGAAGAAGACCTGGGCGACACCGCCTCCTATCCGGGGCGCGAGGCGTACTATCAGTTGAGTTGATGCGTGTTGTCACACTGATACTGCTCATCCTGCTGCTGCTGTTGCAGTATCCGCTGTGGCTGGGCAAGGGCGGCTGGTTGAAAGTATGGGACCTGAACCGCCAGGTCGAAGCGCAGCAACAGGCCAATCAGCGGACCCAGGCGCGCAACGCCCTGCTGGACGCCGAAGTGCGCGATCTCAAGCTGGGCACCGAAGCCATCGAAGAACGCGCGCGCAGCGAGTTGGGCATGATCAAGCGCGACGAAGTTTTTTTTCAGATTCTGGAAAAACCATCTACCCGGATAACAGAGAAGCAGGCAGCATCATCGCCTGCTTCCGCCGTTTCCGGCGCCCCCAGATAACGTATATCCAATCTGATCGCTGGATGATGTTCTTTCAGAGTTGAACCACATTTTGTGTGACGAGCCGCTATCGGAACAGATTCAACGTCAGCTTTTGTGAACAAAAGCGGCAATCTGACACCCGATTACTTGCCGAAACCGGACAGCCGCTCCGCCGCGCGCACCGTGTTCGCCACCAGCATGGTGATGGTCATCGGTCCGACGCCGCCGGGAACAGGGGTAATATAACCCGCCACCTCCTTCACGCTGGCAAAATCCACATCGCCGACCAGCTTGCCCTCCGCGTTGCGGTTGATGCCGACATCGATCACGGTCGCGCCGGGCTTGATCATGTCGCCGGTGATGAAGTTGGCTTTGCCCACCGCCGCGACCAGAATATCGGCATCGCGGGTGTGCTTGGCCAGGTTCTGCGTTCTGGAAGTGCAGATGGTGACGGTGGCGTGTTTGTGCAACAGCATCAGCGCCATCGGTTTGCCGACGATATTGCTGCGCCCGACCACGACGGCGTGTTTGCCTTCAATCGCAATGCCGGTTTTTTCCAGCAACACCATCACACCGTAAGGCGTGCAGGACGGGAAAGGCGTTTCGCCCGTCACCAGCGCGCCGACATTTTTTTCGTGGAAGCCGTCCACATCCTTGTCCGGGTTGATCGCCTCGATGACCTTGTGCGAAGCCAAGTGTTTCGGCAGCGGTAGCTGCACGAGAATGCCGTGGATTTTCGGGTCGTTATTCAACGCTTCGATTTCGCCCAGCAGCCTGGCTTCGGTAATGTCGCTGGCAAGTTCGATGTGCTTTGAATACAGCCCCAGCTCCGCGCAGGCCTTCACCTTGTTGGCGACATACACCCTGGAGGCGGGGTCTTCGCCGACGATGATGACCGCCAGCCCCGGCGTGATGCCGCGCGCTTTCAGCGCATCGGCGCGCACCTTCCACTCGGCGCGCACCTGCTGGGCGATAGTTTTGCCGTCGATAATCTGTGCTGTCATGCTTTGCTCCCGTCTGTTAGCGCGTTATTGATTTATGGATATTTTCCTGTACCGCTCGATGCCGTTCATGATTTCCGCATGGGCCGCTTCAACCCCTTCCCAGCCTTTAATCCTGACCCACTTGCCCGGCTCCAGCGCTTTGTAAAGCTCAAAAAAATGTTTGACTTGCTCCAGCGTAATTTTCGGCAAATCCTTGTAGGACAGAACATCATGGTAAAGCGGAGTCAGTTTGTCGGTTGGCACAGCGATGATTTTCGCATCGCCGCCGCCTTCATCGTCCATGCTCAGCATGCCGACCGGACGGCAGGGAATGATAGCACCATGAACGATGGGGAATGGGGTGACCACCAGCACATCCACCGGGTCGCCGTCATCCGCGATGGTTTCCGGGATGAAGCCGTAGTTGCACGGATAGCGCATCAGCGACCCGATGAAGCGATCCACCACCAGCACGCCAGACCCCTTGTCCACTTCGTATTTTACCGGGTCGGCGTGTTTGGGGATTTCAACGATGACATTGCATTCGCGGGGGATATTGTCGCCGGGGCGCACATTTAATAAACTCATACTGCTCCTAAAAGTTAGCGAAATAAAAAACGCGTAATTATAAGCGAAGCAGGGCGATGCCGCAGAGCGGTATTCGGTTTAGAATGGGCTATCTTTGTCACTGGGAGGTGATGTTATGGCAACGCAAGCGAAGCTAATCGGCAAAATGGTCATCGGCCAATCTGGCGGCCCCACCGTAGTCATCAACCAGTCGCTGGTCGGCGCGATATTGGCGGCGCGCAAGCAACCCAACATCACCGGCATCCTCGGCGCGCGCCACGGCATCGTCGGAATCATGAAAGAAGATTTCATCGACCTGACCACGCAAAGCGTCGAGCAGCTCGAACTGGTCGCAACTACCCCGGCGGCGGCGCTGGGTTCGGTGCGCTTGAAGCCCGGCAAGGCCGAATGCGAAAAAGTGTTTGAGGTGTTCAGGAAAAATGACGTGCGCTATTTCTTCTACATCGGCGGCAACGATTCCGCCGAGACCGCGCATATCATCGCCGAGATGGCGAAGGAGGCAAATTACGATTTTTGCACCGTGCATATTCCCAAGACCATCGACAACGACCTGAAGGTCACCGACCACTGCCCCGGCTTCGCCTCGGCGGCGCGTTTCGTCGCGCTGGCCTTCATGGGAGACGACCGCGACAACCGCGCGTTGCAGGGCATCAAGGTCAACGTGGTGATGGGGCGCAGCGCCGGATTCCTGACCGCCGCATCCGCCTTGGCGCGTCAGGCGGAAGGCGACGGCCCGCACCTGATCTATTTGCCGGAGCGCGTGTTCGACATTGAAAAATTCCAGCAGGACGTGCGCGATGCCGTGGCGAAATATGGCCGCTGCGTGATCGCCGCCTCCGAAGGTGTCTCCGACAAGGACGGCAACCCGATCTCGACCAGCGGCGAACGCGATTCGCACGGCAACATCCAGCTTTCCGGTTCGGGCGCGCTGGGCGACACGCTGGCCGCGCTGGTGAAAGAAGCCTTCCCCGGACAGAAGGTGCGCGTGCGTGCCGACACCTTCGGCTATTTGCAGCGTTCCTTCCCGACCATCATTTCCGAAGTCGATGCCAGGGAAGCGCGCGAAGTCGGTACCGTTGCCGTGAACCACGCCGCCAGCACCGGCCAGCCCGGCTCGGTGGCGATCCGCCGCCTGAGCAGCAAGCCGTATGCCAGCGAATGCTTCATCACGCCGCTGTCGTCGGTGGCGAAAGTCGCCACCGAGATGAAAGACGAATACATCAACGCGGCGGGCAACGATGTCACGCAGGCATGGCTCGATTATGTCGCGCCGCTGGTGGGCGAATTGCCGAAGATGGGGCGGCTGTAAGATACTTGCTCCATTACCGCTCGCATGCAGAGGCCTTCATGGGGTGGAAGTGGCAGCCCGCGTTTTTTCGAGCAGGTAATTCCATTTCTCTTTCAAAACAGCAATACCATGTAGGGTGCATTCCATGCACCGTTGCTGTTGGTGCATAAAATGCACCCTACGATATTTCGCTATTGATTGAGAAATGGAATAAATCAGGCATGAAAGCTAAACAACGCGGCGCATCCACCGCGAAGGGCAGGGCAGCACCTGCCGAAAAAACCGGCTTGCATCCGCGCAATCCGCATCGGGGCCGTTACGACTTCAGGCAACTCGTCGCCTGCAGCCCGGAGCTGGCGGAATTTGTCGCGACGAATGAGCATGGCGATGAGTCCATCGCTTTCGCCAACCCGGCGGCGGTCAAAGCGCTCAACCTTGCGCTGTTGAAACAGACATACGGCATCACCGGCTGGGATATTCCGGCGCAGTATCTCTGCCCGCCCATCCCGGGCCGGGCGGACTATCTCCACTACCTCGCCGATCTGCTGGGTGCCGGCAACGGCGGCATCATTCCGCGAGGCAAATCCGTCCGGGTGCTCGACATCGGCACCGGCGCAAACTGCATCTATCCGCTCATCGGCCACAGCGAGTACGGCTGGCAGTTCGTCGGCACCGACATCGATCCGGCTGTACTCGACAACGCGCAACGCATCCTGGAGGCGAACAGCGGATTGAGCGATGCCATCGAACTGCGTCTGCAAACGTCACGCTCGGCGGTCTTCACCGGCGTGGTGCGGGCGAACGAGAAGTTCGACCTCACCCTGTGCAATCCGCCGTTCCATGCCTCGCTGGCTGAAGCCAATGCAGGCACGCAGCGCAAATGGAAGAATCTTGGCAAGGAGGCCGCGAGGCAGCCGCTGCTGAATTTCGGCGGGCAGGGTGCGGAGTTGTGGTGTGACGGGGGCGAGGAGGCTTTCGTGTGCCGCATGATAGAGGAGAGCGCGCAGCTTCGCGGCAGTTGTCTGTGGTTCACCACGCTGGTCTCGAAGTCGGCCAGCCTGCCCGGCGTTTATCGCGCGCTGAAACAAGCCGGCGTGCTGGACAGCAGAACGATAGAGATGGCGCAGGGACAGAAAAAGAGCCGGATCGTGGCCTGGACTTTCCTCGACGAGAGCCGGCAACGCGCGTGGCGCATGACGCGCTGGGAATGATAAAGGCGTCTGGCTTATCGCGTTCAGATTTGATATGGGTGCGCCCGGAGCGATAAATCCGGGCACTGGCAAATAGCTATATCAATGGTTTGATGCTGGTTTATGAGATTTAAGCCAGTCTTTCAACGCCTCATCAACGCGGGTTTGCCAGCCCCTGCCTGTCGCACGGAATGCCTCGACCACATCAGGAGATAAACGGATATTGACTGGAGCTTTGGTAACCTCCTTACGCGGCCTGCCTCGTTTAAGCATGGCATCAGCAACGGCCTTGGGGAAAATTCCAGGCAACACCTCTGATGCAGGGCGCGCCTTAGAGAAATCCTCTGCCGTCCATTCCGGATTATCGTCATCCAATATTTCTGCGGGAGCGATATTTTTGTGTGGGGGGTGCTTTGCTGATTTAGCCATAACATTTCACCTCTCGACTGTTGGCCTTTCTAAAACTAATGACATGTACAACACCTTCGCGTGGCGTGAACACAACGGCATAAAGACGCTCATCAATGTACCCAAAAACACGGAACCGGCGTTCACCATAATCTTTGCGCACATCCTCAAGGATCACAGCGCTCGACCATTCCAGCTTCGAAACCTCATCAAATGACAACCGCCTCTCCCGAATGTTGTCAGCATTTTTCTTCGGGTCGAAGGTGATTTTCATGATTTATTGTATCTACAATAAATCTGGGTACTGGAAAGGGGTATTGCTTCTGGCTAACGATACATGATTTATTTGCCTCGCAGATAAATGTAGCATTTTTGTATATAATTTATATATACTAGACACTACAGGTGGTGTCATATATGGAAAATTTTGAAAAACTATTTAGAAAACTTGAAGCTCTAACTACTAGTGAAAACACGTCGTGCAAGGAACTGACGGGAGTATTAGAGGAGCTTGGGTTTCAAATAGTGAATTGTGGCAGCGCAGGCCATAGAGTTGCAAAACATCCAGCCGTCGATTTGACTGATTATCCTAACTATAACTGTGGCCATAGCGATGGAGCGAAGGTTCATCGTCAATACATAAAAAAACTGCATAAATTTGTTAAGCAGAATAAGGATGGAATTAAGGAGTATATAAAATGAAATTTGATCCAGAGTCGTACACAATTACAATCCGCAAGGAAGAAAATGATGGCGAAATCCTATATGTAGGGCGAGTCGCCGAGTTTCCAAACATCAGCACATTTGAGGAAACCTTTGAAGCGGCGCGTGCATTAGTGCTAGATTCAATTCAAACGCTAAAGAAAATTGCTGACGAAACAATGGAGGAATTTCCACTTCCATATCCAGCACCATCAGACGAATTTAGCGGTCGCGTTACTTTGCGACTCCCAAAATCCCTTCATGCAAAGATTTCAAGAATTGCTGCCCAAGAAGATATTAGCGTTAACCAATATTTGGTGACTGCTGTTGCATACTATGCTGGAGAAACCAATGGCATTTCAAGAGTTGTCACTGAGGCGGCGAATTTGCTCGGGAACGTTGTTTTCAGTGCTGTTGCTAGTGCAGTAGGCACATGGCGTTCGACGCAGTTTGTACTAAATAACGTCTTCACCCCTTCGTTATTGTCAAAATCAACATTAGTAAATGGCATGCAGGTAAGTTTGTTACCAGCGCCGCAACTGGCCACTACTTACTGGCCAACACCTACTGGAGGACTTAGTCATGGCTGAAATAACTCGGATCGAATTTACAAATAAAGATATAGTGGCCCTGATGCTGAAAGACCGAGGAATTCATGAAGGGCACTGGGTGTTGCAAGCCAAATTTTCATTTGGCGCAATGAACATGGGAGCTTCATCTGAAGGCACAGATGCTATACCAACAGGCATCGTTGGTGTTGCCGGTATGGGTTTGGAGCTTGTACCTCAACCACTTCCATTTTCTGTTAATGCTGCTGAAGTTAACCCTGAAAAATAACCTACCTAATTACTACATATAATCTGCTTCTGTGGGTTATTTCCTGTAAGTATTTTCAACTCAACTTAAAGAGGCGGCATTCCTTCTGCCTCCCATTCAAGTAATACGGGGCTCTAAATACATGGGGCTGATTATAGGCACAATCTATCATCAGCATCATGGCTAAAAATATCCAGGCATTCTGGGCACAAAAAAACAGGGCGGAAATATCCGCCCTGTTTTGCGTTACAACAACCCAGCTTAAAGCAGCGGCACGATCATCAGCGCGACGATGTTGATGATCTTGATCAGCGGGTTCACGGCGGGGCCGGCGGTGTCCTTGTAGGGGTCGCCCACGGTGTCGCCGGTGACGGCGGCCTTGT
>CAYGIF010000046.1:0-15945 GCA_964349865.1 uncultured Gallionella sp. | reverse complement strand
CGCCGTCCAGCGCGAACCAGCAGGTTTGCAGCCAGGTCGGGCACAGCGCGATGGCCGTCACAAGGTTGTCGCGCACTTTGTCGATGTTGGTGCCAGTGTCGTTGATGAGCCGCATCCCCGCTTCGCTGGCGCGATCCAGCTTGAACCATATTTCGCCGTTGAGCCGCGCCATATTGCGCAAACCTTGCTGCACTTCGCTGCGGTGCAGCAGGCTGCCGTTGGTGATCAGCACGGTTTTCACTTCTTCCGGCAGCCCGGCCTCGCGGCGCACGCGACCGATGAGCTCGATGACCCGGGCAAATTCTGCGGCTCTGGTCGGCTCGCCGTTGCCGGACAGCGCGATGTCGTTAATGCGCCGCATGCCTTCCGGAACACGGCTTTGCATGAATTTGCCGTGCATCAGTTCATCGAGAAAACCGCGCAGTTCATTTTCCAAAACGGCCAGATCGACCGGCGGCGCGGCGCCGCGCGTCAGATCGGGAACCTGGCAGTAGATGCAGCGCCAGTTGCAGGCGTTGTTTGTGTTGAGGTTGATGCCAACCGAGACGCCGCCTGCGCGGCGCGACACCACCGGGTAGACGTAGCGCAAAGCCGCGCTGCCGCGGTCGTGGTTGACGGTGTTGAGTTTTGTGTCGCTCAAGGCAACTCAGGATTTACCGAGCGGCAGATATTTAGCCGGATCCACCGGCTTGCCGAAACGCCGCACTTCGAAATGCAGCTTGACCTGATCGGCATCGGTGTTGCCCATCTCGGCGATCTTCTGCCCGCGCGTGACTGTCTGCCCTTCCTTCACCAGCACCTGATCGTTATGCGCGTAGGCGCTGAGATAGGTCTTGTTGTGCTTGATGATAACCAGCTTGCCGTAACCGCGCAGCCCGCTGCCACTGTATACCACCTTGCCGGGCGCGCTGGCGGTGACCGGCTGGCCGAGCTTGCCGGCGATGTCGATGCCCTTGCGGTTGGCCGATTCGGAAAATTCGCCGATCAGTTTGCCCTTGGCAGGCATGCTCCATTCCAGCGCTTCGTCTTCGCCATCGTCAGCGCCGCTATCCGGTTTGGCTTCCGGCTTTATTTCTGATTTGGTTTCCGGTTTAGGCTTGGCTTCCGGTTTAACCGCAACATCGGGTTTGGTTTGCTCCTGAACCTTTTCGATCTGCGCCACCGCCGCCTCGCTGTAGGCGTATTTCGCGAGCCTCGGCTGTTCCCTGACCGGCGGTTCAATCGGCCTGCTGTCGACTGCGGCGGCAGGGCGGATAGCGGAGATCGCACTGCCCGGAAACAGGCGGATCTGCTGCCCGATTTGAATCACATTGGGATCCTGGATGCCGTTCAATTCGGCCAATTCGTGATAACCAAAACCGTAATTGAAGGCGATGCTGAACAGCGTATCGCCCTTCTGCACGATATGCACCTCGGGGCGCCAATCTTTTTCACGCGTAGCTTTTTTGCGCGCTTCCTCATCTGCGGCAACGCTTGTTCTGGGCGCTTCGCTGCGCTCGACGACCGGCGCACGTTGTCCGCTCGAAGCGCAGCCGGCCAATACGGCAGCCGTCGCCAACGACAATGCATAAAGCTGAATCGATTTCATGCCTTCCCCATCAATAGCGGTACGAATTTCACCGTTTCCAGTTTGGTTTCGCGGAATCCACCGGCATCGCGCTCGACCAGATACAGATGCTGCTCCTGCATCCCGACCGGCAGCGCCATTCTACCATCCACCGCGAGCTGCTCGCGTAGTGCTGCGGACAGCACAGGTGCGGCGCAAGCCATGATGATGCCGTCAAACGGCGCGGCATCGGGCAAGCCAATATTGCCGTCGGCATGGCGCACGCTGACGTTGCGCAGCTTCAAATCGCGCAACTGCTTTCTGGCGCGTTCATACAGTGGCTGGACGCGCTCCACGGTATAGACCTCCTTCGCCACCTGCGCCAGCACCGCCGCCTGGTAGCCGCAGCCGGTGCCGATTTCCAGCACGCGGCCGAGCGGCTTGCCGGCGCGCAGCACCTCGATCATGCGCGCCACGATGTAGGGCCGGGAAATGGTCTGGTTGAAATTGATCGGCAGCGACACGTCATCGTAGGCGCGGCTCGCCAATGCCTCATCGACAAACAGGTGGCGCGGCACTTCGAACATCGCCGCCAGCACCGCTTCGTCCCTGATGCCCTGCTCGCGCAGCCGCTCGATCATACGCAAGCGGGTGCGCTGCGAGGTCATGCCGATGCCGCTAAGCCGCGTATTCATTGCCCGAGCCAGCCGCGCAGCGCATCGAGCTGGTTGTATTGGGTAAGATCGATTTGCAGCGGAGTGAGCGAGACGCGCTGCTGCGCCAACGCATAAAAATCCGTGCCTTCGCCGGCATCCTGCGCCTTGCCCGCCGCGCCGACCCAGTACACGGTTTCGCCGTGCGGGTTGCTGGCCTTCACCACCGGCTCGGCCTTGTGCCGCTTGCCGAGGCGCGTCACCTCGATGCCCTGCAATCGATCGTGCGGCACATCCGGCACGTTCACGTTGAGCAGCCAGGGATGGCTGTGTGTCTGCCCGGCAAAGCGTTGCACCAGCCCGACGGCAACCTTGGCGGCTGTTTCATAATTGGCAAATTTATTGCCCATCAGCGAAACCGCAATCGAGGGGATGCCGAGCAGGAATCCTTCGGTTGCCGCCGCGACTGTGCCGGAATAAATGGTGTCGTCGCCCATATTGGCGCCGGCATTGATGCCGGACACCACCATGTCCGGCTGCCGGTCCAGCATGCCGGTGACGGCGAGATGCACGCAGTCGGTCGGCGTGCCGTTGACGTAATAAAACCCATTGGTGGCGCGGCTCAGTCTGAGCGGACGATCCAGAGTCAAGGAATTGCTTGCGCCGCTGCGGTCGCGCTCCGGCGCGACCACCACGATGTCGGCGACCCGCGCAAGATGTTCGGCAAGGCAGACCAGGCCGGGCGCGAAATAACCGTCGTCATTGCTGATCAGGATGCGCATCGGCTGAAAGGATGAGGCGGCAAATGAATTTTCCGGAACTTTCGATTTAACTGGAGCTTTTGATTTATCTGGTCGGGGCGAGAGGATTCGAACCTCCGACCACTTCACCCCCAGCGAAGTGCGCTACCAGGCTGCGCTACGCCCCGAGGGCGCGGATTATAGCAGAGCAGCGGGTCATGTAACGTGTTATTAAGCGCTCAACAGCGCGATTATCTCGCGAATTTCGTGACGTAACACGGCAACATTTAACCCCGCCGCAGGCACGGCTTCAGCCTCGCCGTGATTACCCAGGCGGTTGCGCGCGCCGCTGATGGTGAAGCCTTGCTCGTACAGCAGCTCGCGGATACGCCGGATCAGCAGCACTTCATGGTGCTGGTAGTAGCGACGGTTGCCGCTGCGCTTGACCGGTTTGAGCTGGGTGAATTCCTGTTCCCAGTAGCGCAGCACATGCGCCTTGACCCCGCACAATTCGCTGACTTCACCGATGGTGAAATAGCGCTTGGCGGGAATCGGCGGGAGCTCGGAATTAGGCTTGTGGCTTTCCATGATAGGACTTTTCCACCATGGTCTTCAGTTTCTGGCTGGGATGGAACGTCACCACGCGCCGCGCCGTGATCGGGATTTCCTCGCCGGTTTTGGGGTTGCGTCCGGGGCGCTGCGGTTTGTCGCGCAACTGGAAATTGCCGAAGCCGGACAGCTTGACGCTCTCCCCCTGCTCCAGTTGCGCGCGGATTTCTTCGAAGAACGCTTCCACCATATCCTTGGCTTCGCGTTTGTTGAGGCCGACTTTCTCGAACAGCAGATCAGCCAGTTCGGCTTTGGTTAATGTTGTTGTCATTTTTCTCCCTTACATGCGCAACTGCGCACCGTGCTGTTGCAGCTTATCCACCAGCAGCGCGACGCTTGTTTCAATTTCAGAATCCGTCAACGTTTTTTGAGTATCTTGTAATAACACACGGAATGCAAGGCTTTTTTTGCCTTGCTCGACACCCTTGCCGCGATACACGTCGAACAGCGCAATCTCTTGCACATAAGGCACGGCAGCCTGCTGTATCGCGTCCAGCAAGGTTTGCACGGTAACTGCCTCGTCCACCAATACCGCCATATCGCGACGCACCGGCAGGGATTTGGCGATTTCGCTCATCTGTGGCACTGCCGCCCGGATCAGCGCGCCGAGATCGACTTCAAACCATACAGCGGCCTGCGCCATGTCGTATTGCTGCTGCCAGCGCGGATGCAGTTCACCGAGCCAGCCGACCGCTTGCCCGCCGCAATAAATCTGCGCGGAACGCCCGGGATGCAAGGCCGGATGGGTTGCCGCAACAAAACGCAACGCCTGCGGCGCAAACAGGGCTTCGACATCCGCTTTCACATCGTAAAAATCGACGGGTTTGGCGGCTGCGCCCCATTGTTCGGGCAGGTCTGCACCGTAGGCAATGCCCGACAAGCACTGGCTCTGCATATACTCGTTGTCAGCCTTGGCAAAGCACGCGCCGACCTCGAACAGGCGCACGCGCGGCTGTTTGCGGTTCAGGTTATAACGCAACGCGCCAACCAACCCGCCGATCAAACTGCTGCGCATCACCGCCAGATTGCTGGCGATCGGGTTTTGCAGCGCAACAGCTTTGTCGTTGCCGCATAATTCGCGCTCGGCCTGCTCTTCGACAAACGCGTAGCTGACGATTTCCTGGTAGTCGCGCGCAACCAGAATCTGCTGGATGCGCGCCAGCGGGCGTTGCAGTTCGCTATACGGCAGCATGGCCAGCGCGGCCTGCGGCGCCAGCGCGGGGATGTTGTCGTAGCCATGCAGGCGCGCCAGCTCTTCGATCAGGTCTGCCTCGATGGACAGATCGAAACGGAAGCTCGGCGGTGTCACGCGGTAATCGTCGCCATTCGCCGCGAATCCGAATTGCAGGCGCTGCAAAAGCATGGCAATCTGCGCGTTGTCCAGCGCGATGCCTAGCACCCGCGCGACGCGCGAACGGCGCAATGCAATCGCTGTACGCTTCGGCAGTTCGCCGCGCGCTTCGCTGATCGATCCGGCGCTGCCGCCGCAGATTTCCAGCAGCAGTTGCGTGGCGCGCTCCAGCGCTTGGCGCGTCGCCGCAAAATCCACGCCGCGCTCGAAGCGGAACGAAGAATCGGTCGCCAGGCCGAAGCGGCGCGCCTTGCCGGCAATCGCATCGGGATGGAAAAAGGCGCTCTCCAGGAATACGTCCTGCGTCGTCGTCTCCACGCCGCTGCCCTGCCCGCCCATGATGCCCGCCAGCGCCAGCACGCGCGCATCGTCGGCGATGACCAGCACCTCCTCGTCCAGCTTCACTGCCTGCTCGTTGAGCAAGGTCAGCTCTTCGCCGTTGCGCGCCCTGCGCACCGTGATGCCGCCGGACAGTTGTGCCACATCGAAAGCATGCAGCGGTTGACCCATTTCCAGCATCACGTAGTTGGTGATGTCCACCACGACGCTGATGCCGCGCAGGCTGCTGCGCTCCAGGCGGCGCAGCATCCAGGCCGGCGTAGGCGCAGCGGCATTCACGCCGCGCACCAGGCGGCCGCAATATAGCGGACAAGCCTGCGCATCGGCCACATGCACCGGCAATTGTTCGGAGAGTGAAACAGGCTGGGTTTGAATATCCGATGGCTTGAGCGCGCTGCCGGTCAGCGCCGCGACTTCGCGCGCTATGCCGACCATGCCGGAGCAATCGCTGCGGTTCGGCGTGAGCTTGAGCGTAAATAACTTGTCATCCAGTTCCAGATACTCGCGCAGCGTTCTGCCCACCGGCGCATCTTTAGGCAACAGCCATAATCCCTGGCTTTCTTCGGCCAGTCCCAGCTCCTTTTCGGAGCACAGCATGCCGAACGACTCGACGTTGCGCACCTTGGCCTGCTTGATTGCGAAGCCTTTTTCATTATCACTGCTTGGTGGCAGCACCGCGCCGATGCGCGCGCACGGAACCTTCACGCCGACCGCGACATTCGCCGCGCCGCAGACGATGGTCAGTGGCTGCGCCTCGCCGACGTTCACCCGACAGATGTTCAGCCGATCCGCGTCGGGATGCCTGACGACTTCCAGCACTTCGGCAACCACCACGTTATCGAACGCGGGGGCAACATCTTCCAGCGCCTCGACTTCCAGCCCGGCCATGGTCAGCGCATGCGCCAGCTCATCGCTGGAGAGCGCCGGGTTAACCCAGGTTCTTAGCCAATTCTCGGAAAATTTCATCGCGATATTCTTAATTGAATTGCTTGAGGAAGCGCAGGTCGCTCTCGTAGAACAGGCGCAGGTCGTTCACGCCGTAACGCAGCATCGCCAGGCGTTCCACGCCTAGGCCGAACGCGAAACCGAGATATTTTTCGCTGTCGATGTTGACGTGTTTCAGCACGTTGGGATGCACCATGCCGCAGCCGCCGATCTCCAGCCAGCCGCCGTTCCAGCTCATATCCATTTCAGCCGATGGCTCGGTGAACGGAAAAAACGACGGGCGAAAGCGCACTTGCAGATCGTCGCGCTCGAAAAAGCGCTGTAAAAAATCCTGCACCACACCTTTGAGATTGGCGAAACTGATCTGTTCATCGACCCATAGACCTTCCACCTGATGGAACATCGGCGAATGGGTGGCATCGGAATCGACACGGTAAACGCGCCCGGAAGAAATGATCTTCAGCGGCGGCTGATTTGCTTCCATGTAGCGCACCTGCACCGGCGACGTATGGGTGCGCAGCACATGCTGCGGGTCGATGTAAAAAGTGTCGTGCATCGCGCGCGCCGGATGATTTTCCGGGATATTCAACGCGGTGAAGTTGTAGAAATCGCGCTCGATTTCCGGGCCGGATGCGGTGGCAAAACCCAGCGAGTGAAACAATTGTTCGATGCGCTCCAGCGTGCGCGTCACCGGATGCAACCCCCCCGTGTCCAAGCCGCGCCCGGGCAAGGTCACATCCAGCGCTTCCGCCGCCAGCTTCTGTTCCAGTTTGTTTTGCTGCAACGCATCGCGCCGTTGTTGCAAAGCGGCTTCGATGCCTTGCTTGACCTGGTTGATGCGCGCGCCGGCAGCCGGGCGCTCTTCGGCAGACAGCTTGCCCAAGCCCTTGAGCAAGCCGGTCAGGCTGCCCTCCTTGCCCAGATATTTTGCCTTGACCTGCTCCAATTCAGCTTCATCGCTGATTGCGGCAAACTGCTGCAGGGCCTGATCGAGAATTTGTTGAAGCTCTTGCATCTATAACACCACTACCCCAAAGGGAATGCCACAAACAAAAAAGGAGGCGAAACGCCTCCTTTGTTCTTCAAGCTTGCGCTTAAACTCCGAGGCTGGCTTTAGCTTGCACCACGAATTGTGCAAACGCCGCCTTGTCGAACACGGCGATGTCCGACAATACCTTGCGGTCAACCTGAATATTCGCTTTCTTCAGGCCATTCATGAACACGCTGTAGCTCAGGCCTTGTTCACGCGCCGCCGCATTGATGCGCGCGATCCACAGGGTGCGGAACTGGCGCTTCTTCTGGCGGCGGTCGCGGTAGGAATATTGCCCAGCTTTCATCACCGCCTGCTTGGCAATACGGTAGACGTTCTTGCGGCGACCGCGATAACCCTTGGCTAGCGCCAATACCCTCTTATGGCTGGCGCGCGCTGTTACTCCACGTTTTACTCTTGGCATGGTCTGCTCCTTATGCGTAAGGCATCATGGCGCGAACCGATGCTGTATTGGTTGCGTGGACTTCAGCCGTGCCGCGCAACTGACGTTTGTTCTTGGTGGTCTTCTTGGTCAGGATATGGCGCTTGAACGCTTGCGAGCGTTTGACGCTGCCACCGGCGCGGATCGTGAAACGCTTGGCCGCACCGCTTTTGGTTTTCATCTTGGGCATGATTGCTCCTTAAGTTATGGCGGCAGGTGTTTTCCAGTGGAAAAACTTGATAACCCATACGCCACTTTTTATCGGGGAACTATTTACCTCATCGCCTCGGCCATCCCCTTTCTGCCGAAACAACTTGAATTTTCTGCTCGAACCAATTTTAAGTTTCGATTTACTTCTTGCTTCCTTTAGGCGACAACACCATCACCATCTGCCGGCCTTCCATCTTGGGAAACTGCTCGACCACGCCATACTCTATCAAGTCACCCCTGACGCGCTCGATCAAGCGCATGCCGATCTCCTGGTGGGCCATTTCGCGGCCGCGAAAACGCAGCGTGATCTTGGTCTTATTGCCGTCTTCCAGAAACTTGATCAAGTTGCGCAACTTGATGTTGTAGTCGCCTTCATCCGTACCCGGACGAAACTTGATTTCCTTGATCTGGACTTGTTTCTGCTTGAGCTTGGCCTCGTGCTGTTTCTTGCTTTCGGCATATTTGAATTTGCCGATGTCCATGATGCGGCAGACGGGCGGATCCGCCAACGGCGAAATCTCCACCAGATCCAGTTCTGCTTCACCCGCCAAACGCAACGCTTCCGCGATGGCAACAATCCCGAGGGGCTCCTTTTCAACACCAATCAGTCGCACTTGCGGTGCGGTAATCATCTCATTGATGCGCTGCGATTTATCTTGTGCTATTGCAATATCTCCACTTGGACAATATCAAGCCGTGCTACCCGTTATCGATTTCTGCTTGCAAACGCTGAAGCAATGCTTCCAGCGTCATCTGCCCGAGATCTTCACCACTGCGGGTACGCACGGCCACCAAACTTCCAGCCACTTCCTTGTCGCCGACGATCAGCTGATAAGGTAATTTCTGCAAGCTATGTTCGCGGATTTTATAGGTAATCTTCTCATTACGCAAATCCAATTTCACACGCAACCCGGCTGCGCGCAGCGATTGCGCCACCTGCATCACATATTTTTCCTGCGCCTGCGAGATGTTCATCAGCGCCACCTGTACCGGCGCCAGCCATAACGGGAATGCGCCGGCATGGTGCTCGATCAGGATACCGATGAAGCGTTCCATCGAGCCGAGTATCGCGCGGTGCAGCATCACCGGTGGTTTGCGGCTGTTGTCTTCATCGACAAACTCGGCGCCCAAACGCACCGGCAGGTTGAAATCCAGCTGGATCGTGCCGCACTGCCACAGGCGTCCGAGGCTGTCCTTCAGCGTGAATTCGACCTTGGGTCCATAGAACGCGCCCTCGCCGGGTTGAATGTCATAAGCTAGTCCGTTCTGCTGCAACGCCGATGCCAGACCGGCCTCGGCCTTATCCCAGGTTTCATCGGAACCGACCCGCTTATCCGGACGGGTGGACAGCTTGACCAGCACCTCGTTGAAATCAAAATCCCGATACACTTCGTTCAGCATCACGATGAAACGCGACACTTCGGACTGCACCTGATCCTCGGTACAGAAAATATGCGCATCGTCCTGGGTGAAACCGCGCACCCGCATCAGGCCGTGCAGCGAACCGGATGTCTCGTTGCGGTGGCAGGAGCCGAACTCCGCCAATCGCAGCGGCAGGTCGCGGTAGCTGTGCAAACCGTGATTGAAAATCTGCACGTGGCCGGGGCAATTCATCGGTTTCACCGCATAATCACGGTTTTCCGAACAGGTGGTGAACATGTTGTCGTGATAGTTTTCCCAGTGGCCGGATTTCTCCCACAGGGTTCTATCCATGATGGTCGGCGTGCGCACTTCCTTATAGTCGTGCTCGCGGAATTTGCGGCGCATGTACTGTTCGACTTCCTGCCACAGCGTCCAGCCCTTGGGGTGCCAGAACACCATGCCGGGCGACGAATCCTGCATGTGGAACAATTCCAGTTGCTTGCCGAGCTTGCGGTGATCGCGTTTCTCGGCTTCCTCGATCTGATGCAGATAGGCATCCAGCTCTTCCTTCTTCGCCCAGGCCGTGCCGTAGATGCGCTGCAACATTTCGTTCTTCGAATCGCCGCGCCAATAGGCTCCGGCCAGCTTCATCAGCTTGAACGCCTTCAGCTTGCCGGTGGACGGCACATGCGGCCCGCGGCACAGATCGGTGAACTCGCCTTCGCTGTATAGCGACACGTCCTGATCCGCCGGGATCGACCCGATGATCTCGGCCTTGTACTGCTCGCCGATATGCTTGAAGTAAGCCACCGCCTCGTCGCGCGGCAGCACGCGGCGCGCCACCGGCAGATCCAGTTTGGCGAGCTCGCCCATGCGTTTTTCGATCGCCGCCAGGTCTTCCGGCGTGAACGGACGCTTGTAGGAAAAATCGTAATAGAAACCGTTCTCGATGACCGGCCCGATGGTCACCTGCGCATCGGGGAACAACTCCTTCACCGCATGGGCCAGCAAGTGCGCGGTCGAATGGCGGATGATTTCCACGCCGTCAGCATCCTTGTCGGTGACAATCGCCAACGCGGCATCCTGCGCAATCAGATGCGAGGTATCCACCGGCTTGCCGTCCACCTTGCCCGCCAATGCGGCGCGCGCCAAGCCCGCGCCGATACTGAGCGCGACATCGGCGACGGTGACAGGTTGCGCAAAACTGCGCTGCGAACCGTCCGGCAAGGTAATGACTGGCATATTGCTCTTCCAAAAATAAAAAGTGCGGCATTGCCGCACTCAAAATGTTGGTAGGCACGATTGGACTCGAACCAACGACCCCTTGGATGTCGAGCGGGTCTGTCACAATCGGTACTTATATTTATCAACACCTTACAGTGTTCGCCACACTCTAAAGCAGTCCAAAACAGTTACAGGAACAGCATCAAAAGCGTGAAAGTGGTACGAATTTTACTACAGCCGCCACAGTCTTGCATAGCAAGTCTGTGTCAACGCCCCGCACAAGAGCATCGCTGTTGTGCCAATTGAACACTCCTGCAATCCAGCTACTTAACGGAGCGATTCGATCTTCCTCAGGTCTTGCTGTCCAAAGTTCTTTGCGCGAAGGTCGTCCAACCGCAATTGGCTTGCCAACCCAAAAATCCAAGTCGGGCAAGTCTTCCTTAAAGAGCTGGGTTTTCTTTTTTGGGAGCATTGGCCCCTTACCTGCTTTGACTGCGGCAAGCAATTCTTCGCGGCTCGCAAACTGCATGACCTCAGACGGCTTGCAAGATGAAAAGTAGATCAGCTTTTTCTCAATCAATTGCTCAATGGTGTCGCTGCGCAAGCCTTTCAACGCAGCCTCAACAGCCGCTTCGTCACCATCCAGACGTTTGCGTATTTCTTTTTCTGACGCATATGCCCATACCCGATTGGGGTCACACGGATACCAATATCCAGTGCTGGGGTCTTGAATCGGGTAATAGGTGTTTCCACGTTCCTTGTAGGTGTGCGCTTTGGTCAATGGCTGTGGCGACCAGTCACCCCTTGGATCATTGTCCGGGTTGCGAAACTTACTACGATCCGTGGCTCGTCCATTGAACTTAAATCCAATATTGGCATAAGCCAGCACATGCTCATGCACATGACTAAATCGTTGTGAAAGATCATTGCCTGTATCCTTCGTCCTCCACACAAGGCTTCCCACCCTCATGCTTGGAAACACGCTCTCCATTAGCAACTCAAGCCGTGATCGGTTTTCATCGTTGATAGAAAGTAGAATTACCCCATCCTCTGCCAGCAAATCCTTCGCCAGCGTGAGCCGCCGATACATGAATTCCAGCCACTTTGAATGCCGGTAGACATCATCCTTGTCCACGAAACGGTCGTTATAGATGAAGTCGCGGTTGCCGGTATTGTAAGGCGGGTCAATGTAGATGCACTTCACCCGTCCTGCATGGGTCATGCGCAGATAGCGCAGAGCGTCAAAGTTGTCGCCTTCGATGATGAGATTTTCAAACGGCGCATCGCCGCAGGAAAGGCCGGGGTCAAGATCAAGCGCCACAAAATCATCGTTCAGACTCTTGTCATGCTCGATCTCGTTGCGTTCCCACACCAGCCCGAATTTCGGCTTGCGGTCACGCTCACGCAATAAGCGCAACAGTTCATCGCGGCTATATTGTTCGTAATTATCAGCCACCGCTTATCCGCCCCGCTTTTTTAGAATTGCGTGAGTGTATTACAAAAAAGACCCCGCCGAAGCGGGGACTCATTACTGCTTGTATTACGTGGCAGTTAGCCCTTTGTTTTTCGTGGATCATGGCCGTGACTGTCCTTCTGACCTATCTGTCCATTTTTATTATGGATGAGAAGTTCAGAATGTTGGTTGCGGCTAATATCACGAGCGGTGTCAATTGCGGGCTGCTTGGTTTCAAAGTGTTTTATAGCTTTTTCACCGCCGCCAACTTTAACATCCCAGCCGCCTTTCGGATTGGGTACAACATGATGAGTCTTTGTCATAATTTAATTCCTTTTGTTACAGCCCTTACTAACGGTATTGACCTCTAGGATCAAATGAGTCAGCATTAGCTGCCAGTTAAAAAGTAGATTGCGTCAACACTCTACGTTAATTGGCCCCTACCGGCTCGCAATTAGTCTCCCCACAAGGATTAGCTAATTGCGAGCCTTCTTTTTTGGCTCTTATGACTGAAGGGCGGGTGGCGTCATAAGAGCTGATCTTCTTCTCATGCTATTCTCCTTACACGTTAGGCGAAAAAGCCTAAAAAACACAACATATTGTGGTTAGATGCATCATTTTGACTAATTCTAGTGTGTCAGTATTTTTTTGCAAGCAATATTTCGACCCATTTCTCATTTTTGCAACCTCTTGTTTTGTAAAGAAGCGGGCGAGGATAGCTGAATCATTGATAACTGCTTTTTCATCAAAATCAACCGCAAGCAATCCAAAACGCTGCCGATGGCGCATGTGCAGATTTCCAGCGAATACCTCGCGGCAGTCGGCGTGGAAGCTGCCGAACTGGATTTGCGCATGGTCATCAATACGCTGGGCATCGTTGACGGTGATGCCAGTGTCAGCCGTGCTGATTTGTTTCTTGATTTCGTCTGTGCCGACAATCTCGCCAACATTGAACAGCCGGACTGGATCACGCGGGCAAACCAGATGGCGAAGTATTTCGATTGCCGACTGGACGAACCTTTCACGGGCTGGGTGATCGGCATGGGTGGCAATCTGCACGCCCGCCTGTATGAAAAAGTTATCGAGATCGTCAACAAATCGCAAAAAACCTATCTGTTCGGGCTATGGCAAACCAACGGCTGGCAGCTTGGCGAAAAAGTTTGGCGCATGGAATTCCAAACCGAGAAACAAACGCTCAAGGAGCTGGGCATCATCAGCCTGTCGGATTTACTTAGCAAACAGGCCGCGCTATGGCATTACCTGACGCATGACTGGCTGCGCCTATCCATTCCCAACCCCAACGACAGCAAGCGGGATCGCTGGCCTAACCAGCCGCTGTGGGATGCCATTGCCGGGGTGTATGCCCTGCCCCTCGATCAACCACGCTTGCAACGCTTCAGGCCAGCCCGCTTGCCCGCCGATGAGCGGCTGTTCGTTCATGGGCTGGGAGCCAAGCCGATCTATAAGTGGAACGATGCTGTTGTGCGGTATCTGGGCGAGACGAAACACAAAGCCTCGCAGGTCAGCGATATTTACCATTTGCGCTGGCTGGATCAGTACCTGAACGGTGTCGAGTTGCAGACAATCAAGCGGGATTTGCTGGACAAGCTTTCTGCCGCGAAACAGGCCGAGGGTGTCGAAAACTCTACGGTCAATCGCGTGCTTGAAGTGGTTCGGATCATCCTCAGGAAGGCCTGCAACGAATGGGAATGGATTGATCGTGTTCCGGTGGTACGTATGCTGCCAGAACCGACCAAGCGGGTGCGGTGGATCACACGGAATGAAGCCGACAGGTTGATTGCCGATTTGCCTCCGCACCTGGCTGACATGGTGCTCTTCAGTCTGGAAACAGGCTTGCGGCGTTCCAATGTCACTGGCCTGCAATGGTCACAGGTAGATTTAGTGCGCAGGACGGCATGGATACACCCCGATCAAGCCAAGGCCAGAAAGGCGATTCCCGTTCCACTGTCGAGCGTAGCGGTTGCAGTGCTGCGCAAACAGATCGGCAAGCATCAGGCCAATGTGTTCAGCTTCAGGGGTAAGCCTGTGCATCAGGTGAACACCAAGGCATGGCACAAAGCTTTAAAGCGGGTAGGTATCGAGAATTTCCGCTGGCATGACCTCAGGCACACTTGGGCAAGCTGGCACATTCAAGAAGGCACTCCGTTGCATGTGTTGCAGGAATTGGGCGGGTGGTCATCGCCGGAGATGGTGCAGAAATATGCGCACTTATCCAGTGAGCATCTTGCGCAATGGGTAGATCGTAGGCCTGCTGTATTGGCTGAGATCACACTCGAAAGTGGTGCGTTTTTTACTACAGGGAAAGAAAAAGGAGCTAGACTTTTAGCCTAACCCCTTGATTTTTTGGTAGGCACGATTGGACTCGAACCAACGACCCCTTGGATGTCGACCAAGTGCTCTAACCAGCTGAGCTACGCGCCTAAAACGACGCGCATTGTATCCGAAAGCGTTGCTGGCTTCAAACAAAAATCGCACGCGGTTTCAAGAGCGGATTACCTCAATTTATTGGCAACCGAAATAACAACACTTCAAAGTCAAAGCAGCTTAGTTGACGTGCGTCATGGTTTTTTAACCTAAATTTCATTTAAGCTATAAGCATTGAAAATTTGCAACGCTATGTACTTTAACCAAGGAGAACAACATGAAACAAAGCACAACACTCGGCGGATCACCAGTCCAATTGCACGGCAATTTCCCGCAAGCCGGGCAAACCGCGCCTGCCTTCTCGCTGGTGAACAAGGATTTGCAGGACATCACGCTGGCCAGTTTCGGCAACAAGCGCAAAGTGCTGAACATCGTGCCCAGCCTGGACACGCCGACCTGCCAGGCTTCCGCGCGCCGCTTCAACCAGGCCGCCAGCAGCCTGGCCAATGCCGTGGTGATCAACATCTCCGCCGATTTGCCGTTCGCGATGGCGCGTTTCTGTTCCAGCGAAGGATTGGACAAGGTGATCAATCTGTCTACCATGCGTGGCCGGGAATTCATGCGCAACTACGGCGTGGAAATCGCCGATGGCGTGCTGGCCGGAATTGCGGCCCGCGCCGTGATCGTACTGGATGGCAACAATGTGGTGCGTTATACCGAATTGGTCAGCGAGATCAAAAGCGAACCGAATTACGACGCGGCCCTTGCCGCATTGCAAGCCTGTTAAGCCCAATCTACAGGGAGCGGGAAATAAGGCGGATCAATAGCCGCCGGAGGCCAGATTATCGAAGCGCGTGTACTCGCCGCGGAACGCCAGTTCGACTTTGCCAATCGGGCCGTTACGCTGTTTGCCGATGATGATTTCGGCCTTGCCTTTGTCGGGGGAATCGCTGTTATAGACTTCATCGCGGTAGATGAACAGGATCAAGTCGGCATCCTGTTCGATCGCCCCGGATTCGCGCAAATCTGACATCACCGGGCGTTTGTTGGGGCGTTGCTCCAGGCTGCGGTTCAACTGCGACAGCGCAACCACCGGCACATGCAATTCCTTCGCCAATGCCTTCAGGGAACGGGAGATTTCCGAAATTTCCGTGGCGCGGTTTTCGCTGGCTTTGCCTGCGTTGGAACTCATCAATTGCAAATAATCCACCACGATCAGGCCCAGCCCGCCATGCTGACGATGCAGGCGGCGCGAACGGGCGCGCACCTCCAAGGCGGAAAGAGCGGCGCTTTCGTCGATATGGATCGGCGCATCGTTGAGCCTGCCGAGCGCGTGGGTCAATCGTCCCCAATCGTCATCCTGCAAACGTCCGGTGCGCAGGTCATGCTGGTTGAGTTTGCCGACCGAGCCGAGCATACGCATCGCCAGTTGCGAGGCGCCCATTTCCATGCTGAAAATCGCGACCGGCAGCTTGCTGTCCAATGCCACGTTCTCGGCGATGTTGATGGAGAACGCGGTCTTGCCCATGCTCGGGCGACCCGCCACGATGATCAGCTCGCCGGCCTGCAAGCCTGAGGTCATGCGGTCGAGGTCGGTGAAACCGGTGGCCGTGCCGGTCACATCGCTTTGATTGTCGCGCCCATACAGCGTCTCGA
>CAYGIF010000045.1:0-16006 GCA_964349865.1 uncultured Gallionella sp. | reverse complement strand
AAGTAACGTTAATTTTACGTCACCCTTGGAAGACTATTTTTCGGGGGAAGGTCAAAATTCAGGACACCCTCCATGCTGCTGTTCTCGCTTAGGTTTGTGTCATCAATTATGTAAGGCTCAATAGTACATGTGCATCAATACCGATGCGCATGTTAGCCCCCTCGTGGCGCGGCTTGCGGAGACGTTGGAACTGTGCGCCAGCCCAAAATATCCAGCAAGCGCGCCCGGCTAGTATGCAGCCCAATATTCTGCCGCACACCTTGCGCAGGCAGGAGTGCCAGCGCAACGACAAGGCGCAGCAACAGTCCAATCGTAACAGCGAAAGTAGAAACAAAACATGCGTAGTGACCATACTCATCCTGGCACACCTGCAAAATATGCCTTTGTTGCCATACGGCATTTCTTACCCGCGAATTTAAGTCAGGTGAGGCTGCCCCCCCGTAATGCAATACATCGAAACGGTCAAGTAACACTATGCGGCCTCTTTTGCGATGCAATTGCCCACACAAAGCGACATCTTCCGCATACATAAAAAAACGTGGATCAAAACCTCCCATGGCAAGATAGTCTTCGCGTCGTAGGCATAGGCACACTCCAGAAATCCATCCAACATCCATTTCTGGCGCCACTCGCCGTACACCATCCACTCCCTCGAATATGCGTAAGCCCAGGTAAGCCAGTCCTGAGCTTTGCATCAACAAACGCCAAGGGCTAGGCAGATGTCCAAATGCCTTTAATTGTAATTGCCCGTCGGGGCAGATAATTTGAGGCCCCAGACAAGCAATGTCAGGGTGTTGTTGCAGATGCCGCGAGAGTGCCAATGGGGTGTTTTCCAACAGGACGGCGTCGCTGTTCAATAAAAACAGGTGACGGCCACGCGCTGCCTTGACACCCGCATTGTTGCCCATCCCAAAACCGACGTTCTCATTCAGTTCGACCAAGCGCGCCTGGGGAAACGCTTCACGCACCATAACCGGACTGCCATCCTGCGAAGCGTTATCGACTACGATCACTTCGAAGGTAATGCCGGTAGTGAATTTGTATACAGCCTGCAGACATTCCCGCAATATTTCGCGGGTATTAAAACTGACGATGACGATGGACAACTCGGGCGCGTTCATGTTTTTGACACTTGGCGCGCGGGAACACCAAACATCACACTATTGGCCGGGCAACTGGTATCTACCGCAGAATTAACCGCGATCTTGCAACCGTCTCCCACCGTAATTGGACCGTAGATGGCTGCGCCCGCACCAAGGATGACATTATCTCCAATCATCGGGGCGCGTAGCGGCTCCATTGGATTTTGTGCCTCATTCTGTTCTTTCTGCGCAGCGGCCAGCTCTTCTTCAAAAAATGGCGAGAACCCCACTGAATTCTGGTGAAACATAATAAAGTTACGCCCCACCACGACATGCTGGCTGATATAAATTGAGTGCGCATGGATGATCACCAACCCTTCACCTATTCTGGCGCGCGAATCAATCGCCACTGAAAACATGATGATATTAAAATATTCGATCAGACCCGCAATCGGTTTCAGGTAGTGCTGGTAGAAGAACACCTGAAAACGAAACAGCACAATGCACAATACGCCAGGATTCAATAGCATCTTGAGCGTGCTGAGCGTGGAGATCGGTTTTTGTTCATACTCGCAGCGGGACGCAATATCCTGCCGCAACAGTGCTAGCGTTTGAATCAACGATTGGCTCATGATTATCGTTTTCCGGAATTAACAATGGTTTCGTTTAACGACTGAGCCCGTAACGGGCTCCAATTCCGGATAGCTGCAAGCGGTAACACCGCTCGCCGACGCGCAGGTATACCGGAGAGCAAATAACCTTCTTTGGGAAATGAGGTTATGACTACAGAGCCAGCTTTGATTTGGGTGCCATGGCCCAAGGTTACAGCCCCCATAATGCGCACATTGCTGCCCACCACACAATTGTCGCCCATAATAATGCGGTCCGTGCTCAAATCTATTCCTTCCATACCCCCCACAGTTAACAGGGCAGGGCCTACAAATGTGCAATTACGCCCAATCTCGCAAAACTTGGGGATACCCACCCCCCCGATATCAGGCAAGACCAACCCCGGGCCAATACGTGCGCCAGAATGAATCTCGGCGCGCCCAAAATGATACTGCACCAGATGCCCGAGTTTGAGCGCTATCCGCCAGCCACGGGTATCCACATAGTCGAGCAGCCGAAACAGCAGAACCGCCATGCCGCCGCGATGCAACACAGCTCCAAGATAGGTAAAGTAGCTTGGCCGGAGTCCCTGCAACAACAAGCGCCGGTCGAGATCCTGACGCACTAGTGACAGGGCCTGGCGCAACGTATGGGATTGCAGAGGAATGTCATTCATATTTGTCCTCGACTAGATCAATAGGGTTGGCGACATGGCGGCTTAATAAAAATTGCCGAACTCGCCCACGCTTGCTGGTCTTCAGACCACCAAGCCGCTGGAGCACCAGCAGATAAGTCGGCACTGCGGCCAAAGATACAGGGAGCCAGCCCCAAGCGAGTAAAAAAGGGGAGCTTTGCAATATAAAATTGCGCACCAGCCAGCACAGCACACCGACCAAAACAGTGGCCACTACAGGGCGCCAAACCAACCTGAACATAAAACCGGCAGAAATCAGAGTCCGCAGTTGCACAAAACGTACAAACAAGATCAGAACCAGTGTAACCAGCAAGGTCAGCGCTGCTCCAGTCGCACCCCACACACCTCCCAGCACTATCGTGCCGAGCAAAACTGCACTGGCGCCGAACAGCATCGAAATCGCGTCTTCACGAAAACGTTTGGTTGACTGCATGGTTTGCGAGAGCACCTGATCGAGTGCCATCAAGGGGGTTGCCAGCATCAGCAAATATAATGCCGGAACTGAGGCATCGTAACGTTGGCCAAACACGGTATGCAGCAGATCAGGTCCAAAAACCAGCGACAGCATAACCAATGGCAGCAAGAATACCGAGGTAAGAGACCACAATTGAGTGACGACCCAACGCAACGCCCCATTTCCACGCTCCGCACAGGTGACAAACAGGAAATTGGAACTGATTGCCAGTATGGTTGGCACCAGCAGTGCGAGATCATAGAGTTGGTAAGGTACCGCAAACAAGGCCACTTCACGCTCATCAACCAAGGCTGGCAACAACACTAGCGCAGCGTTGCGTATCAGCAGAAACGCCACCATGATCAGTGCAAATCTAGGCACTTGCCGGATCAGCCTGTGCAAAAGTCCGCTTTGTGGCCACCAGCCGGAACCTTTTAATTGACGAAACACCATAACGAGTCCGAACAATGTCACCAGCCAGCGGCACACCACAAACACCACAATAACGCTCAACACACTCAGGCCGTAAAGCACGCAGGCTATGCTAACTACCGAACGCACCACGTTCTCCAGCAAGTTGAGCAGACCCATGCGTTGACTCAAGCCTATGCCCACCAGAGTAGTCTGCACATTAGTGAGCAAGGCTGCAGGCAAAGTGGCCAGTGCGACCAATAGCAAACCGTGTGAAATATCTTCGCCATACACTCCCGAGAATGAAATACCCAGATAGACAAGCGCAATCAGTACGGCGGTCATCACAGCCAACGCGCTGCCGGCGAGAAATAGTTGCCAGCGGTTCGGCCCCTCTGGTGCGATCGCCACCACTAGCCAGCGCTGGGTACCCAGTAACCCGATAAACTCCGAAATCACCATGAAAGTGACTGCCGCACGAAACACCCCGGCCTGTATATCGGATTGGCGAGCCAGCAGAACGAACAACAGGAACGCACAACCCATACCGATGACGCGAGCCAGTATGATAGTGACACCGCCATTGGCGACCGAATCGGTTTTCATGCCCGTCATGGAAGTTGGCATACCCGCATGAGGTTCATCCCAACGGCTCCTCCACTTCCGGGAAATATTTTTTCATCAATTCACCGCAATGTTCCCGAACCTGAGCGCGAACAAATTCGTCTGGAATTTGTTTGAGCAATGAATGATGGGCTGGCGCCGAATTGGAATGAACCGCCTTGCCCAGGCTGTTGGGTGGCAAATTCAGGAAGGTTTCAATGGCACCACTACTCTGACCGATGTCGGTAGTTTTGATCACCAGCAAACGTTCAGGTGGCACAAGATTAAGCACACGCTGGTTGTGCTCAGTCCAGTATTTCAGATAGCGCGACAGCGGATGCAGACCATTTTTTTGCAATATCTCCTCTTCTGTGGCATACACATAGGGAGGCGAGCCAAATTGCACTTCCATATGTTCGCGGATATGCGGTTTGCGTGATGTCATGAACTCCGGCTTGTTCAACAGGAAGTTCATCATAGAATCGGTCCATGACATGGCATCCCGAATGGTCAGGATAAAGCGTGCATCTGGAAATTCATCGGCCAGCAGCTCCACCACTTCGCCGTTCAGATAAGACGTGTCTAGTTCCAAGCCCAGGCGGCGGTCACGGTGACGCAGATAGCGGCGCATACCTTGCTCGTCCAATCGCTTCATGCGATAGGCCACCACCTTGCGGGTGAGAAACCGGCTTTCCGGTTCGTGGTCGGCACGAAATCCGGTTGTAAAAATATCATAAAGCGAAACCGTACCTGAGCGCGGCATACCCACCACATAGACATGAATCAAACGTTTCCGAAAAGGGAAAAACCATTCGGGACAATGTTCAAATAATGGCGTCATCCAGTAACGAATACGCCCGGGTAATCTGGCTATAGCTGGATCCATTCTTTCACTCTTTCAAAAAATCTAAAATCATTTCTTCGTCGGCATTACGCTCTGATTCACGGACAATACGTGCTGCCGCCGTCACGATAAGGGGTACGAAAAACAGGATTTGCACCGACTTATCATCAGCAAACAAATCCAGCATCATATAAGACATTGATGCCACCATCGCCGCTATTCCTGCCACACCAACGTAACGCAGCACTGTGTCCTGAGCGCGTGAGCAAGCCAGGGATTCGCGAAATAAATGGGCGTATATTGCCAGCCAGAGCAGCAACCCTACCACCCCCAACTCTGAAAGAGTCAGCATGTATTTGTTATGCACTGGCAATGGTGACGTCAAAGGCTCTGCGCCTTCTTTCACAAAACGTATCACTTCCAGGCGCCCAACAGTTGGCACCATAGGCTTTTCAGACACGGGCACCCACTCATTTTCCTTGAAGTCTGGCGGGTACTGCAATATCGAGGCTTCAGAAAATTCACCGGGACCAACGCCCACTATCGGGTGAGACAAAAAGAGATCGGTTGCCAAATCAATCATACGCAGACGTGAGTCGGTCGCACCATCATCACCGTGCGCAATACGTTCATAGATCGGTTCAGCCAAAGCGCCCAGCACAAATACCATCATGACTGCCATGACAGCCCCCGTCAGCCATGCAACTGGCGCAATCTCGCGACGATACCAGGCCATCACAAAAACCAGCATCAGTGCCAGTGCAAATGACATCCAGGCCGAGCGCGAAAAAGATAACAGCACTGCAATAGCACTTGCCCCAATCACTACCAGTGCCGCCACTCGAAACCAGGTATTGCGCACCACCAGCAATGCAATCAGTGGCAAAGTATAAAAGGTATGAAACGCTGCCTGCTGATTGGTATGGCCCAACGTGCCCACGCCGCGCGCCACTTTGCCATCCGCACTGGAAAAAGTTTGCAACTCCAGCATGGGTGTCTGTCCAGTCAGCCGGGCAAAATTAAACAACTCCCCGGTAACATACGATAACGCCACCAGAATCGCTTCGCCCAACACAATACAAGCCAGTGCAACCAGCACGCATATCAATTCGGCACGTGTTCTGATCGCCGAATGCACCACAACAATAAACAGCAAGGCGCGAACATAATGTATCAAAGCCCAGGGAGTTGATCCGGTGTAACCGGTATCGAGGAATACGCCATGCATCAATGCCGACAGCAGAGCCCACAGCAAATACAGGCCAAACAGAGTAGCAAAGGTTGGCCAGTGCCACACCTTGCGGTGTGTAAACAGGGATTCCACTAACATGAAGCCAGCCAGCAATACCAGCAGTGCATCGCCCGCATTGATCACGATAGCTTGTGGTACAAAGCCTTGATAAATCGCGTTGACGTAAAATACTTTCTCGATGCTGAGCGGTTGGATCAGTATCCATAACAACAGGCACAATAGTCGTCGTTCCGGAAATAAAACCAACGCACCGAGAAAAATTCCGCCGACTACGAAAGCCAACTGGTACTTTGCATCCAGCCCGCCGAGCAAACCCAATGCCAGCCCCAAACTACCCGCCAGCCCCAAGACCAGTAAGGCCTCAAAAGAACGCCTCAGGAGCGACGGGCCCGGCAATGCAGTGGCAATCATGAATAATCAATCACACGTTGCGGTAGATAAAGGCAGGCAGAAGTTCTTTTTTGCGGTTGATTATGACGCCTTCCGGAGTGACGCCCACTTCCAGCAGGCGCTGTACCGCTGACTGCACCATAACTTTACGAGTATGCCCGGCGGAAACCACGACCAGTACGCTGTCAGCCGACATGCCGCAAATCAACGCCTCTTTGCTGGATAGAATGGGGGCTGTATCGATGATGATAAAATCATACAGATTGCGTAGCCGTTCAATATTGCTCGCCAACTCCTCGCCATAAAAACCCAGCGCATCAATTTGCCCAAGACTGCCCGCAGGCAAAACGTCACAGCCACGATAGCAATTCTTCACGATACGTTCTTCCACGCCCTTCCCGTCAATCATTGCATCAACATAACCGGAGTTGCCGGACAAGTTCAGCAGATTAGTGATATCCGCATCATTCAGGTTGGCATCGACTAGCAGGATTCTGTGTCGACCACCCTGGCCCAAAGCTCCGCTCAGAGCAAGACTGAGAAAGGTTTTCCCCTCGGCCTTGCTGGCGCTGGCAAGCACCACTACGTTGGCGCCGTAAATTTCTTTCCTAGAGTGCTTCATCTTACCGAGAATCTGCAACAGGCCATTTACCATGAACAGACTGGAATCTTTGGCAGCCTCCAGAGGTTGCCGCAATGCCGATTTACCCAAATCAGGCAGCGCTGCCATGATCGGCAAATGTAAAAGTTTTTCTATTTGCCACGAAGCATACAAACAAGGATCAACAACATTGAAAATCACCATCAACCCCAGAGCCAGCATAATTCCCAGAATCAACCCAACCCCCCCGGCAATCAAATAACGCACTGCAACCTTGGAAAGCGATTTTTTCGGGGTGAAGGCAGGCTCGACGATGCTGATTGGAATCAAACGATTTTTGTACATATTTTCCGTATTAAGCGCTTGGAAACGTCTCAATTTAAGCTGCTCCAATACTTGTTTTGCTCCTTCGATGCGTTCTTGATGCTCCATGGCTTTACGCCCTTTTTCGACCTGGCTACGTAGCCGCTGCACCTCTTCTGAGCTAGAAGCGTATATCCCTTCTGCCTTAATCAACCCATTTTGCAGGCTGGCGAGTTCTTTCGACATGTTTTCGAGTAAAGGGCTGCTGCGTGCAATATCAGCATGTCCTGCGCTAATGAGAGGCAATATTTGAGTTTTACCCGCGTTTTGAGGATTTTCGGCGATGCGGACATCGCGTTCCGCTTTTTTGACGAGTTCCGACAGGAATTCATAGGAGCGGTGAGCATCCTCGGCTGAAACACGGTAGTACTCGTCGATAAATGCCGAAGCAAGCCCATTCGCCATCTGAGCTACTTTTTCGCGATTGAACGACTCAACTACAACTGTGATCAATTCATCACCTTTTAAGCCCGCAGGTAATTGTGATGATTTTTCCAGCACCTCCACCGGTTTCTTTTTGCTGCTACTGCTACTCGAACTTTCTTCAAGAGACTCTTTAAAAGCTTTCGCCAGTAACAGGGTTTTCGGGTCGATACCGGGCAGGCCAGGTGGGAGGCTGGAAGGGAAAAAATCCTCGAGGTAGCCGGAGAGATAACCACCGAGCACCTCATGGGGTTTTTTATAGATATCTTCGTCCTTGATATCCTGCTCACGAATGGTATTGACCAGAGCCGGTATACTTTTCAGGATTTCCGCACTGCTAGCCCCTGACAGCAACGCGCGGTTTTCTGGAATGAGATCACGGAGAAAAGCTGATTCAGTCGAGCTATAGCGCAACATGATCTTTACAGATGATTTCCACGAGGGCGGCACCAAGGCTGTAAAAAACAGGGCTAATATCACGGGAATGACTATACAACTCGCAAATATCTTGGGTCTGATGTAAATTTTTGTGAGGAATTCACGCATCGATACATCGTGCTTGTTATCGGCGAGGCGCTCAACTTTGCTGGATAACGAATTATTCACGTACGACCTTCCTTCTGTATTCGAATATTTTTACCGGGCCTCAGCGCTATCAAGCACCAAGGTGATTACCGAAAATGGTGGAATCTGCAGTAATTCGCCTTTTTTCCATACTTTCGACTGAAGGCGGATACTATCTGGCGCTGCATGTGTGAAAGGTTCATATTCATCGCGGAAAGGCCATTCGGATGGAATATCGCGCCCATTGTGCGCGGTAGGCTCTCCACCCGATACCTGTAATATCTCGCCCGTAGCCGCTGGGTTAAAACCTTTCAGATTAAGACGCACGTTATATATCCGGCTCATGCTGCGATTAACCAGATTTGCGTATAAGCGTCCAGACTTGGAATCGCGTGTAACAATACTGGTAAGTTCCGGCACATTCGATTGCGGTTTCATGACACCGATTGCCGGTGTGCTATAAGTCTGCGGGGCAGTCATACCAGTTTTGACGCGCATGTCACCCGTGTTTTGCGCATAGAGCTTGAACACCCAGTAAGGCACTTTCGGCTGACCTTTCAAGTTCACCCAACCCATGAAGCTGCGGTCGGTAAACTTGAAATAGTTGGCTATCTGTACTCGCGGATGCGACATGAATACCTGCAACATACGGCCGATATAGACACCGGTTCCAAGCGTCTTGACATGATCGACCCAATAGGGATCAGCACGCGGCAGTGAATACAAGGCACCCCACTCAGTAATGGCAATACCAATCGAACGATTCCCTTCGTAGCGTGCGATCAGATTTTCAAGAGACACCAAACTTTCATCAACAGCTTCAGGTGAAGCCCATAGGGCGGGGTAAACCTCATCCACGCGGGGCTGTCTCACCTTGTAGAGCATCGGGAAATAGGCATTGTGCACAGCGATCATGTCAATCTTGTCTGCAGCGTGCTTGAGCAGCTTTTCTGTCCAGTCCGGGAATTCGGTATCGGGGCCTATATGGGATTTTGATACCCCGATGGCAATCACTGTAATCGAAGGGTCGGCTGCGCGCATGGCATCGGCAAAACGGACGAAACGCTCAGAATACACTTCCGGAGTTACGGTAATTTTTTGCTCATTGGGATTACCTGGCAAATATAACTCGTTGCCGACTTCCCACAGTTTGATGCCGACGGGTTTGGCAAAGCCGTCGCGCGCGCGCTTGGCATTGCCTGGCTGGTTAGCGTATTCCACCCAGCCAGCAGCCTCTTCCGGCGTACCGGTACCGGCATTGACCGTAATCAAACCCTGCGAGCCAGTGCGATGCAAAAACTCAAAAAACTCCGGACTACCAAAAGTATTGGCCGAAGAGCCGCTATCGCTTGGGTGGCGGCGTACAGGTCGGTTTCCACGCAAACCGGTACCATCGGTCCAGCGGTAATAATCGGCCAGGATTCCCCCGGGAAACCGTTGCACACTGATGCCTTGTTCTCGCGCCAAAATAGTCAGTCGCTCACGGAGGGCAGCATCTGGGCTGGACAGCCCTCCAGCCTCGTTAAACCATTCCAGATTACTGCCAAAAATACGATGGTCAACTTTGGATAGCGTAACAGCGGCATCCACATCCAATACAATATCCTGCGCATACTGCTTGGTAGGATATTCGCGTGGCGCATTGACAGGATGAACTTGCCCACCGAACCAACTGGCAGCACAAGTCGGCCCTGCCCCCGTACAAACAAGCAGAAGCCACAGAAAAATCCATCCTGCCTTTTTCCGGCTAGCTAACATACGTTTGTGCCATATTGTTTTCTATAACGACACAACTGCAAGCTGTCTCATATCTTGTCGAGTTGTCTTTGATCATGGAACGGTACCATTAACATTGCCGCGCTGTTCTGAAATCGTATAGTTCACGCTCATGCCGAACGGCAGCAAGCGGCGAATATATTGATCTACCCACTGGTCCGCTTTGGCAATGCCGGATTTTGGAATAATCACGATATCACGTGGAGAAAGCTTGAGATCCTGTTTCATCTGCGCCTCACCGTTAACTACTTCCATCAGGTTGGTTTTATAGAGTACATAACGATTACCTTCCACGGCGTGCAGCAATACCGCCTGCGAAATATCTGCCGCATCGTTCAGCCAGCCTGCAACACTGATGAGTTGCAGCAAAGTGAGCGAGGCGCGATAAGGATACGAGCCGGGTGCGCGAACTTCACCACCAATAAACACGCTCAAACCGGGAGACTCATTCAGGGCAACATTTACTTGTACTTCATTCTGGTAAAGTTGAGCAAATGCCGACTGGATTTCTTTATTAAGCTCATCTAGGGTTTTGTTGTTGGTTAAGAAAATTCCGGCATCCGGAATAAAAAAACTACCATCTGGCGAAACTTTTACCGTATTGCGAAAATACTGCTGGCCATCGGGTGCCAGGCGAGAATCAGCTTGTTGCCTGCTGCTGAATGGCTGAATGGATGCCTCCACCTCGATGCGGTTGTAAAAATAACTCTGCGCCTTCTCGGACACTTGTGCAGTTATCTGCCCGATGTTCATGCCTACGACTCTGAACGCCCCCAGTAGAGGCACAACAATCTGACCATCGTTATCCACAGTGTAGTTACCACTTAGTCGCTGCAGTTGTTCCAGTCCAGATTTATGCACACTTACTATAACTTGGGGATTGCGCAGCAAGGCTGCATATTCGCGTTTCAATATGGCAGTGAGTTCGGAGGGAGTCAGCCCGATGGCTGTCACTATTTTACCAATACGCGGCAAATGAATAACGCCATTCGGCAAAACGGCCACGTCATAGACCTTGTCCGATTCGCCGGCAAGTTCAAGGCCCAACGTGTCACCATGGGCTATCCGGTAACGATTATCATTGAAATAAAACTCCATTCTAATTTCATTCGCATACTCGACCTTGCGTTGTTTCGCAACTGCCCGCTTTGGATAAACATCCACCTGTAATACATCGAAGGGAGCGACGCGATACGACACACCACCCTGGGGTAGTTGTTGCTCGGTCTCAGGTGTTACCTGCACGGCAGATTCACCGTTGGATTGTATCTTGACCCCCGGGGAGGCACAGGCAGTCAACAGGACTATTAAAGGTAATATCACCATGCGAGCGGCGCTCGCTTTCATAATGCCACCCAACTTGCTTTTTATCAGCTTGCCATCCATTCTTTTTCCCATCATCTTTAAGGCCATTTTTTACGCTTTATTTAAGGCGCACGTACTACCCATTGTTCAAGCGCATCATCTACTTGGCGGGCAAATGTTTCCCAAGTGAACCGCTGCACGTGTGAATGCCCGTTACGCCCCATTGTTTGCATCAGATTCGTTTGAGTGGCCAAAGTGCGAATGGCATGAACCCACCCGGTTTCATCCTCAGGCTCGAGCAAAAAGCCTGTACAGTTATGAATTATACTTTCTAGAGGTCCACCGCGTGCGTTTGCAACAACAGCTTTGGCTCTTGCCATCGCTTCGAGCGGTACAATTCCCCAATCCTCATTAAGTGGTGGAAATAAGCAAAAACCAGCGTCCCTATAAAGTGCGTCAAGCTGCTCATCATTGGGAGAAATTACAAACTCTACCCGCCCACTGCCAGCGGACAATTGGCGTAATTCATCAAGATAAGGTTGGCTTTTGTGATCAACAAAACCAGCTACCACCAGGCGCCAAGGAGCAGGCAGATTTGCTTGCAAAAAAGTACGTACCCCCTGCTGGATATTCTTGGTCCACATAATGCGGCCCGGAAGAAGAATAAACGGTTGGTACTGCACGGCCACCTCCGGCTGCCAGTCCACTCCAGGATAGGCCATGACCATGCCATCACCGCCATCGTGCAATCCACCGGCAATAATACGATTTTTTACTTCAGTGCTGGTCGATATCACACCGCGATAATGTTTCCATGCAAGCCGATCTACATACCTGAAACCATGCTTGAATATCTGGTATGCAAACTTGCCAGCAAAACTTCGTTTTGACATGGAAAGCTCTTCATAGACAGGGTCAAATGCAGCACGCAGAGGAGTGCTGCAAATATTGAACATGGGCAAGTGATTATTGCGAAAGGTGAGCAAATCGCCGATGCCATCACACCACACCACAATGCCATCGGTGCCTGCATCCACCGGCAGGCGCTGACGAAATACCTGTGCCGCACTTTTGAGCGCACCAGTGATAGACCTGTCAATACTGGTGGGCAGCACCTCACGTACATTCAGTTGTGAAAAGCCGGTAAACGTATTGGCTGGTTCATAATGACCTGTAAAAATAGTCCAATCGTGTCGACTACGGCTGACCAGTTCTAGCAACGATCTTTCCAGCCCGCCATGCAGATATATCCAAGGCTGATACATTGCAAATTTCATGTGCTCCGCTCCATGCAAACCACCTCTTGATAAATTGCTGCTTGCCGTTTGGCAATCGCATCCCAATGATAGGCTTGCGCTTGGGTATACCCGCACTCGCCCAGCGCCTTGGCATATGCGGGATGTTGCCACAAATTGGCAGCTCTACGAGCTAAATCTTCTGCATCGCCTAATTTCGCCAGTTCCCCCCAGGCAGGGCGTACCACCTCATTTAAATGGTCAATATCAAACGCCAATACTGGACGAGAAACGGCCATAGCTTCAAGCGCAGTCAGCCCGAATGTTTCTTGTCGCGACGGCATCACGAGAAATCGACAGCCATGCAACCAGGCTTCCTTGCCTGCCCCTTCAACACGCCCCACCATTTCAATTAAACCTCCCAGCTGGTGGCGGTTTATCTGTTCGCGCAGCCAAATGTCTGCGGGGCCAGCACCGACAATCTTGAGCGGAATACGTATTCCGCTGCTTGCAAGTTTGCGCCAAGCTTCAATGAGGAAATCGAGCCCTTTGTGATTGACATCCAGTCGGCCCAGAAATAGTGCGTAATCGCCTTCGCCTGTGCTCGCATGAAAAGCATCACTGGCAATACCGCAAGGAACAGTCCATATATTAGACTGTGGTAAAAGCTCACGAAAATAATCGCCCATATGTGCTGTTTGAACGATGAAGTTACGGTAAGCCCCTCTCTGGCCTAAGGCGCGCATTATTTTCTCGAAAGGAAGCTTATAGCGTCGCTCCCAATCACGAAAAAAGAACCACTGAACCATCGAAATGACCGGTTTACGCGTCCACCAAGGCAGCATGCAAAAACCGACAGGCGGCGTAAATTCTTCTACCAACAAATCATGCGGTATATGGCGCACAGCATTAGGCAAGCAGGCCAAGTAACTTAAATGCGGCGACAACCCCCAACCCGGCACTCTTATTCCCAAGCGTCGATACAGAATACCCGCACGAATCTTCTGGCGCACACAATTTGGATATGTGGCAGTCAATACCGTTATCTCATGCTCTTGTGCCAAGCGTGCATTAATCTGATAGGTGCGCACCGGTTGCCCGCCACGCAATGGGTTTTCCAAATCATCAGTATCTGTATGTAGAATCTTCACACAATGGGTTTTCCAGAATAATTTTTAGGCGGCCCATATCAACTACGCTACTTCTATTGAGCATTCCAAATACATGGCAACATTCCTGCTTTATGCTGCCTCCCTCATCTTCAATCTTCTCCCACCAGGAGCGATATCAAGGGTGAGTGAAGGTGAATGTCGTGGTTGATGGAAAGCTCAATAGTAACGAATAGCTTCAGTCAGTACGCATTCTTCCCAACAAAACCACGCAAAACTGTCAGGAAAATAATTTTCAAGTCAAACCACAATGACCACTGCTGAATGTATTCCAAATCAAATTCCACTCGCTTCTGCATTTTGTCCAATGAATCTGTTTCGCCTCGCCAGCCATTGACTTGCGCCCACCCTGTAATCCCTGGTTTAACTTTGTGGCGCAGCATATAACCTCGTATTAGGCGACGATATTGCTCATTGTGCGACACAGCATGGGGGCGCGGCCCCACTATAGACATTGAGTTTTGCAGTACATTAATAAACTGCGGCAACTCATCCAGCGAGGTTCTCCTCAAAAAGGCGCCTAATTTGGTAACGCGGGCATCACCTTTCTTTGCTTGAGGTATATTGTCGCCATCCTCACATACTGTCATCGAACGAAATTTCCACACGTTAACTACTGCCCCATTCAAGCCATAGCGTCGCTGCTTAAAGAATACTGGCCCGGGTGATGTCACTTTCACCGCCAGCGCAATGACCATCATCGGGATAGCAATCAACAACAGAATTAATACGGATAAAACGACATCCTCTACACGCTTCATATAACCATCTACCCCATAAAATGGGGTTTCATGTATACCCACAATTGGCATGCCGCCAAGATTGACCCAGCGCGAACGCATCAAGCCGGAAACGAACAAATCCGGAACCACATAAACACTGGCTGTACTATCAGCAAGCTGTTCTATCAAATCTTCAACACGTCGTTCGCTTTTCATTGGCAGCGCAATATACACACAGTCAATGATACCCTTATGAACCATTTCGATTAACTCCGAGACTGGTTTAACCTCATACCTTGAAGTGCCTAGGCGCTCCGCCATGTTTTTTGTCTGGCGGCTATCAAAAAAATACTTGATATGCAACCCTGCCCACGGCATATCCTCCAGCCTCTCTGCCATGCTCAGCCCAACCGGATTGTGCCCAACAATAGCAACGGCTCTGCTATTAAAGCCTTTGCGGCGTATCTCCCGCAGAAATGCCCGCACCAAGAGCCGTGCAAATATCAACGCTATTGGTACTCCAACGAGCCATGACAGGATCATTGCTTGTGAAAAAGATATCGAAGCTCTTGCCAAAAAGGCTAAAAACAACAGCATAGGCACAACGATCAGCCACGCGTAAACAATTTCACGAGCTGTCTCTTTCAAATGGCTAACACGTTGTGAGAAATAAATCCCGCGAACTTCAGCAACCAACATGAAAAATACTGCACCCAGCACAATTGCCATTGTCCACTTGGTATCCCAAACGGCATCAAAAGCACCAAGTACAACCGCTCCAACTAAAACAATCAGCACGCCGTCAAGAAATCGCTGAATGAGTGAAATTATTGATGCATGAGAACGTAAATAATTGTTTGATATCATTATATATTGTAATGCTAAAAATCAATTATGATAAGTATTGCATATTTCGGCCCATCGTGACTCCCCCCGCGGCTGTTTTGTCGTGCTCACTGAAAACAAGATACGAATCAAGCATCCATGACGATTGACGCCGCCCGCTTCCAGAAGCTGCTTACATTAACACTTAATTAACACCTGCATGTTTACGACGAATATGCCCTGATATACCGCCATGCGCAGCACAGCAATAGATCATGGAAAAATCTGGGAAATTTCTATGGAAAAACTCGGTAATTGACAGGATACCCGGATATACCTTAGCATCCTAACCGATTGATTTTGCTTGGTGCGAAAGGAGAGACTCGAACTCTCACGCCTTGCGGCGCTGGAACCTAAATCCAGTGCGTCTACCAATTCCGCCACTTTCGCGCTGTACGCATCCAGCCTTGCCGGGCGGATTATAGCACTAACCCGTCTGCTTTATCCCCACCACCGTGCGCCCGCGCAGCCTGCCTTGCAGCAGTTGCGGGAACACTTGCGGCAGATCGGCAAAGGGCACGTTATGCGCCACCTGCACCAGCAAACGCGGATGCAGGTCGCTTGCCAGGCGTCGCCAGATTTCGCGGCGCAACGGCATCGCGGTGGCGGCGGAATCGACGCCGA
>CAYGIF010000044.1:0-16046 GCA_964349865.1 uncultured Gallionella sp. | reverse complement strand
CCGCCACCCCCATCGAAACTCCAAACCGCCCACTCGCCCCGCAACTATTCGACAGCATCGATGTTGCGCCAAGGGCCTCGTTTCCGAATGACCTCGGTCTTGTACAAACCGTTAATCGTTTCGGCCAGCGCATTGTCATACGAATCGCCCACGCTTCACCGGCGAGATCAGCTACGTGGACGGCGGTTTCAACACCACCTCTTTAAGCACGACCGAGGCATGATTGGCGTTACCGCCAAACAAAAACGCCACCCGAGGGTGGCGTTTTTGTTGTCATGCCGCGTACGGAATCAGGGCTGCGCTGTCTCATTTTTCTCAGGCAAATTCACCTTGATAGTCGCCTGCTGTTTGGCGTCAGCCAGATAAGCCCGGAACATTTCCTCACCCGTCAGTTGGCGCAGCTTTTGCGCATAACCGGCACGCTTCGCATCGTCGGGCCTGCCGCTTTCCTTGACGGCATCGATGCGCGCCAGCATATAACCGTTTTGCGGCGCTTCCGCCCCGACATACCGCGGCAGCATGGCTGCGTCCGCCTGGAATATTTTCCGTACCAATTCCTTATCCAGCGAGCCATGTTGCGCACGGGTAACGGTCTGGGCAGCAGTCCAGTTCAGCGCGGGCTTATCGCCGCGCTGCAATTGCTCCAGCAGCATTTTGCCCTGCCCGGCAGCCAGTTCCAATGCCTGTTGATTCAGCAATTTCTGGTGGATCATTTCCTGCACTTCGCCCAGTTCACGCGTGGCGGCCGGCTTGTATTCCAGAACCCGCGCGGCAACCAGCGTGTTGACCGCCACTTCAATCGCAGCGGTATTGCGTTTGTTTTTCACGGTTTCATCGGTAAAAATCGCCTGCAGCATTTTTGCCGTCCAAGGCTCGCCCGCAACCACGCCCTTGACCAGCCATCCGCTCTGCTCGATCTTCGCGCCAATCAAATCGGCCGCCGGCTTCAGGGTGTCGCTTTGCTCATAAACGGTATTGCTGAATCTTTCCGCCAGTTCGGCGAACATATCGGCGGCCTTTTGCTGGCGCAGTTTATTGATGACGCCTTCGCGCGCCTCGTCAAACGGCAAAAGCCTGGCGGGTTTGACCGCAAGCAGTTTGATGATGTGGTAGCCGAAATCCGATTTCACCAGCCCGCTGATTTCGTCTTGTTTAAGCGCAAAGGCAGTTTCTTCGAACGGTTTGGCCATCATGCCGCGGCCAAAATACCCCAAGCTGCCGCCATTCGCGGCGGAACCGGGGTCTTGCGAATTCTGCCTGGCCAGGTCGGCAAACTTGGCAGGATTCTGCTTGACCTGTTGCAGCAGTTGCTCGGCCTTCGCCCTGGCCGCATCCTGTTCGGCTTGCGGCGCCGCGGCGGCTACCGCAATCAGGATATGCGCTGCCTGGCGCTCCTCCGGTGTGCCGAACTCACTCTGGTGCTCGTCGTAATACTTGCGCGCATCCTCCGTTTTCACCTCGGCCTTGGCCAGCAAATTATCCACCGAGAGCTTCACATATTCGACTTTGGCCTGTTCCTGAACCTGAAACTCTTTTTGATTCTGCTCGTAATATTTTTTCTGCGCGGCCTCGTCCACTTTCGCCTGCGCCATAAAGGGCTGAAATGATATGGGCGAGACACTCACCACCCGTTGCTGTTCATTCAGGCGGATAACATTATCCGCCACACTGGCCGAAGCAAACCCGTTCTGCACGTAAGCATCGCGCATCTGCTGCCCGATCAACTCGCCGCGCAGGCGCGCCTCGAACATCAACGGCGACATATTCTGGTTTGCCAGCACAGCTTCATAACGCTTTTTATCGAACTTCCCATTATCCTGGAACGCTTCGATACTCTGGATAACCTGGGCCACCTGCTCGTCGCTGACTGCCAGACCGACAGCCTTGGCGCTCTCAACCAGCAGGCGCTGCGCAACCAGGTTGTCGATCACCGCACGCTTAATTTCCGGGTTATCAAGCATCGCCGCATCAAAATTGGCGTCCAGCATTTGGCGCAAACGATCCTGCTGCTGGCGTAGCGCATTTTCAAACTCTTGTTGAGTAATTTTTGCATCGTTCACCGTGGCGACCGCTTCCGCCGTATTCCCGGATTGGTTGTATGAATCTACCCCCCAGAATGCAAACGGCAAAATGACGAGCGCCAACACAATCTGCACCAAGCGCTTTTTTTCATGGACAAAATCAAACATAGCGATAACACCAACTTATTGATTTAAAAGAAACAGATGTGAAAAAGGCGAACTTGCGTTCGCCTTGATTTGGCGGAGTGGACGTCTGCCACAACGATAAAACCATGTTATCTCATTTGAGCTAATAAATCAAAATAATCATGCCGCTTATGCGTAAATCATAATCTCACTTGCTATCACGTAATAGTATAGAATCGCACTATCAAACGTGGGTAGAAAAGGGGGTTGCATGAAGCACATTCCGAACAGGCTGGCAGACAAAACAGTCAAGAGCAAGAAAACGCCGGGGTACTACCCGGACGGGCTTAATCTCTATTTGCAGGTGAGCGCAAGCGGTAGCAAAAGCTGGATATTCCGTTACACGCTCGCTGGCAAGGCGCGCGAAATGGGATTGGGTGCTTACCCTGTTTTTTCACTGGCAGACGCAAGGGAGCGTGCAAACAGCGCTCGCAAGCTGCTCGCTGACGGCGATTGTCCGCTGGCATTGAAGCGCGAGACGGTACTGACCAAGCGATTGCAATCTGACAGCATAGTCACATTTGACGATGCCGCTGACCGCTATGTCACGATGCGCGCAACGGGTTGGACAAACGCCAAGCACGCCCAGCAATGGCGCAACACGATTAAGACCTACGCTTCGCCCATCATCGGCACGATGCCTGTCCACAAAATCGACAATACATTGGTGGCGAAGGTACTGGAGCCAATATGGATCGACAAGCGCGAGACAGCGGAGCGAGTGCGTCAACGCATTGGTAGTGTGTTGGATTGGGCAAAAACAATGAAGTACCGCACCGGCGACAATCCTGCTGACTTCAAAGGCAATCTGGATATTCTGTTGCCCAAGATCAAAAAGACAGTAGAACACCAGCACGCCCTACCCTTTTCAGAGATCGGCGCATTCATGGCGAAATTAGCCACTATGCCGGGCATGGCGGCATTGGCATTGCAATTCCTTATCCTGACAGCCACACGCACCGGAGAGACACTAGGGGGGCGCTGGAGTGAGTTTGACCTGACTGCTGGGGTGTGGACTATTCCGGCGGAGCGCATGAAGGCCAAACGGGAACATACTGTTCCACTGAGCGATGCTGCATTGGCTATCCTGCAAAAAGCCAAAGCCGAAATGATTGATTCTGAGTTTGCATTCGCCAATAGCAGATCGGGTGCTGCAATGTCTGAAAATTCCTGCCTATCCGTGCTCAAGCGCATGGAGCGCACAGACGTCACCACTCACGGGATGCGTAGTACCTTCCGCGACTGGGCATCCGAAGTTGCACACTGCCCGAATGAAGTCGCAGAGATGGCACTTGCACACTCAATCAAAGATAAAACCGAGGCCGCATACCGGCGCGGCGACCTGTTCGCCAAGCGGGCGAAGTTGATGGCGGACTGGGCGGCATATTGCGCGCTTATTCCTGCGGAGAATGGCGCGAACGTTGTTCAACTTCGGGAGGTGGCAGCATGAGTCTCTTCCGCAATGCAACGTGTAGCAAGATAGTTTCTGTCAAATTAGATAATGGAGACGAATATCAGGTTGACGATGATTGCCTTAGACGATACCTCGAAAACCGCTTCGCTGATGAAGCCGGTAATGTACTTGGTGTCCCTTCAGAAACAATAAGGGCTATGACCAAAGCTTATGCGCAGGTTCAGCGAGAAGAGAAAAGCGAGACGAACAGCAAGAACTCCTCCAAGCCTAGGAACACATTTGCCAAGAACAAGAACGCCAAGGCAATTTTGATCGTATTCAAGAACGAGTTCGAGAAGCGCGAAGCAAAAACGCACGGATGGAAGAGTGCGGCAATGAACGCATTCTTGCTCGACCCGATAACGCTAAAAAGCATTCTTGCTCGACCCGATAACGCCGAAAAGTAGAATAGCGAATCGCTATTCCCGCTATCACCAGACTGCATAGGAGGCAGTACATATTATCCGTAACGTCTCAATTCAAACAAGGACGTTACACCATGAATAAGATCAACATCAAAGGCTTTGACCAGCTGCCAGACGAAGCAATGACCAGCGTCAAAGTCATTGCAGCATTAACCGGCAACGGTGTATCAACAGTCTGGCGTTATGCCGCACTCAACCCAGATTTCCCCAAACCGATAAAGTTATCAGCACGCTGCACCCGCTTTCGTGTCGGTGAAGTTCGCGCATACCTCAAAAGCCGGGGAGCGTAACCATGACGAAACCACATCGAAAAATCGACCGCGCAGCCGTGGCAAAAAGCCTGCATGATCTGGGAAAGCTTTTCTGGGATATGAAACAAGGAGAATCACGAATACAAAATGAAATCGCCGGGCGGCAACCCGGCGAAATCAACAAAGCAGAGAACTACAGTGGCACTCTACCCCAACCCAGCCGGGATTGGCAAGGGGGTCATCATGAGTAACGTAGAGAGCATGTTTGACACTTTTTGCAACCAGCAGGAAAAACCCGACAATCCCGACATACCCGACAACCCCACTTTTCTGAATGCGGTATTCCACACGCTCCCGGATAAGGCGCAGATCACGGTGACATCATTTGCTGGCGATCCAGAAAACGAAAAGACAGCCAACTGGAGTTATGGCACGCGAGATAAAGTCGATACACCCGCGACCGCAAACAACTACTACTGTATCAGCAGCCACTATCCCGGCAACGACGGTAAAGTGAAGCGGCGGAAGTCACACTTCGCGGCACTGCACACAATTGTCCTGGATGACATAGGAGATAAAGTCCCGATTGACCGTGTATCACTTGCGCCGAGTTACAGCATCGAAACCAGCCCCGGCAACTTCCAATATGGATACATTCTCGATGTGCCAATTGAAGACGCGGCGGCGGCTGACCGGCTGATGATCGCGGTAATTGATGCGGAGTTGTGTGATAAAGGCGCGAATGGAGCAACTGCACGAAATATGCGCCTTCCTGTGGCGATTAACGGCAAGGCGAAATATTTTGATGCTGATGGAAAGCCGTGGCAATGCAAGTTGACCGAGTGGCATCCTTACCGTCATTTTTCAGTTGAGGGTTTAATCAGCGGATTGGAAATTGAGCTTGCTCCAGCAGGGCGACCCAAGCGCGATAAAAAGCGTAAGCACACCACGCTTGCAGATGCGATTGATGCTAATGCCGATGATGTCTATGTCCCTCGTGCTTCTGAAAACCCGGTCATTGCCGCGCTGCAAACACAGGGGAAATATAAGCAGCCGCTGGGTGATGGTCGTCATGACATTACTTGCCCATGGGTACATGAGCACACTGACCAAGTAGATCACGGCACAGCGTACTTTGAGCCAAGCGACTTTTACCCTCTAGGCGGCTTCAAGTGCCAGCATTCTCACGGTGCCGAGAAGCGTCTGGGCGCATTGCTGGAATTCCTGCAAGTCTCCATAACAGCGGCACGTATGAAGCCAACAATCCGCATGACAGCGGGGGAACTGCACCGGATCGTTGACCGCATGGAGCTGGAACTGGCGACTACAGGGCGGCACTACCAACGCGGCGGCGAAATCGCAACAATCAGCACCGACCCGGCGACCAGTGAGACTGTGATTCAAACAGTAAGCGCACCGGCGCTAACTCGCGCCCTGTCCGCTGTCTGTCTATGGGAGCGGTACGACGGACGATGCGATGAGTATGTACGCAGTGACCCACCTCCGCGACATTGTGTTGTGCTTTTTGACAGCCAGAATTATCCGCACTTGCTCCCCCTTGCCGGGATTGCACGACAGCCTTATCTGCGCCCCAACGGTGACGTTGTTGCCACCGCTGGCTATGACAGCGAATCCTGCCTGTTTGGGGTATTCGATGTGCGAAAATTTATCATTCCAAAAAGTCCGACAAAAGTGGATGCACTGGCAGCATTAAAGCGGCTGACCGATCTGTTGAGCGAATTCAAATTCTCTGATGAGTACGACCGGACAGCGGCATTGTCGATGATGTTGACGGCGGCAGTTAGACCATCACTTCCACATGCCCCGATGATTCACGTCAAGGCGCATGTCATGGGGTCAGGCAAATCATTTCTATGCAAGATCGCAACGGCGATTGCTACACCCGCACCAGCGAGTCCAGTCAGCTTTCCTGAGAATGAGGAAGAGTGCGGGAAATTGTTGCTATCTATGCTGGTGAAAAGTCCGGCAGTGATTGAATTTGATGACCTGAGCGGTGACATTTTGCCGTTTGCAAAACTCAAAACGGTTATTACTGATGAGTCGGTTAGTGGGCGCATTCTGGGTCAAACAAAAGAAATTACTGTCAGCACACGAACGCTGATCCTGAGTAGCGGCAACAACGTAGGTGCAATCCGCGATATGTCTCGGCGCGTACTCACAATCAATATTGACCCAATGTGCGAGACCCCGGCAACACGGACATTCAAACGACCGAACCTGTTAGCCGAAGTGAAAGCTAATCGTGGGCAGCATGTTTCAGACTGTCTAACGATTGTCCGGGCATGGCATCTTGCCGGGAGACCTGAAGCAGATATTCCGCCAATTGCGTCATTCACGGCGTGGTCTGGTTTGTGCCGCCAGTCGCTTGTGTGGCTAGGCTTACCCGACCCGGCAGCCAAGATGTTTGAACAAATGTCTGATGACCCGGACGCTGAGTTGCTTGGCCGATTCATGCAGGCATGGCAAAGTAATTTTGGCGCAACCCCGGCGATGGTGCGCGATGTTGTGAGCCGCTCCGAGCATCTTTCTGGCAGTGAACTTTCGCACGTGGTTCGTGAGATTGCAGAAGAGCGCGGCATCATCAACAGGGAGCGTCTAGGCAGGTGGATAAGGCGGCACGAAGGCCGATTCATTGACAATGTTCGCCTAGTCCCTGAAAAAAACGGGCGTAACTCCAAAGCATGGCGCGTGTCGGGTTCGTCGGGTTTATCGGGTTATTCCAGCCAGCCTGAAAAAGTGTCAAGTCCTCCAACAGAAAAATGACGTGACCGAGCTATGGATGGCCGTGCGTTGATGGTGTACCCGCACGATCCGTTACTGTGCCGGTCATGGCGGCAGCACCGCCTCACCATCGGGGGCGTGTCGAATCTCTACAACCTGATGCGCCATGTACCGATACATGCCCCATTCGGACAAAAGATTCCGCCGGTACGATTTGAGGTTCGAGGGGTGCGCGAAACTTTCGGCATGGGTGGGGCGGGTCATATCTTCCCGACTTTAATTTTTCTAGACCGCTCCCCAGCCCATGTGGACAAAATATTTTCTGTTTGATTGTGACGTGAGCACAATCAAAGTTTTGATTAAATCATTGAAACAATCAAACGTGTGCAGGGTGCAGGGGCGGGCAAAATGTCTGTCGGGTATGTTTTGCCTGACCGCGCTTGTGCCTACAATTTAACGCTAATCGGCAATTTTCGTTGCATGTCACGAAAATGATTTTGTAACGAAACGAAATGCAACGAAATTACGAAGCGAAACTTTTGCTCTTCCCCACTTTTAGTTGTAGCAGCCTTGGCTTGATGGCCTGCCTCTTACGCACCCCCCGGCAAATTCTCAAACAATTGAGCATCGCCCGCGTTAAGCACGGTGTCATAAAGCCCTACATCTTCGCCTTCATGTTTATTGATGCCCGTATAGTTCAGGCTGGCATCCTCATACCGCTTGAACTTGTAGACCGCATCATTCATCAATGCGCTATTAAAGATGCCGAGGCTGACAAGTACCTCGAATTCTTTCACTACCAGCCCAGTCACTTTCTTGAAAAGCCCCGGCTCCAGTTGCGTGATGACATCTTTCAGTGACCGCTCCCGGTAATCGGTCAGGTACATGAACACCGGTACACGGGTGGCGAATTTGATGAGCTTTTCTTGAATTTCCTTTCGCTTGCTCTTGTACTCTTTTTCCTCGTCGGAAAGTTCTTTCTTTTCCTTGCTGGAAAGCTCTTTGTCGTTGGCTTCTTTCTTTGCTTTTTTCACCGCCTCCGACTTGTTGATAATCGTTTCAATTTCCTGATTCAGGTTGCGGAATCCTTCAATGTTCATCAGCGCGGTCATGGCGTCCTTGTTGTTCATCAGGCGCTGCAATGTGCTGTTGTCCACATTCACCAGCAAGGCGCTTTCCCAGCGCCGCGCCAGTAATGTCGCGGTCGTACCGCTCATGGCCATATCCAGAATTCCGGCAGCATCAATCTCCTTCATCGAGCTGCCGTCAAAGGCCAGCACGGGCAGGAAGCTGATGAACTCTTCGACCTTCTTTTCTGGGTTTGACTCATTGACATTCAGGCGGCAACTGTAATCGGCAATTTGCCGCAAAGCCCTGTCCGGCGCGAAATCGAAGACATAGCATTCTTCCTTGATGATCTGCTCGCGGTTGGGCGCGGTGCTGTCCGGGTTTTTGATAGTCCACGGGGATTGCACGCGGAATGCGGCCTGAAAATACGTCTCCGGGGTGGACGCATTGCGCAGCATGAAAATGCCAGTCCACGGCTTGACCGTAACCCCGGTGGTCAGCTTCCCGCAGGAAAGGGTAATTGATTTTGTTCTCAAGGGATCGTCCATTGCATCCTGCACCGGCGGCAATGCGGCAGCGCCGATCCCGGCACTACTTCCGGCAGCCACAATCACCCGGTAATCGTGATAAAACTTGTTCTGCTTTTCGGCAAGCAGATTGCGCATGGCATGACACGACGCCACACTGGGCAAAAACCAGAAGGTATGCGACAGCACATTCAGCAGGCGCGTATCCGAGAAAGGCATCGGGGGTTTTTGTGCGCCCTGTTTCAGGTTATCTATCGTGGTTGCCAGAAATGCCCCACGGATTAAATCCAGCCATTTCTGCACTTCATCCTTATAGATGAATTTCGCAAAATCACCCTCGTCTGACGCGCCAAAGAACACATTCAAATCAAATTCGCTGAACTCACCCTGCATGGCGATTTCGCGGATCGAATCAGGCAACTGATAGGTCAGCAACACCATCCGGGGCAGCGCTGCGTAGGGGTTGCCCTCGCCGCGCCATTCCTGCTTGGCGCGCTGTTCATCGGAATATGTCCAGTTGAAAATCTGCTCCTCGATGAACTCGCCGGAAGCGATTGCGCGGAACGGTGTGCCGGAAAGATAGAGATAGCCATGCGTGGTGATGGGCATGATCTCTTCGTCAAAGACCTCTATGCCTATGCCCTCCAGGTATTCGATTTCCTTTTTGTCTTCCGCCTCAAAAAGGTCTTTGGCACTTTCGCGCCATGCCCCGTAATGATATTCATCGAGAATCACGCAATCCCAGTTGGTCGTATGAACCCATTCGTTCTTGGTCTTGATGCCGCCGGTGCTTTTGTTTTTCCCCATGTAATCCTGAAAAGACCCGAAGCAGACAAGCGGTTTCTTCTTGTCTGCCTCTTCATAAGTCAGGCCGCCGGGGGAGATAAACTGCCAGCCCTTGAAATCGACATGGGATTTCAAATCCTCTTCCCACGCGGTTTGCACCGCTGGCTTAAAGGTCAGCACCAGCACTTTCTGCCAGCCCATTTTCTTGGCGAGCTGATAGGCGGCAAAGGTCTTGCCGAAGCGCATTTTTGCATTCCACAAAAAATGCGGTGGCTTGTTGCTGTTTTCCTGCCGGAAGCTCTTGAAATAGACGACTGTCTTTTCCACCGCCGCTTCCTGTTCGGGGCGCATCTTGAAATCAAGCGAGCGGTTTTCCTCGTTCATCTCTCCGGTGCGGAGGGCAATAACCGCCGCCTTGACCTCTTTGACCGAACACTTGAACCATTCGCCCTCGGGATTCTTGATGCCAGCCTTTCTCAAGTGGCGGTGGACATCGTGGTCGGAAAAAGCAGAACCGTCATTGCGCATCGCGGATTCTTCAAACACGATCCGGTACGGCGGCTTGCCGGGTTTTAATGTGGGGTACTGTTGCGCCACCCGCGTCTGGGCATCAAGGGTGGTGTAGCCGACCTTGAGCAGGCCGAGGTATTGAGGGTTGGTGTCCTCGTAAGCGTAGATGGCCGGACGCGCATCGGGGCGCGGCGGGAAAAACTCCTTACTCATTTTCTACGTCCATTGGCCGAACCATAGATTCGATAAAGGCGATTTCGTCTTTGGTTAGCCCGTAACGTTCAAAGAGCTTTTCGTCGGCCCACATGTGACTAAGGGGTATGTCGGGCACAAACGCGTAAACGTCCTTCGCAGCGTCCTGAGTAGCCTTTCGCAAGGACACAAGGAAGCGGGCAAAGCGTGTTTGCAGATATTTCGCGTACCGCTCGGCCATGTCTTTGTGGTCAAACCGTCCAGCGACTAGGTACGTCTCCGAGCACGCTTCCCCTGGCCCAGCAATGATCGGTTTGCTCAGGAACATCGTCTCGACCGCAGCGCTGGTGCCTTGAACTCGCGTCATCAAGACCTTCCAGTCATCAACCCAGTCCGAGTTCCTTTGGATGTCTGCGCGTTCCACCCACGAGACACGCTGCGACCCGTACAGCTTGACCGGATTATCCAAACCATTTGGCGTTTTTGCGCCGTGGAAGTTGGTGGGAAAGCCGAAGGGCTTTCGGCTGGACGCCCGCTCGACCAGTGTCGGCTCAGGCTGGCCATTGACGCGGTAGGCGCGGACTTTGTCGAGAATTGAAACAGCCTCGTTCCGACGGACGAGAACGTCGTAGGTATTCAAACGTCGTTCCATCGGCGGGCCGAGTGGTTCGCCGTCCCACATCGTCTGCACCGTGCATGGGCCGTCGTAATCGCGATCCCACAGAAAATATGAGACACCACCCCGTATCTTCACACCAGGGAATCCGTCGTAGAGCTTCGGGTAATCAACGAGGTTCCGAAGACGCGATTCACCAAGCATCCGTTCACGGAACTCATCCAACCCCTTGCCGCCGGTAAACCAGCGTGATGGCGTAATCATCACGATGTATCGTGGGTTGAGGCTGATCGCGCTCTCGACGAACTTGTGGTAGATAGGTGACGCGCTGGCGCCATGGCCACCGTCACTCAACTGGTACGGCGGATTACCCACAACAACATCAAATTTCATATTGAATATTTCCTCTGGATTGTCGGTGTGGAGAAATTGGTAGGCATGAGATTCCAACTCTGCCTCACGATCATATTCCTGCTGGCTGGCACCGCAGAATGTGCAGCGACCGTCTTTCCATGAATGCTCGATACGATCAAAGCGGATATTGCCAGCCGGATCATCGAACTGGTTGCAGACGGAGTATTTGCCGTTGGCCGTCTTGGAGCAGTACACGCTTCTTCTGGAAAGCAACGCCGTCAATTCGGTGAGTGCAATACCGAAAATCTGATTTTTCAGGATGTGGTTGATTCTTTCCTGCCTGTCGGGGATTGTCTTTGCCAGACCCGCATCCAGCCGCTTCGCAATCTCCCGCAGGAATACGCCGGACTTGCTGACCGGATCGAGAAACCGTGCATTCCTGTCGCTCCAGATACTCACAGGCAGCATGTCGAGTATCTGGTTGGCCAATTGCGGCGGCGTGAAAACTTCATCGCTGCTCAGGTTGGCGAGGCAGGTCAGCACATCCGGGTTGTAGTTGTTTTTGAACGGCTCAGACATTTCCCACTTCCAAAAAATGAATCAGTGGGTAGTCTTTAACCGGGTGGACTTCGTAGGAGTAATCGCCTTGGTCGGACTGTTGCAAGTTGTTGCTGATGGCTGTGTTGCTGATATTTTCTGGCGAAAACAAATCATCGGGCGGCGGCGGAGTAGAAAATTTAACTAAATGGTCGTACACAAAGTCACGCCGCTTGAGCAAACTGCCATTGACCGCCGACCATTCCGCAAATACGATAGGATGCGCGGCAACTTCACTGTTCCCCACCGTTTTCAGCGTGAGAGCGTCACCATGTAAGATGTTTTGGTGCAGGATGTAACGCACCGCCTCCTGACATTTTGCTTGAATGTATTGCTTAAACAGAGCGTGGTATTGCGTATCAAACACGTCAAACAAGCGCGCTTGGCAAGCCGCCACATTGTCGGCAAGAATGTCGATGCCATAAATAGAAGAAACGGCCAATACCGCATAACGCTCATATTCCAATTGCGACTTGGCATATCGCGTCGAAACTACAGCTAATTTTCTATTCAGTATTTCTACCAAAAAGTTGCCGGTACCGCAGGCGGGTTCCAAGAACCGAGAATCGATGCGTTCGGTTTCCTGCTTGACCAAATCCAGCATGGCATTTACTTCACGCTCGTGGGTATAAACCTCGCCGTGGTCGGTGACTCGTTTTTTTGAAATTACCTGCTGATCTAACATATTCTGGTTACGTTAATTACGCAACTATAAGTTTATATCAACACGGTACTATTGGTGCAGTAAATAACGCAACTTTGCCACTGGTTGCCTTGCTGCTGTTTTCAAGCAGTAACGTAACAGGATGAAAACACAACATGAGAAATTTTCTGAACGTTTACGCGCTGCTATGGTGAATGCAGGCTATAAAGCAGAAGCCGCCGTGCTGGAGCGGGAGTTCAATCAACGCTACTTCGGCAAGGGAGTTACGTTGCACGGCGTGAATAAATGGTTAAAGGGACAATCCATTCCGCGCCTCGACAAAATAGAGGTATTGGCAAAATGGCTAAACATTCCACTGGATGAGTTAACCTTCGGTTTGGAAATTAAACAGCAGATTCAAGAGAAGCAAGCGCGCTGGGATGAGGGGATTGGTTATCAGGAACGCGAAGTGTTTGAGGCGTTTCTTGCGCTTCCGCCGCCACAACGCAAAATAGTGCGCGAGGTGATCTTAACTTTCGCGCAGGCCCATGACAAACAGACAAGATAAACCGGCGCAGCCGACCACGCAGCAAAAGGCGAAGGGGCGGCGCATTACCAGCCCCGTTTTGCTGCCCCTCACCGCAGGTGATGGACGTTGACTTTGACTTGTGTGGCGGCATTTACCCGAAGGGCGCAAGACATAACGGCCTCTTATGCGAACCCGAAGGGCGGGAGCTTTTACCGGCGCGTGCGCTTTGCATAAGACGCCGTTATGTTGGATGCCGCCACACACAACAACCGGCGCAGCCGACAACGCCTTAACGGCACTGCGAGGGGGCACTGCACGTTCAGCCTACCCATGCACCAGCAGCCTGCGAACGGCGAGCGCTTGATGGCGCAGCGGCCTCATGCGGAGCCATGAAGCGCGACGGCGTGAAGCGGCTGCGGCAACGGAGGGAAACCAGCGTGTTACAGCGCGCAAGCCGATGGCGGTTTTATGCCTTCGGCGCTCTGTCCGATGCGACAACTATAGCCGACAGCGAACCGCAAGCCCTTGGCGAGGTCTTTTTCGCGAAGGGCGCAGTGGTGCGGTGGCGGCGGGAACGGAGCGGACACACTTGGAACGGAGCTAAAGCAGAGGGCGGGTTCATCGCCTTCTGCGCTCTGTTCGATACCACTGCGATAGCGATGGCGCGGGGCTTGCGGGGTTTATTGCAAGCGCCGTGACTGAGCGGTCAGACTACGCACGATCAAGTGTTGAATTTTTTACGTCAAGCAACTTTTTAAACGTGGGTTGAAACGGGGGTAGAAAAGAAAAACGCCCCGCAAAGGGCGTTTTAACTTACTTCTTGGCGGAGTGGACGGGACTCGAACCCGCGACCCCCGGCGTGACAGGCCGGTATTCTAACCAACTGAACTACCACTCCAAAAACTATTTGTGGTGGGTGCTGACGGGATCGAACCGCCGACATTCGCCTTGTAAGGGCGACGCTCTACCAGCTGAGCTAAGCACCCAACAAAGCCGGTCAGTTTACAGCATCCTTCAGGCCTTTGCCAGCTGTAAATTTTGGAACCTTGGCTGCCTTGATCTTGATCGTCTCGCCGGTGCGAGGATTGCGACCAGTACGTGCAGCGCGCTTGCCAACTTTGAAGGTACCGAAACCGACCAGGCTCACAGTGTCGCCTTTCTTCAGTGCTTTTTTAATCGAATCTACGGTCGCATCCAGCGCGCGACCAGCAGCCGCCTTGGAAATATCGGCGGATTTTGCAATTGCATCAACCAGATCAGATTTATTCACGTAAGCCCCCTTGATATTGAGTGGTTAAAAACAGGAAGAAGTCCTGCGACGGCTTTATATCAAGGCCGCGCAGCATTGGTCAAGCGAATACGATAAAATTTTCTGTCTTGCGCCGCCGCCGGCTAACTGCTACCGGATTTTCAGTGTTTGGTCACCAGCGACGCCACCTGGGCGCCGCTGGCCACCGCCAATTCGGCGGGGGCCGCCGCTTCGGCGGGTTCCGGCAAAGGCTCCGGCTCGCGCTCCAGAGCCAATTCCAGCACTTGCTCTATCCATTTGACGGGATGAATATCCAGCTTATTCTTGACGTTATCCGCAATTTCCGCCAGATCCTTGGTATTTTCTTCCGGGATCAGGACCGTCCTGATGCCGCCACGCTGGGCCGCCAGCAGCTTTTCCTTCAAACCGCCGATCGGCAACACCTCGCCGCGCAAGGTGATTTCGCCGGTCATCGCCACATCGGCACGCACCGGTATCCCGGTCAGCGCCGACACGATGGACGTGCACATTCCGATCCCGGCGCTCGGACCATCCTTGGGCGTCGCGCCTTCCGGCAGGTGGATGTGCAGGTCCGTTTTCTGGTAGAAGTCCTCGCTGATGCCCAGCCGCCTGGCGCGCCCGCGCACCACGCTGATGGCGGCCTGGATGGACTCCTGCATCACCTCGCCGAGTTTGCCGGTGGTGGTGGTCTTGCCCTTGCCGGGCAGCACCGCAGTTTCAATCGTCAGCAATTCCCCGCCAACCTCCGTCCATGCCAAGCCGCAGACCTGCCCGATCTGGTTGTTTTTCTCGGCGACCCCGTACGAGTAGCGGCGCACCCCGAGGTATTTATCGAGATTGCGGGCATTGACCACGATCTTCCTGCCGCGCTCCTTCAGCGAGATCGCCTTCACGACCTTGCGGCAAATCTTGGATATCTCGCGCTCTAAACCGCGCACGCCCGCCTCGCGCACGTAGTAGCGCACGATGTCGCGCAATGCGCTCTCGGAAATATTGATTTCCTCCGGTTTCAGCCCGTTGTTCCTGACCGCCTTGGGAACCAGGTAGCGCGTGGCGATATTGATCTTTTCGTCTTCCATGTAGCTGGACACGTGGATGACTTCCATGCGATCCAGCAGCGCGTCAGGAATATTCAGCGTATTGGCGGTCGCCACGAACATCACGTCGGAAAGGTCATATTCCACCTCGACGTAGTGGTCGACGAAGGTGCTGTTTTGCTCCGGATCAAGCACCTCCAGCAACGCCGAAGACGGATCGCCGCGCATGTCCATACCCATTTTGTCCACTTCGTCGAGCAGGAACAAAGGGTTCTTCACCGCGACCTTGCTCATGTTTTGCAGTATCTTGCCCGGCATGGAGCCGATGTAGGTGCGGCGGTGGCCGCGAATCTCGGATTCGTCGCGCACCCCGCCCAGCGACATGCGCACGAACTTGCGGTTGGTGGCGCGCGCAATGGACTGCCCCAGCGAAGTCTTGCCTACGCCAGGCGGCCCGACCAGGCACAGGATGGGGCCTTTCAACTTGTTCACCCGCTGCTGCACAGCCAGGTATTCGAGGATGCGTTCCTTGACCTTGTCCAGGCCGTAATGATCCTCTTCCAGCACCACCTCGGCTTTTTTCAGGTCGCCGCTGATCTTGGTTTTTTTCTTCCACGGCAAACCGGTCAGCACGTCGATGTAGTTGCGTACCACGGTCGCCTCCGCGGACATCGGCGACATCAGGCGCAGCTTTTTCAGCTCCGCTTCCGCCTTGCTGCGCGCTTCTTTGGGCATATGCGCGGCCTTGATCCTGTTTTCCAGTTCGTCGAGGTCGCCGCCTTCCTCGCCCTCGCCCAACTCCTTCTGGATCGCCTTGACTTGCTCGTTCAGGTAATACT
>CAYGIF010000043.1:0-16267 GCA_964349865.1 uncultured Gallionella sp. | reverse complement strand
GCGGGCGAGTTGATCGCGAAATACACGCCAGGGTCGAGCACCGTCGCGGCGATCATCGCCATGATCGCCACGAAAGATTCCAGTACCATACCACCGTAACCGATCATGCGGATGTCGCGTTCGTTGGTCAACAGTTTAGGCGTGGTGCCGGAGGCGATCAGCGAGTGGAAACCGGAGATCGCGCCGCAGGCGATGGTGATGAACACGAACGGGAACAGTTTGCCGCCGAAGATCGGCCCGCTGCCGTCGACGAACTGGGTCAGCGCGGGCATTTTGATCTCGGGGCGCAGCCAGACGATCGCCAGCGCCAGCAGGATCACCGTGCCGAGCTTCATGAAAGTGGACAGGTAATCGCGCGGCGCCAGCAGCAGCCACACCGGCAGGACGGCGGCGGCGAAGCCGTAGACAATGATGGCGAAGGCCAGCGGCAGGCCGGGGTGGTCGAACAACTCGCGCAGCCCGGCCTGCTGGTCGATCCAGCCGCCGCCGGCCACGGCCAGCAGCAGCAGGATCACGCCGAGCGCGGAGCCTTCCAGCACGCGCCCTGGACGCAGCTTGTACATATACAGCCCGACCAGCATCGCAATCGGAATCGTCGCGGCCACGGTGGAGGTCGCCCACGGGCTGTGCTTCATCGCGTTCACCACCACCAGGCCGAGCACCGCGATCAGGATGATCATGATCAGGAAGGTGGCGACCAGCGCCGCGATGCCGCCGATGCTGCCCAGCTCGTCGCGCGCCATCTGGCCGAGGCTACGCCCGTCGCGGCGCGTGGAGAAGAACAGCGTCACCATGTCCTGCACGCAGCCGCCCAGCACCGCGCCGATCAATATCCACAAGGTGCCGGGCAGATAGCCGAACTGCGCGGCCAGCGTCGGGCCGATCAGCGGGCCAGGACCGGCGATGGCGGCGAAATGGTGGCCGAACACGACCCAGCGGTTGGTCGGCATAAAGTCGCGTCCGTTGGCCAGCCGCTCGGCCGGCGTGGCACGCGTCGCGTCGATGCTCAGCACTGTCGCGGCGATCCATGCCGCATAGAAGCGGTAGGCGATCGCATACACGCATAGCGCGGCGGTGATAAACCACAGCGCGTTGATTGATTCGCCGCGATTCAGCGCGATGCCGCCAACGGCCGCCGCGCCCAGCAGCGCGATGCCCAGCCAGATCAAAAGAGAGAGCAAATTTGTTTTCATGCGGGTGCATTCGGGGAACGAAAATTTTATGCGACAATGCTACCTTAAAAATCAAGGCACGTTTACCCACCATTTCAACCGTGTAGCGCGGCAGCACAACAAATCAGGAAAAATGTTCTTGGAAAACCTCAAACAATTGCTCGCGGCGGACATGGCTGCGGTGGATCAGGTGATACGCACGCGGCTGCACTCGGAAGTGCTGCTGATCAATCAGGTCGGCGAATACATCGTCAACAGCGGCGGCAAACGGCTGCGACCGGCATTGGTTGTACTGTCCGCCGACGCCTTCGGCTATCGCGGCAAATACCATCACGATCTGGCGGCGGTGGTGGAATTCATCCATACCGCCACGCTGCTGCATGACGACGTGGTGGACGAATCCGCCTTGCGCCGCGGACGCGAGACGGCCAACGCGCTGTTCGGCAATTCCGCCAGCGTGCTGGTCGGCGATTTTCTGTATTCGCGCGCCTTCCAGATGATGGTCGAAGTGGGCGAGATGCGCGTGATGCAAACGCTGGCCGATGCCACCAACACCATCGCCGAGGGCGAAGTGCTGCAACTACTCAACTGCCACGATGCGGATGTGGATGCCGCCAACTACATGCGTGTGATCCATTGCAAAACCGCCAAGCTGTTCGAAGCGGCGATGCGCCTCGGCGCGATTCTGGGCAAGGCTTCTGCCGCCGACGAAAAAGCCTCGGCAAGTTACGGCATGCACCTCGGCACCGCATTCCAACTGATTGACGATGTGCTGGATTATTCCGCCGACGAGGCGCAGACCGGCAAACATCTCGGCGATGACCTCGCCGAAGGCAAGCCCACGTTACCGCTGATCTATGCGATGCAGCACGGCACGCCGGAACAGGCCGCCGTGGTGCGCGGCGCGATCGAGCGGGGAGATGTGGGAAAGTTCGATGAAGTACTGCAAATCATTCATGCCACCGGCGCGCTGGATTTCACCCGCCAGCAAGCCATGTGCGAAGCGGAGTCGGCCCGCGCGGCCATCGCTGCGCTCGCCGATTCAAAATACAAGCAATGTTTGCTAGAATTGGCGCACTTTGCCGCGTCGCGGCAATTTTAGTTTTTCAGACAAGGCCGGAAATAGGCCTATCGGAACGGGGTGTAGCTCAGCCTGGTAGAGTACTGCGTTCGGGACGCAGGAGTCGGAGGTTCGAATCCTCTCACCCCGACCAGGTAACCTGTAAATCAATGCATTGACGCTCGTTCGGTTGTTTGTGCGAGCTTGTCTTTTCCGCGTTTCAATTGTTCCCCAATCGTCTGGAGAAAACAGCGGTTCGCCTCTCAACGCATGGTTTTAGCGCCTTGCAAGGGGAGTGTGTTTAGGAGAGTTGCATGAAGATGTTCCGCATTTGCGGTTATGGCGGCGGACGCGGCGCGCTGGTATCCAGGCTTGCCGAGGAATTGAGCTTCCGGCAAATCGGGATCGCGGCGGTGAAGTATGCGCATAAGCCGTTCGACATGGACAAGCCGGGGTCGGAAACCTGGAACCTGCGCCAGAGCGGCTGCCGGCAGACGCTGATCGCCAACCGCGACCGCTGGGGGTTGCTGTGCGAAACACCCGGACTGCCGGAACCCGACCCTATCCTGTTGGCCGGGCATCTCGCCGAATGCGACCTGGTTCTGGCAATCGGTTTCGATAACGCGCCATTGCCCGGACTCGAGGTGATGCGCGCCGATAATCCCGGCGAGCCGCTATACAAACGCGACCCGCATATCCGGACCGTCGTCGTCGACGGCGCCGCTCCGCCGGATGTGCCTTTCTGCTTTACGCACGCCGATATCGGAAATATCGCCACCCACATACTGGAGCGGGCGATATCGCTTCCCCCCAAGAATAGATGACACGCACAGATGACAGATTGGCTCCCGCGCATTAACATGCATCATGGCTAAAACATTCAAAATTATTCCGATCTCGCCTGCCGCCACGCCGGGATCGTCTGCCGCCACGCCGGGATCGTCTGCCATGCAGGATCACAGCGGGACGGGCTACCGGCAAGTCGTCGCCGACATCCTGCGGCGGCCGCTGCGCGACTTGCGCATCTCGGTCACCGACCGCTGCAACCTGCGCTGCACCTATTGCATGCCGCGCGAAGTATTCGACAAGGATCATCCCTTCCTGCCGCGCGCCGAGCTGCTCAGCTTCGAGGAGATCGAACGGCTGGCCAGATTGTTTATCCAGCTCGGGGTGCAGAAAATCCGCCTGACCGGTGGCGAGCCGCTGTTGCGCCGCGGCATCGAGCGGCTGATCGAAGCGCTTGCCAGACTGAACACAAGTGAGGGCAAGCCCGTTGAAATCGCCCTGACTACCAATGCCGTGCTGCTGTCCCAGAAGGCGCAGTCGCTGAAGGATGCCGGACTGGCGCGCATTACCGCCAGCCTGGACGGGCTGACCGACGAAACCTTCCGGCGCATGAGCGATTCGGACGTGTCCGTCAAGACCGTGCTGGACGGCATCGCCGCCGCGCAGCGTGTCGGCCTCGCGCCGGTCAAGGTCAACATGGTGGTCAAGCGCGGCGTGAATGACCATGAAATCATCCCGATGGCGGGGCATTTCCGCAACAGCGGCGTCGTGCTGCGCTTCATCGAATACATGGATGTGGGCTGCACCAACGGCTGGCGCATGGACGACGTGGTTCCGGCGCGGGAAATTCTGGAGCAGATCAACAGCCGTTACCCGATCCTGCAAGCCGATCCCAACTACAGCGGTGAAGTCGCGGAGCGCTGGCGCTATGCGGACGGCAGCGGCGAAGTCGGGGTGATCGCCTCGGTCACGCAGGCGTTCTGCCACGAATGTACCCGCGCCAGGCTGTCCACCGACGGCAAGCTCTATACCTGTCTGTTCGCCGGCAACGGCGCGGACTTGCGCGGCCCGCTGCGCACGGGGGCGACCGACAAGGCGTTGAGCAACTTGATTACGGGCGCGTGGAAGCTGCGTTTTGACCGTTACTCGCAGTTGCGCCATGCCGCGACGACAGAGATGCCCAGGGGAAAAATAGAAATGTCCTATATCGGCGGATGAGAATTTCCGCGCGCATTTATTCATATATCCAATTGTAGACTGCCCGCATGGACGACCAACAACTGCTGCGCTATAGCCGGCATATCCTGCTGCCGGAGATCGGCATCGAAGGGCAGCAGCGCCTGCTCGATGCCAGCGCGCTGATTATCGGACTCGGCGGACTCGGCTCGCCCGCTGCGCTGTACCTGGCCGCCAGCGGGGTCGGCAAGCTGACCCTGTGCGATCACGACAAGGTGGATTTCAGCAACCTGCAACGCCAGATCATCCATCGCACCACATCGGTCGGCCAGCCCAAGGTCGCATCCGCATCCGCCGCGTTGCGCGAGATCAACCCCGAAGTCGAGTGCGTTGCGCTGCCGGTGCGTGTCGATGAAACGCAACTGCGCGATCTGGTCGCGCAGGCCGACGTGGTGCTGGATTGCAGCGATAATTTCACGACGCGCTATGCCGTCAACCGCGTCTGCCTGGAGCTGCGCAAGCCGCTGGTCTCGGGCGCAGCGATCCAGTTCGACGGACAGGTTTCGGTGTTCGACTTCCGCCGCGCAGACACCCAGACAGGTGCGCCCGAACAAACCGATGCGCCCTGCTACAATTGCCTGTTCCCAGAAGACAGCCTGGCAGCCGAGTTGCGCTGCGCGACCACCGGCGTGTTTGCCCCGCTGGTCGGCATCATCGGCTCGTTGCAGGCGGCGGAAACGCTCAAGGTGCTGATGGGGATGGAGCGCGGCCTGAGCGGCAAGCTGCTGACGGTCAACGCGCTGGACATGCACATCATGCGCAGCGTGTTGAGCAAAGACCCCGCCTGCCGCGCCTGCGGCGGCTCTCTTGTCGAGGCAGTTTCCTAGATTGGACGGATATTCAAATGGATGAATTGACACATTTCTCCGATGCGGGCCGGGCGCGCATGGTGGACGTCTCGGCAAAATCGGACACCCGGCGCGTCGCGATTGCCAGCGGCGTTCTGCGCATGCAACCCGCGACGCTGGAGCGCATCCGCTCGGGCAAGATTGCCAAGGGCGACGTGCTGACGGTGGCCGATGTCGGCGCGGTCATGGCGGCGAAGCGCACCTCCGACATGATCCCGATGTGCCACCCCATCGCGCTGACCGGCGTGGAAGTCGAGTTCGGCGAGATCACCGAGCCGGATGCGAACGGCTGCGTCGGCATCAGGGTCGTCACCACGGCAAGCTGCACCGGCCAGACCGGCGTCGAGATGGAGGCGCTGTGCGCCGCCAATGTGGCACTGCTGACTATTTATGACATGTGCAAGGCGATCGACCGGGGCATGCGCATCGAATATGTGCAACTGGAGGAAAAGCGCGGCGGCAAGAGCGGAACCTGGCTTCGGGAAGACTTGGGGAAACGCGGGGAAGCGGAATGATAAGAGTGCTGTTTTTCGGCCCGATCGCGGCTGCAACGGGCGAGAGGGAAGTTTCGGTAGCGCACGTGCCGGGGCTGACGCTGGGCAACTTAAAGGAAACGCTGGCGGCGCGGTACCCCGAAGCCATGCATCTGGCGACGATGACGGCGGTCAACGGCGATCATGTGCGCGACTTGTCGCTGCCGCTCGCGGACAACAGCGAAGTGGCTTTCATGGCCAAATTTTCGGGAGGTTGAATGGATACCTCCATAAAATCATTTTCCCGGCCCATCGCTGCGTTGCGCGGTGCTCGGAATCCTCATGTATTTCTGCATACATTCCGGTTCCTGCGCTCCGTGCGCCTTGCGCTGCATCCGGCAAAAAGTTTTTCTGGAGGTATCCAATGAAAGCGGCGGTCAGGTTGCAGCAGGAGGATTTTTCGCAGGACGAGGAGATTGCGGCGCTCAAGGGCAGCTCGAAACGCATGGGCGGCATCGCCACGTTCCTCGGCTGCGCGCGCGATTTCTCGGAAGGCCGCGAGGTCTCGGAAATCAGCTTCGACGCCTACGGCAGCATGGCGCTGTCGGAACTGAATAAATTGCGCGGCGATGCGATCGAAAAATACGGCTTGCTGGATGCGCGCATCGTGCACCGCATCGGCACGGTCAGGGGCGGCGACAACATCGTGTTCATCGCCGCAGGCGCGGAGCATCGCGTCGCCGCGTTAGAAGCCTGCCGCTGGATGATCGACGAACTGAAGCAGCGCGTGCCGATCTGGAAAAAAGAAATCACGCCGCAGGGCGACGCGTGGGTGACACCGCATCCATGACATCTGTATTTACCGTTGTCGGCCATTCCGGTTCCGGCAAGACCACGCTGGTCGAAAAATTGTTGCGCGAACTGAGCGGTCGGGGTCTGCGCGTGGCGACCATCAAGCATGCGCATCACAAGGTGGTGCTGGACACTCCCGGCAAGGACAGCTACCGCTACAAACAGGCGGGCGCAGTGATGAGCATGCTGGTCACGTCCAACGAGTTGCAACTGGTCGCCAACGCGGTTGACCGGCGCGATCCGGAGCAACTGGCACAACGCTTTCTCGGCGAGGCCGACCTGGTGCTGGCGGAAGGTTTTTCGCACTGCGCCGGAGCGAAGATCGAAGTGCTGCGCCGCGAGTGCGCCAAGCCGCCGCGCTGCATGGTCGAGGACGGGCTGATCGCCATCGTTACCGACATGGATGAAATCTATCCGCAGTTGCCGCATTTCGGGCTGGAAGATGTCGCCGGTATCGCGCAATTCATGCTCGACCTCACGCCAAAATGATCGAGGATTGCACGGCCATTGTTATGGCAGGCGGCGACTCGCGCCGCATGGGGACGGATAAGGCGAGCCTGCTGCTCGATGGGCAAACGCTGCTGCAAAGCGTGATCGCGACCATGCAACAACTGTTTCCCAAGGTGATCGTCAGCGTGCGCCAGCCGCGCGCCGGTATCGGCCTGCCGCAGGTCTGCGACGAACAACCCGATGGTGGCCCGCTCGCCGGGCTTGCTGCGTCCCTGGGGCAGATCAACACGCCGTGGGCGTTCATGGTGGCCTGCGACATGCCCTTCGTCGTGCCGGAAGTGGTCGAGCTGCTAGCGGGGTGCCGTTTGCAGCATCAGGCGGTCGTGCCGGTCGTGCATGGACACCCGCAGCCGCTCGCGGCCTTCTATGCGGTCAGTTGCCTCGCGCCGATACGAGCGAGCCTGGCGGCGCAGCAAAAAGGCTTGCGCGGCGTGTTGCAGCAACTGGATGTGCGCTACGTGGACGAGGTAGAGATGCTCAACGCCGATCCGCAGTTGCGCAGTTTTTTCGATCTGGACACGCCGCAGGATGTCGAGGCGGCAAAGAATGGAGAAAGGTAATGGAGCATTTCTCGGTAAGCGAGGCGCAACGCCTTGTCCTCGAATCGGTGGCCGTGTTTGAATCAGAGCAGGTGAGGCTCGAACAATCGCTGGGTCGCGTGCTGGCCGAGGAAGTTCACGCCAATCGCGACCAGCCGCCCTACGACATCTCTGCGATGGATGGCTACGCGCTGCGCAGCGCCGACCTTGCGAATATTCCCGCGACGCTGGAGATCGTCGAAGACATCAAGGCCGGCGACATGCCGAGCAAGATACTGGCGCCCGGCCAGTGCGCGCGCATCATGACCGGCGCGCCGATGCCGCAGGGCGCCGATGCGGTGATCCGCGTCGAGGATACCGAGGCCAAACCGGACAACCGCGTGCAGATCAATCTGTCAGTCAAGCCGGGCAACGACATCCGCCGCCTCGGCGAAAACATGCGCAACGGCGAAGTGGTGCTGACCACCGGCACCGCGATCACGCCGGGCGTGATCGGCGTGCTCGCGACGGTGAAGCGCGCGCAGGTGCAGGTCTATCGGCGGCCGCGCGTGGCGATCCTGTCGACCGGCAACGAACTGGAAGGCCTCGATGAGCCTATTGATTTAAACAAGATACCCAACTCCAACAGCTACGCGCTGATGGGGCAGGTGCAGGCGCTCGGCATCGAGCCGGTGCTGCTCGGTATCGCGCGCGACGATCCAGACGAACTGGCGCGCTACCTGAAGCGCGGGCTGGAATACGACGTGCTGCTGGTCTCGGGCGGCACCTCGGTCGGCGTACACGACTACGTCCGCCCGACCATCGAGGCATTGGGCGCAAAGATGCTGTTCTGGCGTGTCGCGATGAAGCCGGGGCATCCGGTGGCGTTCGGCAAGGTCGGCGAAAAGATCATTTTTGGTTTACCGGGAAACCCCGTGTCGAGCATGGTGTGTTTCGAAGAATTCGTCGTGCCTGCGTTGCGCCGCATGATGGGCCACGCGCGCACCCACCGCCGCACCATAGCGGCGCAGCTCACGCATAACGTGAAGCACCAGCCGGGACGCACCGAGTTCATCCGCGTGCTGCTGGCGAAAGAGCAAGGCGGCTACACGGCCGCCTCCACCGGCGCGCAGGGCAGCGGCATGCTGCTGTCGATGGCCAGGGCGGATGGCTTGGCAGTCGTGCCGGGTGATAGCGCGGGGTTAACAGCAGGCAGCACAGTGACGGTGCAACTGCTCGACGGCACCATGTTCCAGGATGATGCAGGCTTCAAGGAATGATTTTGTAGGGCGGGCTGCGACCGCCGTTAATAATTATGTCGGGCAAAGCCCGACCTACGACACGCCCTTCCGCTCTGCAATGGAGAAGGAAAGGTAAAGTGGCCGCAATAAAAATCCAAATATCGAATTCAGGTTTTAAGGAATAACTATGACAATCGCACGCATCGGTATTCTCACCATTTCCGACCGCGCCAGTCGCGGCGAATACGAAGACAAGGGCGGCCCGGCGATCCGCGCGTGGTTTGCGCGCGTGCTGACTTCGCCGTGGGAGGCGGTGGCGAGGGTGATCCCCGACGAACAGCCGCTGATCGAGGCGGCGCTCATCGAGCTGAGTGACAAAGAGAGCTGCTGCCTGATCGTCACCACCGGCGGCACCGGCCCGGCGCTGCGCGACGTCACGCCGGAAGCGACCGAGGCGGTATGCGAGAAGATGATGCCGGGCTTCGGCGAACTGATGCGCAGCGCGTCGCTGAAGTTCGTGCCCACCGCGATCCTGTCGCGCCAGACCGCCGGGATACGCGGCAGGAGCCTGATCGTCAACCTGCCCGGCAAGCCCTCCGCGATCGACGACTGCCTGAACGCCGTGTTCCCGGCGATCCCGTACTGCATCGACCTGATCGAGGGCGCGTATCTGGAATCCGATCCGGAGCAATGCAAGGCATTCCGCCCGGCGCACGCGAAGCCGAGATAATGTCCGTTGAATGCCTTCCGACATGGTTTGAACAATATCTGACCGGATTTTTGTCGTGACAAATCAGGTTGATCAAGACAAATTTGACCTACAAACACTCATTCAAAAGATGGATGATTTCTTGATAGGTGCCAATTTTGAGCGATACGGGAAAATTGCGAATAAGCTCCCCGTGAATTTAGTAAGCCAAATAATAACAACTAAAAAGGTTGCATTACGGCCTGATGATGAGAAAAGGAAAATCGCCCACATTGCATTCTCATACCTTATTGAAGTCGAATTCAACTCGGTTGCGAGTGGGCTCGCAAATAGGGTCTTATTTACGCCAGAATACGACGAACAAAAATCTTGGAAGTCCCCCGCATTTCGGTTGAGGGAGGGAGCTATTCGACAGTACCAAATAATTTCAAGTCGCATTGCGATGGAAATTTTCATTGATCTGTTACATTGCATAGAAACAGGGCAACGCTTGGAGGTAAAACGCTCAAAACTCAATAAGTTCAAACAATGGCTATGTGATCCAAAAAATGAGTTTCACTATTTCGCACATGTGTTATTGGAAGCTTATAGATTTGATCGTGGTTTCCGTACTCCAGAGGTACATGGAACGTCTAGCTTGCCGAGGAGGCTATTGAACTTACAAGTTCCTTCACGTGAGGAAATGAATGCCCCACATCAATTGGCGAATGTGCTTATGAATTGCTGGCGGCCATTGTTGGACTTGCTGGAAAGCCGAAGACCACATTACATGCACGTATCGGAAAACGAAAGGCAGTGGTTCACGACTTATATGACGGGAACTGAAGAAGAGGTTAATGAAAAGTTGTATGCAATGTTTGAGGGTGTCGAATGATGTATTTTTTGCTTCCAAAAAATCGAGTGGCTTGGCTTGGTCGTAAGCTGGCATGTAATCAATAGTCAATTGCATTACATATTGCGGATTCTCCTAATTCAAAATGCGCCAAACTAGTCTGTTCGCAGCCAAGCTGCTGATTTTCATTTGCCTATTTGCCGCCGGGCAAACCGCGCACGCAGGCGAAATAATCACCATCGCCGCCGCCGCCGATCTCAAGTTCGCGCTGGACGAGATCGTCGTGCTGTTCGGCAAAACGCATCCCGCCGACCGGGTGGAGACCATCTACGGTTCGTCCGGAAAATTCCAGACGCAGATACGGCAGGGTGCGCCGTTCGACCTGTATTTTTCCGCCGACATCGCCTATCCGCGTGCTCTCAAGGCGGAGGGTTTTGCCGCCTCCGAGGTGCAGCCCTACGCGGTGGGGCGCATCGTGCTGTGGAGTCCGTCGCGCGATGCCGCGAAGATGGCGCTTGCCGATCTCGTCGACCCCTCCATCCAGAAGATCGCCATCCCCAACCCGAAGCATGCGCCCTACGGCAAGCGCGCCGAGGAGGCGCTGAAGGCGGCGGGCGTGTGGGAGAAGGTGGAAGCCAGGCTGGTCTATGGCGAGAACGTCGCGCAGGCCGTGCAGTTCGTGCAGACCGGCAACGCGCAGGCCGGCATCATCGCGTTGTCGCTGGCGCTCAGCCCGGAACTGGCGAAGCAGGGGGGGTACGCGCTGATTTCCGATACATTGCACCAGCCGCTGGAGCAGGGTTTCATCGTCACTCGGCGCGCCGCTGCTAATCCGCTGGCGCAGGCTTTCGCGCGCTTCATGGTGAGCGGTGAGGCGCGCGCGATCATGACGCGTTACGGGTTTGTGTTGCCGGGTGAGGTAAAATAATCGGTAGACTTGTCATGAACCCAGATTATCCATTTGACGTAGGTCGGGCTTTAGCCCGATCACTTCGACAAACTCATGACAGGCATGTCGGGTTGAAACCCGACCTACAAGGTTTTGTCCCCGCGTTGCGGGGATGCTGTTTAATTGACTGGATTCCGGCCTTCGCCGGAATGACGAAATAATGGAATCTGCCTTCTCTTCCGCCGACCTGTCCGCGATCTGGCTTACCTTCAAGCTGGCTGCGGTGGTGACCGTCATTCTGCTGCTGGTTGGCACGCCTATCGCGTGGTGGCTGGCGCGCACAGGTTCCTGGTGGAAGGGGCCGGTCGGCGCGGTGGTCGCGTTGCCCATCGTGCTGCCGCCGACGGTGATTGGTTTTTACCTGCTGGTGGCGATGGGGCCATCCGGCCCGCTCGGCGCGATTACGCAGGCCATGGGTATCGGCCTGTTGCCGTTCACGTTTGCCGGGCTGGTGATCGCCTCGGTGTTCTACTCATTGCCGTTCGTGGTGCAGCCGCTGCAAAACGCTTTCGAGGCGATCCCCGAGCGCGTGCTGGAAACCGCCGCGACGTTGCGCGCTTCCGCTCTGGACACTTTCTTCAGCGTGGTGCTGCCGCTGGCCAAGCCCGGCTTCCTCACCGCTTCGGTGCTCGGCTTCGCGCATACCGTCGGCGAATTCGGCGTGGTGCTGATGATCGGCGGCAACATTCCGGACAAGACGCGTGTGGTGTCAGTGCAGATTTACGACCATGTCGAGGCGATGGAATATGGCTCGGCGCACTGGCTGTCGGCGGGGATGGTGGTGTTCGCCTTTGTCGTGCTGCTGGCTTTGTATACGCTCAATCCAACCGGGAAACGCAAATGATCCAGGCCCGTTTCGATCTCTCCTATCCCGGTTTCACGCTGCACGCGGAGTTGCAGGTGTTTGCGCATGGCGTCATCGCGTTGTTCGGCCCGTCCGGATCGGGCAAGACGACCCTGCTGCGCTGCATCGCTGGGCTGGAACGGACGGCCAACGGGATGTTGCAGGTGAAGGACGAAATGTGGCAGAGCGGCGAAAAATTCCTGCCGGTGCATCAACGCCCGCTGGGTTATGTGTTCCAGGAGGCCAGCCTGTTTCCGCATCTGTCGGTGCGGCAGAATCTGGAATACGGCCTGAAGCGCATCCCGCCTGGGGAGTGCAGGATAGAACTGGAGCAGGCGGTGGAATGGCTTGGCTTGGGCAAGCTGATCGGACGCGATAGCCCGGCAGGCTTGTCCGGCGGCGAACGCCAGCGCGTCGCCATCGGCCGCGCGCTGCTTACCAGCCCGCGCCTGCTGCTGATGGATGAGCCGCTCTCGGCGCTGGATGCCGCCAGCAAGCGCGAAATCATGCCGTATCTGGAACGCTTGCATGGCGAACTGGATATCCCGATGATCTATGTCAGCCATTCGCTGGATGAAGTGGCGCGGCTTGCCGACCAACTGGTGCTGATGGAGCAGGGGCGCGTCATCGCCAGCGGCGCGCTCAACGAAATTTTGGGGCGGCTGGATTTGCCCACCGCGCATCTGGACGATGCGGGTGCGGTGATCGAGGCCGGCGTGGCCGCCCATGACGAGGAATATCATCTCACCCGACTGGATTTTTCCGGCGGCAGCCTGTGGGTGAGCAAGGTGGAACGCGCCATCGGCAGCATGGTGCGCGCCCGTGTGCTGGCTCGCGACGTGAGCATCGCCACCGCCACGCCGCAAGGTTCCAGCATCAGCAACATCCTGCAGGCGCGCATCGACGAGATTCGGGACGAAGGGCCGGATCGCGTGAATTTGCGCATGTCCGTCGGCAGCGGACAATTACTGTTGTCGCGCATCACCCGCCGCTCGCGCGACCAACTCAATCTCGCTATCGGAATGAAAGTATTCGCGCAGGTAAAGAGCGTGGCATTGATTGCATAGTGCAATTTTCGCCCTGATAGAACTGTTGGTGAAACGACTAGCCCGTGTTATTCCAATTCGCAGCAGAAACAGGAATAACGGGCGTGATTTAACCTTCGAAATGGAATTGGAATAAATGCCTTGGCTGACACTGGTCGTTGACACCGACGCGCAACATGCTGAAGCGATGAGCGAAGCGCTGCTCGAATTCGGCGCGCTGTCGGTGGATTTGCTGGATGCCGATGCCGGCACGCCGGACGAGCAGGCGATCTTCGGCGAGCCAGGCGAAGCGCCGCCCGGCGTGTGGCAGCACAACCGCGTCAGCGCATTGTTCGGCGACGATAGCGATGTTGCCTCAATCCTGCGCGAAGCCGCCGGCAGCATCGGTCTCGAACAACTTCCCGAACACCGCATCGAGACGCTGGCCGACAATGACTGGGTGCGCCTCACCCAATCGCAGTTCGATCCGATCCGGATTTCGGCGCGGCTGTGGATCGTGCCGACCTGGCATGCTCCCAGCGACCCGGATGCCATCAACATCGTGCTCGACCCCGGTCTCGCGTTCGGCACCGGCAGCCATCCCACCACGCGGCTGTGCCTGCGTTGGCTGGACGACAATATCAAGGGCGGCGAATCGGTGCTGGACTATGGCTGCGGCTCCGGCATCCTCGCCATCGCCGCACTCAAGCTGGGGGCTGCACGCGCCGTCGGTGTTGATGTAGACTCGCAGGCGGTGACCTCCAGCCGCGACAATGCCGCCGCAAACCGGGTCGGGAACGTGCAGTTTTACCAACCCGACGATGTGCCGCAAGGCAGCGCCGAAAAACTTTTGGCCGGGCACCCGTATGATCTGGTGGTGGCGAACATTTTGACCAACCCGTTGCGCATGCTCGCCCCGCTGCTGGCAAATGCGACGCGGCAAGGCGGGCAGATCGTGCTGTCCGGCATCCTCGAGGAACAGGCGCAAGACGTGATGAATATCTACCGGCAATGGTTCGACCTGAACGCCCCGATTTTCGAGGAGGGCTGGGCATGCCTGTCGGGATGGAAGCGCTAAGGGCATCGCCATGAATACAGGGAGAATGCCATGAGCGGAACGACACTCTGTCCACACTGCGACACGCGCTTCAAAATCGCCAAGGCGCAACTGGAAGCGCATCACGGCATGGTGCGCTGCGGGCATTGCCTGCAAGCCTTCGACGCCCGCCCCGGCTACATCCCAGACCAGCCCAATCCGCAGCTTGAATTGCCGATACTGGATGAGCCGGTCGCGCCGGAGTTACCCGCCGAAAAGCCGCGCGCCGCCGAAGCAGTCGAGGAAGCCGGGTCTGTTGAGGAAGCTGTATCTGCCGAAGAAACCGGCTTGACCGAAGCGATTCCGCTCGCAGACGAGGCGGCGGCCACAGAAACCGAACTGCCGGAAACCCCGCACGACGATCTGCTGAATTTCAACCAGCCTGCCGCCGCTGCCGTTGAGCCGGAGGGCGAAGCGCCGCATGCCGCCGATGAACCCGTTGCACTGACACTGGCCGAGCAAGTCGCCATCGTGCAGGACGAGGAAGAAGGCATCCGACCATCCCCGCCCGCATATCGCAAATGGCCTTGGGTCGTTGCCGCGTTCCTGTTGCTGCTGGCGCTGCTCGCGCAGGCCGCCTATTTCCTCCGCGTCGACCTCGCCGCGCGCCTGCCCGGCCTGAAACCCGCGTTGTCCGGCTATTGCCAACTGCTGGGATGCAGCGTGCCGCTGCCGCAAAAAACCGACCTGATGAGCATCGAGTCCTCCGACCTCGAAGCCAGCCCGGAGCATGAAAACCAGATCACCCTGAACGCCCTGCTGCGCAACCGCGCGCCCTATGCGCAAGCCTTCCCGAATCTGGAGCTCACGCTCAACGATACCCAGGACAAGCCGCTGGCGCGCCGCATCTTCAAACCGAAAGATTATTTACCGCCGCCGGAAAATGAACAAACCGGCCTGCCGCCCAATCGCGAACTCATCGTCAAACTGTACCTCTACACCGCCGACCTCAGGCCGACCGGTTACCGCCTGGTGCTGTTTTATCCTTAGAAGCCGCGTCGCGCTTGCCGATCCGCGGCTCTTTTCCCGCCAGCAGGTTGCGGATATTCTTCTTGTGCCGCCAGATCAACAGCAGCAATATGATGCCGGATGCCAGCACCCACTCGCGCGGCAAACCCAGCACTAGCGCATAGATCGGCGCGCCGGCGGCAGCGGTCAACGCGGCCAGCGACGAGAAGCGGAACAGCACCGCCATCAGCAGCCAGGTCGCCAGCACGCTCAAACCCAGCCAGACATTCAGCGCCAGCAGCACGCCGAGCGCCGTCGCCACCCCCTTGCCGCCCTTGAAACGCAAAAAGATCGGGAACACGTGCCCGAGGAACACCGCCAGCGCCACCGCCGCAACCAGCAGTACCCCTTGCTCGTCGCGCGCGGAGAACTGCATCGCCACAAACACCGCCAGCCAGCCCTTCGCACCATCGCCGAGCAACGTCAACACCGCCGCTGCCTTCCTGCCGCTGCGCAGCACATTGGTCGCGCCCGGGTTGCCGGAGCCGTAACTGCGCGGATCGGGCAGGCCGAACGCCTTGCTCATCAGCACCGCGAACGAAACCGAGCCCAGCAAATAAGCGGCGACTATAAAAATCAGGTTCGTCATCTGAAATACCTTAAAATGCGAGCGCGGATTCTACTCGAATGCTCTGGAACCGCCAAAATAAACCATCGAACCACCCCGTTCGCCCTGAGGTATCGAAGGGGGAGCGGCACAACAGGCTATTACATGGACATCATCTTCCTGCGCGAACTCAAGGTCGAAACCCTGATCGGCGTCTACGAATGGGAAAAGCGCGCGCCGCAAACCCTGCAAATCGACCTCGACATCGCCCTGCCCGACAGCCGCGCCTGCCAGACCGACGACATCGGCGACGCGCTGGACTACTCGAAAGTCGCGCAGCACATCCAGACCGCCTTGAGCGAAGGGCATTTCTCCCTGCTGGAATCCCTCGCCGAACACATCGCGCAGATCATCCTCAAGGACTTCAACGCGCCTTGGGTCAAGGTCAGCGTCGCAAAATTGCAGGCGATCAGGAATTGCAGGATGGTGGGGGTCAGTATTGAGCGGGGGCAGGTGAAGTAGCCCGTCACTCCGACGTAGGCCGGAATCCAGTCTTTCAAG
>CAYGIF010000042.1:0-16344 GCA_964349865.1 uncultured Gallionella sp. | reverse complement strand
CCATCGAACAACTGCTGGTGCTGGCCAATATTGAAAACATGAACGCCGAACTCATACACATGAAGCTGTCGCAAGGAGATCGCCTTAAGCGTCTCAACGCGATAGCCATACGCCAGATGCAGGTGCTCACCGCCGCACCGGCGATCAAACAACTCAAGGGATGATCCATGACCACAGACGACACTAAAACAACAGACATGAAACCGAGGTTGACATTTCCCCGCCTAAAATATTGGTTTACGGGATTGTGGCCAGAGGTGGAGGGAATGATGATGCTGCCCCCATTAGTTTGATGTCGCCCCTTTTAGCTACTAAGGCCACCACAGTGCAAAACAACTCCCCCGCTTGGCTGAAGTCACCACCGGAAGGTGGCTTTCCTAACCCCCCGATTGATACTCGTGCACAAACTCTGCCATACGGCGAACTCACTTGGGAAAACTTTGAGCGATTGATTATGCGGGTGATTCGCCGTGAGGCGACCATCGCAGAGTGCTGGGTATATGGTGACCGAGGCCAGAACCAACACGGATTGGACATTCTTGCATCACGGCGAGAAACGCCCGATGAGTTCGCTTGCTACCAATGCAAACGTGTCAAAAAGTTTTCCGCCAATGACATCAAGAAAATGGTCGACACCTTCCTCAAAGGGAAATGGGCCGACAAAACAAAGAACCTGGTTTTATGCATTTCATTGCCCGTCAATGGTACTAAACAGACCGATGAAATTGCTGCCCAGCGTATACGTCTTGACGCTAAAGGTATTAAATTTGAAGTGTGGGATGGGTCTGAAGCTGGATCGTTATCGGAACGACTCAAACAATATCCCGATCTCGTAGACGATTTTTTCCTCAGGGAGTGGGTTCGTCGTTTTAATGGCAACGATGCATCAGAGTCTCTAGGTGAACGGCTTGACGGAGCCAAATTGGCGGAGCTTCGCTCTCAGCTTCAGGGTATCTATGCGACGTTATTCCATCGTCATGATCAAGGCCTGCGCTTAGGCTCCCAACGGCCAGTGTCATTGTTGGATCGCTACGTTGCTCCAGCGGTTATCGAAACACGGGAAATTGTGACATCAGAGCAGACACCTAAAGCGAATATTTCCAAGCGCGAAGAACCGAATTATTCCGAAGCAGAAACACAACCCTCTCAATCTACCCCCATCCGATCAAGTTCTATTCAGGAAATCCGAACATCCGTCGGTGAATGGTTATCTCGACATGATAAGGCCGTGATACTTGGGGAGCCTGGCTATGGAAAAAGTGCGCTGCTACGAGTTATCGCTTTGCAATTGCTAAATGATCGGGATGAACATTTTTCTCTGCCATGGAATGAGTCATTGCCAGTATGGGTTTCCTTCGGAGGGTACAGTACCGCAATCCAAGAGCAACCCGGCCTGAGCCTCGAAGACTATTTCGACCAGTGGTTACATCAGAACGGCGCTGATGCTGCTCGCCCACTGTTTCGACGTGCCGTCAAACAAGGCGAGATGCTCCTTTTGGTAGATGGCCTCGACGAAGGCCAGGATGTGAATGCAGCCAAACAGGCCATGGATCGAATTAGCGCCTTCTTGTCGATTCGTCCGACTCCAGCAGTTTTTACAAGCCGTCCTAGGGGCTACGAAAGGGTTCGCCCGGACGGCGCGTGGCCCATGGCTAGATTGGGATTTTTCGACGAAGATCAAATCGAGCACTTTTCCCAGATGTGGTTTGAATATCTGGAAGCGCCAGAACTTGCAACCCAAGTCGGCGTAGAGGGAAGCAGGCTCAATGCCGAACACCGCACAAGTGATTTTCTGAAAGCTATCAGGGCAAATCCGCGCGTGCTTGAATTGGCGCGAACTCCACTTTTCTGCCAGTTGCTGATAGACATTTTTCGCTACTCACACCATCTCCCGGAGCAGCGAATCAAGGTCTACGAGAAGATTGTGGAAATGCTCTTGTCTGATCATCCTGCAGCGCGAATACAGGCATCCGGATTCACTCGAATCGACGTTCCAAAAGCCGAGGACATGCGGGAAATGCTCATGCGGCTGGCGCTACATATACAAGAGAAAGGGGGGGCTGGCGTAATCTCGGTCGCGGATTGCCAAGCCTCATTCTGCGACTTCCTGACCGATGATATTAATGGCCCCGGTCTTTCACCCTATGAGGCCAAGCATCAGGCTCGATCTATCGTCGAATATGCCCAAGCCGGCCTAGGTCTGATCGTAGAGCGCGCCCCGAACGAATTGGGATTTTTCCACCTGACAATACAAGAGTACCTAGCAGCTCAAGCGATGGTGCGTAATGACGAAGAAGCGCAGCTGGCGTGGCTTGTTTGTGCGTGGGATCAACCAAAATGGCATGAAGTAGTACTTGCATGGTTCAGCATTAGGGGAGCCGAACAAGGCAAGGGGGCGACTCAGCGGGCCATTGATCGCTTGAAAGAATCGGCCATAAGCCATTGGGCGCGATTACAACTCCTGTGCCTGCGCACCGAACTCGCAGCAAACGAGTTCGGACTCTCACCACGAGAAGCACGCACTACTATTGACGAGGCTGCCGATCAAGTAGAGATCACGCCATTTCCCGAGTTGAGGCAAGCCTTGGCAAAGCAAATCGCTCTCGGGCTACGCTCCCCTTCCATAGCAAATCTATGTGAATCTCGTATCTCCAATTGGACACCGGCGCGACCGGAATGGGGCAGATCAAGCCTGTTGGAGGTGCTGGGCAACTGGCAGGCATCCGACGACTTGTTACACACCATAAAATTGGCTTTGCACGACGAGAGTGGCAGGTGTCGCCGAGCAGCGGCGGAAAGTCTGGCAAAAGTATTTTCTTCTGACGCAGCCATTGGCAATTATTTGGCGACCATGGCCGCGAATTGGCCTGATACCGGTGTTCGTTCCGCAGCTATGCATAGCTTGTGGAAAGGTTGGCCTGCCCATGCGGCACTGGATGGCTTGGCCGATGCCGCGCGCCGCTCTATGGATATGGACTTGGCTTTGACTGGCATCACGGTCCGCGTTTCGAAATGCTCACATGACGACGATGACCGTCGGCTAATCTGGTTTATGTTCAGTAATGGAAGCGTGTCTTATGAACTACGGGACACATGCCGTGAGGTGTTAGTGCAAGGATGGGGCAAGGATAATGAGTTCAAACACCTCGCCATGGAAGGCTTGCGCAACCCGGATTATTTCACGTCGTCGGACAGGGAACTACTTATGTCTTTTCTGGCCCATGCATGGCCTGGGGATGCAGAAGTGGCCAGCAGCATTGCTCAATGGTTCGAGACTTTTCCTCCTCTTTTTATACATGACCGCAGCCATTGGAAAGCCCTGTTTACAGGCTTCCGTGGCAACGCAGAATTGTCGAACGTAATTCGACAATCCTTGTTGAAACACCGCTCGGAATATAAAGCGATTCATTGGGGGCCTGATACGAAATGGGCGTACGGCGTAATCGGAGACGAAACAGCAAAATCCGAGCTGGTCTCTGCCTATTCGACAGAGACCAAAAGCCAGGACAAATTCTGGATTGCCTCAACGCTCATGGATGCGTGGGGTACCGACCGTGAAGTGAGAGATATGCTGGCTAAGGAATATCAAAAGCGCCCCGGAGAGGTAGCGTTTCTTGCCAACTGGATCGACTCGTTTATACCTGAAGCAGAGGCACGTCGCGCATGGCTACTTGAAGCAGTGAATTCTGCGGATCAACGTGTTGCAAAGGCTCCTGCCAACCGTCTATTGGAGGAATTCCAGGATGGCGGGTGTTTGACGGCTATCAAAGCAGTTTTAGCCAAAGATATTTGGTACTACGACAGAATCAGTTTCCAGAGCCGACTGATTGAGATTTTTCCGAATGACGAAGACGTGCGCAAATGGGTAGAGATAGCGTTTGAAGATATTGATGGCCCATCTATCGCCTCAATAGCAACCAGTCACGAGCAGGATCAAACCATACGCGCTCGCCTCTTGGCGGCGGCACGACCTGCTTGGGCCGATGCGAGAGCCGAAGTTTTTCGTGTATTGCGAGAACACCCCATTCCCGCTCAGAGTGGCTCACGGCTGACTGCGGCTGTATGGGCTGAGGGCAATGGACCGATACGCACCTCCGGGGTCTTGGCTCGCTGCATCGAATCCCAGCAGCTGCCAGAACTCAGGGAATCCTTGGTGAGAAAGCTTCAGGAAGAAATCAATTCCTTAGGCAGCTATTATGAAGAACGCCGACGCAGCTCCTTTGCCGGATTGCTCCAGTTGGGCGAATATGAAACCTGCGTCGAAGAACTAACCAAGGAAAGCCCTTCATCTCTCCATTGGCTTGCGGAATACCACAAAGCCGATAGCCTCACGGCTCGCACCTTCTTCGAACACTGGGACAAACTCCATGAAACTTCGCAAGCGCTGGGGCGATCCTTTGAGGTGCCTTGGGGAGGGCTGATCTACAACGGAACTGCAAGAGAGGCTTTAGTTAACGGCTCTGCACGTGAGCAATTGATGGCTTTTTTGAAGACCATACCGATTCAAGATCGGACGCCGGAGAGTCTTTCCTTGATGGCGGAACTGTTCCCAGGTTCTGCTGAACTGTGCGCCCGCCTGATCGAAACAATAAAGAAGCCTGGAATGACATTTCCCCCTCAAAACAGCGCATTGGAGGCTCAACGCATCTACGCTGAACAATTTGGAGGAGATGAGCAAGCCTTAGGGGAGCTTGGGGACTCTTGGGTTTCATCGGATGAAGTGACTAGCACAACCCAGCCCCTCTCCTCATTTCTTTATGCTTTGGCACTAGGTTGGCCCGACAACCCTGCGCTTCGCTCATGCTTGCAGCAAGATGAACTACCAAAACTACCCATTCCCATCGTATTGGCCCTGTGCGGGATTAACGGGAACGAGAAGACGGCTCTCGCCTGCATCGATAGAATGATTGAGATCACTCAGGAGCGTGGTCATGCATTGCCGGTACCGTACATACAAGGCTTACGCCAATGGGCGCTTACCACTCCAGCAGAATCGCTGCTACAACGCCTAACCAACGATCCGAATTGCTCACGCATGATCACCGCAACGAGGCTTCTTTCCATCACGGGAAAACTGAATGATGCAGACCGAATGGAAATGATTCGGAAGTTTGATGAGGTAGTTGGAGATGCTGCGAAGCCTTGTCCAGACGGAGTTGACTTGGTAGATGGCAAAGTAACCACGTTTCCCCAAGCGATAGTTCGTACACTCTTTACGGGCGTTACTTAACTGGATATATAGCAAATATGCCTACCTCTTCATGCGTGTCAAACGGACTAGGCTCGACTAACACAAGAGAAATGAACCGCTCCTTCTCCTCCCTCAGCAACATACAATTCGACCTGCTGGTCTGCGGCGGCGGCATCTACGGCGCGTGGACGGCTTATGATGCGGCCTTGCGCGGATTGAAAGTCGCGCTGGTCGAGCAGGGCGATTGGGCGGAAGCGACCTCATCCGCGTCCAGCAAACTGATCCACGGCGGCCTGCGCTATCTCGAATCCTACGATTTCAAGCTGGTGAAGAAGGCGCTCGCGGAGCGGCAATGTCTGCTGCGTATTGCGCCGCACCGGGTATGGCCGCTGCGTTTCGGCGTGCCGGTGTATTCCGACAGCCGGGTCGGCACGCTGCGCCTGAAGGCCGGGCTGACGCTCTACGACCATCTGGCGGACGTTCCGGATGAGCGGATGCGCCATCGCCATTTCGGCCGGGCGGAGTTTTCCGGGCGTTTTCCTTTCCTCGATCAGGCCGGGCTGGAAGGCGGGTTCACCTATGGCGATGCACAGACCGACGATGCGCGGCTGGTGCTGGAACTGGTCGCGGGTGCGATGGCGCACGGCGCGGTATGCGTGAACTACGCCCGGCTCGTCGCCTGGAACGAAGAGCATGGCAAGGTGTGCGGCGCGACCGTGCAGGATGTGCTGGGCGCTGACAGGATAGAGGTACGCACCCGGCAAGCCGTCAGCACCGCCGGGCAATGGATGGCCGAGGACGCCGCGAAGCGCGCATGGTGCCGCCTGAGCAAAGGCGTCCACCTGGTGATGCCTGCGTTGCAGGCGAGCGAGGCGCTCCTGATGACGGCGAAGTCGGACGGCCGGGTGTTCTTCGTCATCCCGTGGTATGGCCGCACCCTGCTTGGCGCGACCGATACCGACTACCGGGGCGACCTCGATCGCGTGGCCGTCGAGGAGAGCGACGTGGAGTATCTGCTCGCGGCCGCCAACCATTTTCTGAAAGCCGCGTGGACGAGGCAGGATGTCATCGGCAGTTATGCCGGATTGCGGGTGATGAAGCAGGATGCCCATGTGTCGCCTTCCGCGGCCAGTCGCGACTGGGAGTTGAAGACGGTGGGCAACGGTCTGCATTACTCCATCGGCGGCAAGATCACCTCGGCGCGCGAGGATGCGGCCTGCATCGTGGATGTCGTGACTGCGGCGCTCAATATCGATGCCGTCTGCTCGACCGGCCACCGGGATTCTCCGTGGAAACCGCAACAGGATTTTCCCACCTGGCTGGAAGAGAACGGTGTGCGCGCGCAACGCCTCGGCATCGATGCCGAGAGCGCGAAGTGGTTGCTGCGCCGCCATGGTAGGCGCACTGATCAGGTGTTCCGCATCGTCGAGGAGAGGCTGCAGCTCGCGGAGCGCATCGTACCCGACCTGCCCTTCATTCTGGCTGACCTGCTGTTCTGCGCCCGCGACGAGATGGCGGTGCATCTGGATGACCTGCTGCGCCGCCGTCTGCCGCTGCTCATCCTCGCGTGCCTAGGCGAGGGCGACTTGCGCCGCCTCGCCGAACTGGTCGCGCCGGTGCTGGGATGGGATGCGGGCCGGGTCGCGCAAGAGATCGGGATCTGCCGGCAGTGATAACAGCCATCGCTCTCGACTTGGGGACGACCGCGATCAAGGCCGGTCTGCTGTCCGAGGACGGCACGCTCGGCGGAGTTGTTGCGCGGGCGTCGCCCGAAGTGGTGGCAGACGGCGGGTGCTACGAAAGCGATGCGCTGGCTTACGCGGCGGCTGCCGAGGCGGTGTTGGCAGAGTGTCTGGCGCAGACGACGACGCGTCCGCCGCTCGGGCTATGCAGCCAGCGCTCTTCGTTCCTGATCTGGGAGCGCGCCAATGGGCGGTCGGTCACGCCGCTGATCTCGTGGCAGGACGGTCGCGGCGCGGAAAGTTGCGCGGCGCTGCGCGGCAAGGAGGCTGCCATACGCGATCTCACCGGGTTGCCGCTGGCGGCCTATTACCTCGCCCCCAAGCTGCGCGTGCTGCTGCGCGCGCATCCATCGTGGCGCGAGCGGCTGGCCGGCGGCGAATGGCTGCTGGGCACGCTGGATACTTTCCTGATCTGGCGCTGGACGGGCGGCAGGCATTACCTGACCGATGCTTCGATGGCGGCGCGCACGCTGTTGATGGACATTCATAGTCAACAATGGTCGCCACAGTTGTGCGAGCTGTTCGACGTTCCGCGCCAAGTATTGCCGGAGATTCGGCCTTCTGCCGGATGGGCGCTGCGGCTGGAGAACGGCTTGACCCTGCAGGCCAGTGTCAGCGATCAATCGGCGGCTCTTGTGGCAAGCATCGCCACGGGCCGGCCGGAGGCGTTGGTCAATCTGGGAACGGGGGGCTTCGTCATCCGTTATCTTCCTCACGGGCGCAACGCCCCCGATGGCTATCTCCGGACGCTGGTCTGGCAGGACCGCGCGGGGCAGGCGCATTTTGCAAGCGAGGGCACGCTCAATTCCATCGCGGCGGCGCTGGCGCCCTATGCGGTCGATGCCTGCCGCGCGGAGGATCTGGCGCGCGACGACATCTTCTGCCTCGCCGAGCCGAGCGGGCTGGGCGCGCCCTATTTCAGGGGGGATTTGGGGCTATCTTTCTCCGCGCCGGTCGAGCGACTGCCGGCGCAACGCGTCGCGGCGCTGCTGCTGGAGGGAATCGTCTTCCGCGTGGCGCGCATCCTGGAGGACCTGCACCGCGAATTCGGCATCGAGCGCGTCTACCTTTCCGGCGGTCTGTCCGGCCTGCCCTGTTTGCAACAGGGGATAGCCCGGTGCGTGCCGTTCGCGACTACCTATCGCCTGCCCCAGCCCAATACCAGCCTGATCGGCGCGGCACGGCTGGCGGCGGGAGTACCCCTTGCCGACGGCAGGCGCGCCGAAAAGGTCGATGTAAGTCAGCTTGTGCCGGGACTGCCCGAAAAGTATGTGCGCTGGAAGGTTTGGCTGGATGGGCTGTTGTACTTATGAGTAAGAGCTGTCGAGGCGGCGGGGTGCCCTTGAACGGCAACTTTCGTTTGACAGGGGAGGATGCCCGACATAGAATGCGCGCCCTTCGAGGTTTACTTTAAAGAATTTTTAGGAACAATGGCTATGAAAACATTCTCCGCCAAAGCCGAGGAAGTCCAGCACGACTGGCTTCTGGTTGACGCAGCCGATCAGGTGCTGGGTCGTTTGGCCGCACAGATTGCCGCGCGCTTGCGCGGCAAGCACAAGGCGATTTACACCCCGCACGTGGATACCGGCGACTTCGTCGTGGTGGTCAACGCAAACAAGCTGCGCGTGACCGGCAACAAGGCGGAAGCCAAGCTGTACCATCGCCACACGACTTACCCGGGCGGTTTGTACACCACTAATTTCGCCAAGATGCAGGCGCGTCATCCGAGCCGTGTGCTGGAAAAAGCGGTCAAGGGCATGTTGCCGAAAGGCCCGCTGGGCTACGCAATGTTGCGCAAGATGAAGGTGTATGCCGGTGCGGCGCATCCGCATGAAGCGCAGCAACCGAAACCAGTTAATTTGTTGAAAGCATAACCATGAGCGTAAGTTATAACTACGGAACCGGCCGCCGCAAGAGTGCGGTGGCGCGTGTATTTATCAAGCCGGGCAAGGGCAGCATCGTGGTAAACGACAAGCCGGTGGATGTATTCTTTTCCCGCGAAACCGGCCGCATGGTCGTGCGCCAACCGCTGACATTGACCGAGACCCTGAGCAAATTCGACATCATGGTGAACGTCTCCGGTGGCGGTGAATCTGGCCAGGCCGGTGCGGTACGCCATGGCATCACCCGTGCATTGATTGATTACGATGCTTCGTTCAAGGCTGTGTTGAAGCAAGCCGGTCTGGTTACCCGCGATGCTCGTGAAGTCGAACGCAAAAAAGTCGGCCTGCGCAAGGCGCGCCGCCGCAAGCAATTCTCCAAGCGTTAAGGCCTGTCCTGAGCCTGTCGAAGGGCTGGTTGGATGTATCGCAAAAGCCGCCTCCGGGCGGCTTTTGCTTTAGAAGTTTTGTTGTATGATGCGGAGCGTTTTTAAGGGAACCGGAATGATAAAAGTTGGCATAGTTGGCGGGACAGGCTACACCGGCGTCGAGTTGCTGCGTCTGCTGGCGGCGCATCCGCAGGCCGCGTTGCGGGTGATCACCTCGCGCGCCGATGCCGGCACCCCGGTCAGCCAGATGTTTCCCAGCCTGCGCGGCCATGTGGATTTGCCGTTCACCCATCCGGACGAAGCGCGCCTGGAGCAATGCGACCTGGTGTTTTTCGCCACCCCGAACGGTATCGCCATGCAGCAGGCGCGCGCGCTGCTGGATGCGGGCGTGAAGGTGATCGACCTGTCCGCCGATTTTCGCTTGCAGGACATCGCCGCATGGGAAAAATGGTATGGCATGACCCACGCCTGCCCGGATCTGGTTGGTGAGGCGGTATACGGCCTGCCGGAAGTGAATCGCGCGCAAATCAAATCGGCGCGGCTGGTCGCCAATCCCGGTTGTTATCCGACGGCGGTGCAGCTGGGCTTCATCCCGCTGCTGGAAGCGGGCGTGATCGAGGCGGGCAGCCTGATCGCCGATGCTAAGTCCGGGGTTTCCGGCGCGGGGCGCAAGGCGGAAATCGCCACCCTGTTCTCCGAAGCAGCGGACAACTTCAAGGCATACGGAGTGGGCGGACACCGGCATTTGCCGGAAATCAGACAGGGGCTGGCGCGCGTGTCCGTCAATCCAGTCGGGCTGACCTTTGTGCCGCACCTGACCCCGATGATCCGCGGCATCCATGCCACGCTGTATGGCAGGCTGACACGTGAAACGGATTTGCAGGCTTTGTTCGAACAGCGTTATGCCGACGAGCCGTTCGTGGACATGATGCCTGCCGGCAGCCATCCTGAAACCCGTTCGGTGCGCGGTGCGAACTGTTGCCGCATCGCGGTGCACCGGCCGCAGGGCGGCGATATGGTGGTGGTGCTGTCGGTGATCGACAACCTGGTCAAGGGCGCGGCGGGGCAGGCGGTGCAAAACATGAACATCATGTTCGGGCTGCCGGAAACCACTGCTCTCAACAACATGCCATTGTTGCCGTAAAATGTGGCGGCGCGTTAAACGCAGCTTTGGCATTTCCGCACCGAAACTGTCGGTGCGGCTGCATATCCCATGGTATTTGCGCTGGAGCCTGACGGTGCCCTTCGTGCTGGCGGCGGTGGGACTGGCCTGGTGGGCATACGGCAGCGGGCTGGAATTGGCGGGATTCCATCGCGGGGAAGCGCAGCAGGAATTGACCAAATTGCGTGAGCAGGTCGCCAGGATGGGGATGGAAAATACGCAACTGAGCAGCCAGGTTGCGCAATACGAGCGGCAAATCCAGATCGAGCAGGCCAGCAATCAGGAAACGTCCAAGCAGTTAAAAAATCTATCGGACGAAAACGTCCGTCTCCAGGAGGATTTGGCGTTTTTTCAGAATCTCACCGCGATGCGCGGTCAGGAAGGTGATCTGGGGGTGCATCGCCTGAGGCTGGAGCGGGACAAAATGCCCGGCGAATACCATCTGCGCATGTTGCTGGTGCAGAGCGGGCAGCGCGCCAAGGAATTTAGCGGCAGCTATCAGCTGGTTGCCACAGTGCTGAGGAACGGGCAACGAACGACGCATTTATTTCCGCAAGACGCGTCAGGGAATGCCCAATTCCAGCTCAGTTTCAAGTATTATCAGCGCGTTGAGCAAAGCATCCAATTGCCGCAGGATGCCCAACTGGAAAGTATACAAGTGCGGATATTCGAGCAGGGCGCGAGCGAGCCGAAAGTGCGGCAAAACGTCAGTCTGTCGTAAGGAAAAATTTGGCATAAGGAGGACTTATGTTCGGCAAAAAACACAGCAAGCCGCAAAGCCGCATCGATTCACTGATCGGCGCGGGAACGACCATCGAAGGTGATTTGAATTTCAGCGGCGGGATGCGCATTGACGGGCAGGTGAACGGCAATGTGGTCGCGACTCCGGGCAAACCGAGCACGCTGGTGCTGAGTGAACATGCGCGGGTGACCGGCGAGATCAACGTCACTCATCTGGTCATCAATGGCACGACCACCGGCCCGGTATCCGCCAGCGAATATCTGGAACTACAAGGCAAAGCCAGGGTCAATGGCGATGTGCATTACAAAACGCTGGAAATCCAGTTGGGCGCAATCGTCGAAGGGCGCCTGATACACAGCAACGTCGCGGCGCAGGACAAAGTCGTGGCATTCAAATTGAATAGCGGTGAATAATTTATCAAGGAGATGAACATGAACGCAGCAACCGAAACGCCGATAGCCGAAACACATGACCCGCTGATCTTTACCGACAACGCGGCCAACAAGGTAAAACAATTGATCGAGGAAGAAGGCAACACCGATCTCAAGCTGCGCGTATTCGTCAGCGGCGGCGGCTGTTCCGGGTTCCAGTATGGTTTTTCCTTCGACGAAGAGGCCAACGAAGACGACACCGTGATGACCAAGAACGGCGTGCAGTTGCTGATCGACCCGATGAGCTTCCAGTATCTGGCCGGTGCGGAAATCGACTATACGGAAGGCCTGGAAGGTTCGCAGTTCGTCATCAAAAATCCGAGTGCCGCATCTACCTGCGGCTGCGGTTCGTCTTTTTCGGTCTAAAACCGGGGTTGATTCAGTCAGGCGAGGGGGCGCAAGCCCTCTCGCTTTTTTACGCCGGGTATATCGCGCCGAGTATGCGGGGATGCCTCGCCCCCGTGACGGCGGGCAGGCTGGAGGGTTTGCCGTGCAAGGCCTGTTGCGCCAGCCAGGCGAAGGCGACGGCTTCCAGGTAATCGCCGTCCACGCCGAGGGTATCCGTGGTTTGCACGCTGCTGCCCGGCAGCAGGGCGGCGAGGCGGCGATGCAGGGTCTGGTTGTGCGCACCGCCGCCGCATAAATAGATTTCCGTTGCGCCGGCACAGCATTTTTGGATAGCTTGCGCGATGGTGCGGCAGGTCAGTTCCAGCAGGGTGGCTTGCACATCCTCCGCCAATTCGCCGCCTTTCAGTTTGCCGTTCAGCCACGCCATGTCGAACAGGTCGCGCCCGCTGCTCTTGGGCGGCGGCAGGGCGAAGAACGGCTCGCCGAGCATTTTTTCCAGCAATGCGGGCAGCAATTTCCCCGTTGCCGCCCATGCGCCGTTGTCGTCGTAGGGTTTGCCGAGATGTTGCATGCACCATGCATCCATCAGCAGGTTGCCGGGGCCGCAGTCGAAACCCGTCGTGTCGCCGCCGGGAGGAAGATTGGTCAGGTTGCTGATGCCGCCGATGTTGACGATGACTCGATGGCTGGCGGGATGGCGCAGCGCCTGGTCATGGAACGCGGGAACCAGCGGCGCGCCTTGTCCGCCGGCGGCGATGTCGCGGCTGCGGAAGTCGCTGACGACGGTGATGCCGGTCAATTCGGCGAGCAGTGCGGCGTTGCCGATTTGCAGCGTGTAGCCGTGTTCGGGGCGGTGGCGGATGGTCTGGCCGTGGCAGCCGATGGCCTGGATTTTTGCGTTTGACGAGTTTGCCGTATTGAGCAGCGCGTTGACTGCTGCGGCATAGAGCCGCGCCAGTCGATTGCCGGCCAGTTGCGTGCGGTGCAGTTCGTTGTGGCCGGGCTGGTGCAATGCCAGCAGGTCATTCCTCAGCGCAGCGTCGAAGGGGGCGTAATGTCTGGCGAGCAGCCTGGGTTGCGCCTGACCAAAGTCAACAAGGACGGCATCAATGCCGTCCAGGCTGGTGCCGGACATCAAACCCACATACAGTTCCGGCGAATGCTGCACAGAATAGTCAGTCGAGTTTGGCGAGGTTGGTGTTGCGCAACAGATTCAGGCGCGCAACGAAATTGTCCGCCGCCACTTGAAATGCGGCCTTGTTCGCGGCATTGACCGGCTGCGCATCCGGCAGGGCGACGCGCAGCGGGTCGCGTTGCTGGCCGTCGATCTTGAATTCATAGTGCAGGTGCGGGCCGCTGGTCAGGCCGGTCATGCCGACATAGCCGATCACGTCGCCCTGCGCCACACGCTGGCCGCGGTGCAATCCCTTGGCAAAGCGCGACAAATGTCCATACACGGTAGTGAAGCGGCCCTGGTGGCTGACCGTGATGAAATTGCCATAGCCGCCTTGTTTGCCGAAGGATGAGACGACTCCGTCCGAAGTCGCCTTGACTTTGGTGCCGATAGGGGCGGCAAAGTCCACGCCTTTATGCGCGCGCCATTGGTTCAGCACCGGGTGAAAACGCGAGTTGGTAAAGCCGGAGCTCACCCGCGAGAATTCGATGGGCGAACGCAGGAAGGCTTTGCGTACGCTCTTGCCTTCCGGCGTGTAGTAATCGCTCTGGAAATGTACGGCACGGTAGGTCTGGCCCTGATTGATGAATTCGGCTGCCTGGATGCGGCCGGCATTTACCAAAGCCCCGTCGCTGTAGGTCATTTCATATACCACGGTGAATTTGTCGCCCTTGCGCAAATCATGGTGGAAATCGATGTCGCCGCTGAAAATCTCGGTCAACTGGTTGGCGGCGGCCTCCGGCATTCCGGCTGCGTCGGTTGCGGCATACAGGTTGCTCTTGATTTCGCCGGTGCGCACAAACAGGCGCTTTTCCAGTTGTGCCGGCAGGGTGCGGGTTGCGTAGCCATCGCCCTGTTTTTCGATCACGATTTGCGCGCCGTTGTCGCCCAGGTAGCGCAATGCGATGAGCCCTCCGTCGGCATTGGTCTCGGCTTGCACCTCGCGGCCGGCGGCCAGCCTGCGGAAGGATTCGGCCTCAGGGGCAGTGCGCAGCCAGGCGCTGGCGGCGGCATCCTCGATGTTCAGGCGGCGCAATAATTCAACCACCGTGTCGCCGCGCTGCACGCGCTCGTTGCGCCAGAAACTAGCGATCGTGTTTACGTTGGGCACGACTTTGGGCAAGGCGACCTGTTCGATCGCAATCCTGGTCGAATTCAAGCCAAGGTCGCTTTGCGGTACCAGCCCGAAAGCGGTGACCACCCCCAGCAACGGCATGGTGGACAGGGTGACAAACCAGCGCAATTTTATTTTGCGTTCTTGGCCGAGCAGGTTTTGGGTTAACATTCGCGCCTCCTTGAGTTGCTTTGCCTTGTTTTGGCAACGTGCTGCGTTTTCGATTGGTGCGCACTTTACCAGAAAGAGGCAGCCCCTCAAAACCGGCCTGACAGGTGGCGGGCGAAAAAATCGAGTGGTAAAACATGGCCGATGGGCGGTCAAAAAATGGGAACGAACGGTATTTAGCTTTCCCGAACTTGAATTGATGACGAATATGACCGAAATGACATCCCCGGAAAAAATACCGGCCGACGCGCTGGCTCAGATCAAGCGCGGCGCCCATGAGCTGCTGCTGGAAGACGAATTGAAACAAAGGCTTGCATCTGGACGCCCGTTGCGTGTCAAGGCGGGCTTCGATCCGACCGCGCCGGATTTGCACCTCGGCCATACGGTTTTACTCAACAAGATGCGCCAGTTGCAGGATCTGGGGCACCACGCGCTGTTCCTGATCGGCGATTTCACCGGCATGATCGGCGACCCCAGCGGTAAAAATACCACCCGTCCGCCGCTATCGCGCGAACAGGTGCTGGAAAACGCCCAATCTTATCGCGAGCAGGTGTTCAAGGTGCTCGACCCGGACAAGACCGAGATCGTGTTCAACTCGACCTGGATGGATAAATTCAGCGCGGTCGATCTGATCAAGCTGGCGGCCACGCACACCGTGGCGCAGATGCTGGAGCGCGACGATTTCGGCAAGCGTTACAGAAGCAACCAGCCGATCGCCATTCATGAATTCGTCTACCCGCTGGTGCAGGGATACGACTCCGTGGCGCTCAAGGCGGATATCGAGCTGGGCGGCACCGACCAGAAATTCAACCTGCTGATGGGGCGCGAACTGCAAAAGCATTACGGCCAGCCGGCGCAGTGCGTGCTCACCATGCCGTTGCTGGAAGGGCTGGACGGCGTGAACAAAATGTCCAAGTCGCTGGGCAATTACGTCGGCATCACCGACACGCCGCAGGACATGTTCGGCAAGCTGATGTCGATTTCCGACGAGCTGATGTGGCGCTATCTGGAATTGCTGTCGTTCCGCAGCCTGAATGAGATCGCCGGCTGGCGCGAAGAGGCCGCGCAAGGGCGCAATCCGCGCGACATCAAGGTATTGCTGGCGCAGGAAATCGTCGCGCGTTTCCATTCGCAGCAGGCCGCCGAAGCCGCGCTGGCGGAATTCGAAGCGCGCTTCCGCCAGGGCGTGTTGCCGGATGACATGCCGGAAATTTCTATTCTCTCGATAGACGGTAGTGCCATTGGCATTGCTCATGTACTTAAACGAGCTGAACTGGTGGAAAGCACATCAGAAGCGTTGCGCATGATTCAACAGGGGGCGGTCAAGCTCGATGGCGAACGTGTTAGCGACAAGAATCTGCAAATTTCTGTGGGTACGACGGTTGTTGCTCAGGTTGGTAAGCGTAAGTTCGGGCGGTTGACGGTTACAAGTGTGGATAATTGATGTTGTTAAATACTGATTGTTATGAGCTTGCTGTTTTGCTAGAATCGCGCCCTCAATTTTTTGGTGGAAGGTAGTTTGTTCATGACAACTGTACGAGTTAAAGAAAATGAGCCGTTTGAAGTCGCAATGCGCCGCTTCAAGCGCTCCGTGGAAAAAACCGGTCTGCTGACCGATTTGCGCGCCCGCGAGTTTTACGAGAAGCCTACCGCAGAACGCAAGCGCAAGCTGGCTGCTGCCGTGAAGCGCCATTACAAGCGCCTGCGCAGCCAGGTTCTCCCCCCCAAGCTTTACTAAAATATGGGCTTTGCTAATCTGCCGCGCCGGCATTGGGCGCAGGGGTTGGTTTCTGTATGAGCCTCAAGCAGCAAATCACCGATGACATGAAAACCGCGATGCGCGCCAGGGATACGGCGCGCCTCGGGGCGATTCGCCTGTTGCTTGCCGCGATGAAGCAGCGCGAGGTGGACGAGCGCATCGAGTTATCGGATGCGGACGTGGTCGCCATCATCGAAAAGATGAACAAGCAGCGGCGCGACTCCATCAGCCAGTACGAGGCGGC
>CAYGIF010000041.1:0-16414 GCA_964349865.1 uncultured Gallionella sp. | reverse complement strand
CGCGACCCGGTCAACTCTGCGGCGATGATCGCCGGAGAAGCCGACCCGCTGACGGCCGAGTTCCATGCCGCCTTGTACGGCAAGGCCGATTCGGTGCTGGCCAGCTTCGAGCGCGACCTGTACCGCGACCCGGTTAATTCCGCAGCAGTGATTGCCGGTGAAGACCCGCTGGCGGTTGCGTTCCATGCCGCTTTGCGGAATGAGCTCGGCAAGCCTGTCGTGCAGGCCACCGTTGCCGGCAGCCGCCGTTTGGGCAGCTAATCGTCATTGATCGATGACCGGGGCGTCGCGCCCCGGTTTCGTGCTCAAGCGATAAACATTGCTGGACGAATAGGCGCTCCCCCAATGCTGTTCATTCTGGATGCCTCCCAAAGGTTTTCGCCGAAATTGTCGAATGGCCATTATGGTTCGCAGTTTCGTTAAAAATATCCAGAGTGAACAGCATTGGGGGCGTGCCGCATCCCGTTATGCAACCAAATACAAATCATCGGGTCAGATGCGCGCCAGACGGCCAAAGCCGCTGCGCATCAGCGGTCTGCCGGAAATATCCCGGCATGACCTGAACTCAACCAACCGGGGAAATTAAGTATGCTTCTCACCCAATGGAAAAAAATAGTCGCAACCCTGTCCGCCGCCCTGCTGCTGACCGCAGTCGCAGAGACGACCATGGCTCAGGAACACAGCCATTCGCATGGCCATGAAAAACAGGCTCGACTCTCCCTCGACAACGGCAAGAAATGGACCACCGACGGCAACCTGCGCCAGAGCATGAGCCGCATCCGCGACGCGCTGGCAGCGGAACTCCCCGCCATCCATTCCGGCAGGGCCACGACGGAACAATACCGGGCGCTGGCGCAGAAAACGAACGACCAGATTGCATTCATGGTGAAAAACTGCAAGCTGGGGCCGAAAGCGGATGCGATGCTCCATCTCGTGCTGGCCGATATCATCGCCGGTGCAGACGCGATGTCGGCGCAGGACGGCAGCGGCGCACGCAAGGGTGCGGAGAAAATCGTCCGCGCGCTGGATAGTTATGGCGCTTATTTTGACCATCCCGGCTGGCATGGGATGAAGCACGCCCATTAAAACCTGGCGCGAATAGCCGCCCTATGACTGCTCTTCGCGCCGGCGCAACACGCGCCACACCCAAACACCGGACAGCGACAGCGCCGCGGCCAGCAGCCACAGCGGCCAGCGCGCGGGCTGGTTCCAGTCGCGGCGCAACTGGCCGCGTTGCGCGGCGTCCACGCGCCAGTATTTGAGTTTGTTGTTGGCCATCACGTTGGGCTTCACGTTATGCAGCCAGCCGTGCTGCAACACGTAGTTTTTCGGGTGGAAACCCCACAGCCACGGCGAGTCGCGGCGCAATATTTCCAGCATTTTGTCGATGATGGCCTGCCGCGCCGGGCTGTTTTCCATGTTCTTCATCTGCCCGAATAGCTGGTCGTATTCCGGGCTGCTGTAATTCGCCGCATTCTCGCCGCCCTTGCCCACCTTGGCTTGTGCGCCGTGCAGCAAAAATAAAAAATTTTCTGGGTCGGGGTAATCGGCATTCCAGCCGAAATAGAACATCTGCGTGTCGCCCTTGCGGATCTTGTCCTGGAAGCGGTTGTAGTCGGTGCTGCGCACCACCAGTTGCACGTTGATTTTGTCGAACTGTTTGCGCAGCCAGTCGAGGCGCGCCTTGTTGCCCACACCGGTGGCGGTGGTGTCCAGGTTGATCACCAGCGGCTGTTTGGTTTGCGCGTCCACGCCATTGGGATAGCCCGCTTCGGCGAGCAACCGCCTGGCTTCCTCGATGGATTTGCGTTGCGGCGCGCCGCCGACCCAGTCATACACAGCGCGGTTGATGCCAGCCTCGCCGTCGCGGTAGCCGAAGATGCCGGGCGGGATCGGCGATTGGGCGGCAATGCCGCGCCCGTTGGCGAAGATGGAAACGAATTCCTCGAAGTCCACCGCGATCGCAATCGCTTGGCGCAGCTTGCGCGCCCTGTCCGAACTTCCGCCCACCGTGGAATCCAGCCAGTTGAAGCCGGTGTACATCGTGGAAGTCGAAACCGCCGTCGAAAGCCTGATGCCCTGCGCCTTCATCTCGTCGGTCACGGTGGTTTCGCCGCCGATGTTCACCTGCACCGCCTGGTCGAAGCTGTCCGAGCTGATACCCGAGGCATCGTAATAGCCCTGCAAAAACTTGTTCCAGTAGGGGATGGTTTCCTTCTCCAGGCTGAATACCACCCGCTCGATCAGCGGCAGCGGCTTGCCCGCGTCCGCCAGCAGCCCGGCCTGCGCGTCGCCCGCTTCGCCTTCTGCGGGGTAAGTTTCGCTGTCGTAATACGGGTTGCGGCTCATCACCATGCGCTGGTTGGGATTGTTCTCGGACAGGTAATATGGGCCGCTGCCCACCGGCCACCAGTCCAGCGTCAGGTTGCGTTCGCGCATGCCGGCCTGCGCATAGAAGCGCTCGGCCTCCTGCGGCATCGGCGCAAAAAACGGCATCGCCAGCCAGTAGGCGAACTGCGGATACTTGCCATGCACCTCGATGCGGTAAGTATGCTCGTCCACCGCCTGCACGCCCGGCAACGGATACGCGTTCAAATCGAGAAACGCATCGGGATTTTTTTTCAGCGCCTGTTGCAGCGTCACGGCGTAGTCTTTCAGCCCGACGATGTATTCGCTCATCACGCCGAAAATCGGCAGATGCAATTGCGGATGCGCGAGGCGTTTGATCTGGTAAACATAATCCGCCGCCGTGACGCTGCGCGTGCCGCTGTGCGGGAAGTCGCTCAGCATATGAATGTCGCGCAAATCGCGCGGGGTGAGATGGCCGTATTCCGGCTTGCCCTGTACGTCGCGCGCAAACGCCGGGTGCGGCTGATAACGCATGTTCGGCTTGATATGGATTTCATACACGCTGAAGGCGATTTTTTCCGCCGGCGCATTGTCCGGCAGCGGGCGGCGGTTCCTGTCCAGGTAACTCACAGCCGGCATCGCGCTGGCAGCCAGCGGAACCAGTTCGTAAGGGCGCTTCAGGTAATGGTATTGCAGCGGCGGCGCGTAAATCTGCGCGAGGAATTCATACTCGTTTTCGCTGTATGCCTGCGCCGGATCGAGATGCTTGGGGCGCTCGGTGAACGCGGTGTAGAGAATCGGCTTGCCGTCATCCGCCGCCGGATATGGATCGTTCCACAACCCGCCGCTACAGGCGGGAAGCAGCACAACCAGCGATAAAACAGACAAGGCCTTCATAACGCAAAGTGTAGCGGAATCAGGCCGGCGCGTCATGACGTATGAGGTTTCGTATGAGGTTTCCGGGCAATCTCTGGTGTTATACTTGCGCCTGTTTTGTTAACCACACCCGCGAGGAATACATGAAACGATTTTTGATGTTGTTGACGATCGCCTTGACCAGCGCGAGTTTGTTTGCCGCGACCGCGGAAGCCAAACGTTTTGGCGGGGGCGGCAGTTTCGGCAAGCAACGGACGATGGCCCCGCAACAGGCGCAGAAAGCCCCTGCCGCCGCGCCGGCTCCGACCGCCGCACCCGCACCGGCCGGCAACAAATGGCTCGGCCCGCTGGCCGGCCTGGCAATCGGCGCAGGTTTATTCGCGCTGTTATCCGGTGCGGGACTGGACGGCGCGCTGGGCGGCATCCTGCTGGCGCTGCTGGCGGCCGGTGTCGTGATGTTCCTGATCGCGAAATTCCGCAAACAACAGCCCCGATCTGCGATGCAATACGCCGGTGCGGGCGCGCCGTACAACGAGCCGCAACCGGCACAACAGCCGCTGGCAGGCGGTAGTGCCGCACCTGTCGCCGCGCCCGCTGTGTCAGCGGGAAACATTCCGGCGGATTTCCCGGTGGAAAGCTTTTTGCGTAGCGCGAAGACCTCGTTCATCCGCTTGCAGGCCGCGAACGACCGCAAGGATCTGGGCGACATCCGCGAATACACCACACCGGAAATGTTTGCCGAAATCTCGATGCAGATGCAGGAACGCGGCGATGCGCCGCAAAAGACCGATGTGGTCGCGATCGGCGGCGAATTGCTGGAAGTGGCTAACGAGGGCGATCTTGCGATTGCCAGCGTGCGCTTCACCGGACAGCTGCGCGAAAACAACGGCATACCGGAAGGCGTGGATGAAGTCTGGCATGTGCAGAAAAACCTGCGCGATGACAAGTCAGTATGGCTGCTGGCGGGTATTCAGCAGACCGTTTTGCATTAACCCGCCATGTTCGCCCAGCCTTCCGCCGCGGTGCTGAACCATTTGCTCGCGCAGAACAATTGGGCGTTAACCAGGCTCGCGCGCTTCGCGGGAAAGACGGCACGATTCGACATCGCGCCGTTTTCTTTTGCCTGCACCATTCTGGCGGACGGCACGTTGCGCGGCGCCGACACCGACGCCACTGCGGATGCCGTATGCGTGATCGCCCCGTCGCTGCTGCCGCGCCTTGCGCTGCACGACGAGAAGGCGCACGCCGACATTGGTGCCGAAGGCGACGCCGCGTTGCTGGCGGAAATTTTTTTTCTGTCGCGCAACCTGCGCTGGGATGCGGCGAAAGATTTAAGCCGCATCAGCGGTGACTTTATCGCGGAACGCATCGTGCAAACCATGCAAGACAAGCGTCAACAGCTGCATGATGCGGCGCTAAACCTGTCGAAAGCGGCAGCAGAATTCTGTATCGAGGAACATCCGCTGCTGGCCAAGCCGCAACAGGTCGCCGCGTTCATACAGCAGGTGGACAAGCTGCGCGACGATGTGGCGCGGCTGGAACAGCGCATCAAACAACTGCCGGCCGCGATGGGTCATTGACATGATGCGTTTGCTGCGGCTGTTGAAAATCATTTTTGTCGTGCTGCGTTTCGGGCTGGATGAATTCCTGCTCGCGCCCGGACAGCTACGCTGGATGCGTACGCCGCTGAACCTGCTGCTGTTCATGCGCAATGTCTCCGAGCCGCGCGCGGTCAGGCTGCGCCGCGCGCTGGAAAATCTCGGCCCGATCTTCGTCAAGTTCGGGCAAATGCTCTCCACCCGGCGCGATCTGATGCCGGCCGATCTCGCCGATGAACTCGCCAAGCTGCAGGACCAGGTGCCGCCGTTTCCCTCCGTGCAGGCGGTGGCGTTGCTGGAAGCGGCTTATGGCAAGCCGTTAAGCGAGGTATTCAAAAGCTTTGACGAGACGCCGGTTGCCAGCGCGTCGGTGGCGCAGGTGCATTTCGCCATGCTGCCGGACGGCCGCGATGTCGCGGTAAAAATCCTGCGCCCCAACATTACCGGCATCATCGCGCACGATGTCGCGCTGCTGAAAGTCGCGGCGGACATGGTCGAGTGGTGGGCGGAAGGCCGCCGCCTCAAACCGGGCGAGGTCATCAAGGAATTCGAAAAACATCTGGGGGACGAGCTCGATTTGATGCGCGAAGCCGCCAATGCCAGCCAGCTCAAGCGCAACTTCGCCAATTCAACGATGATTCTGGTGCCGGAGATGTACTGGGATTATTGCAGTGCCGAAGTAATGGTCATGGAGCGCATGTACGGCTTTCCGGTCAGCCAAGTGGACGTGCTGCGCGAGGCGGGCATCGACATCCCGAAGCTTGCCGAAAACGGCGTGGAGATTTTTTATACCCAGGTGTTCCGCGACGGCTTCTTTCACGCCGACATGCACCCGGGCAATGTGCAGGTGGCGGCGAACGGCCAATATATCGCGCTGGATTTCGGCATCATGGGCTCGCTGACCGACAGCGACAAGCATTACCTCGCGCAGAACTTCATCGCCTTTTTCCGTCGCGATTACAAACGCGTGGCCGAGGTGCATATCGAATGCGGCTGGGCTCCCGCCGAAACCCGCGTGGACGAGCTGGAATCCGCGATACGCGCGGTATGCGAACCGATCTTCGACAGGCCGTTGCGTGAAGTTTCGTTCGGCCGCGTGCTGCTGCGCCTGTTCCAGACTTCGCGCCGCTTCGGCATCGAGGTCCAGCCGCAACTGGTGTTGCTGCAAAAGACGCTGCTCAATGTCGAGGGGCTGGGCCTGCAGCTGGATCCCGAACTGGACTTATGGAAGACCGCCAAGCCGTGGCTGGAACGCTGGATGGCCGAACAAGTGGGCTGGCGCGGATTCCTCAAGGCATTGCATGCCGAAGCCCCGAACTACGCCACCCTGTTGCCGCAATTGCCGCGGGTGCTGAACCGCTATCTGGTAAACGATGGCGCCACCTACAGCGCAGAGATGCTGCGCCGGATACTGGAACAGCAAAAACGCTACAACACCTTGCTTACAATGATCAGCATGTTGCTGCTGGGTCTTTCAGCATGGGGGTTTGTCAGTTTCTACATGACCTGAATGCCGGCCTTCTCCGCAACCGGTAGGGGCGCGATTGATCTGGAAATGAAATCAGACGAAAAAGCCGCTATCCCATAACTCCTGGGTCAATGCCCGGTAATCTGCCGCGCCCGGGCTGTGCGGCGCGAAATCGAACACATCCTTGCTGTGCATCGGGCTGGTCGCCAGCGCGACGGTTTCGCCGATGCGCGTTTCGCATACCAGCGCACCGTAGCGCTCCCTGAGCTTGTCATGAATTTCGTAGGCCAGTTTGCGCCGCGAATCGAAGCGTGTCACGACGACGCGCCTTTCGAACTTGCGGTTGAGCTTGCCCTCCAGCACGTTGAGCGCGCTATCCAGGCGATGCACCCCCTGCAGCGAAAGAAAATCCGCCGAAACGGGAATCAGCACCCGGTCGGTTGCGAGCAGCGCGTTAAGCGTCAATACCCCCAGCATCGGGCAGCAGTCGATCAGGATAGGCGCCCCGGTCAGCGCCAAATCTTCGCGCAAGCCCTGCCGCAGCAGCGTCGCGGCCTTTGGGTCGCTGCCGAACATCGCATCGATCTTGGCGAGTTCCAGCGAAGCGGGGATGATTTGCCAGCCGCCCGGGGTTTCCTGCAGCAGTTCGGCAAGCGGAGTCTTGTGTTTGAAAAAGGCCGCCATGCCGCCATCCGGCAACGCTCTTGCCGCACCGCTGGACAAGGTCAGATGTCCCTGCGGATCCAAATCCAGCGCAATGGGGCACTGCCGCGCAATATTCAGCGCAGCCGTCACATTCAGGCAAGTAGTGGTTTTGCCTACGCCACCTTTTTGATTAAATACGGCGACTACCGCCATGCGGAAATGTCTCCTGAAATTAAAAGGGAGAGTGGGATAGCCCCTCGCCCAACCAAGGGTGGCTTGGCGAGGTTTCTTGGCTTGTGGCTCCGGCCGGAGCGTTGCCCCTTAACGTTCGCTTCGCTCACGTTAGCCTTCGCCGTAAACCGCGCGCAAAATCCGCTACTCAACCGTAACGGATTTTGCAAGATTGCGCGGTTTATCCACATCGGTGCCCTTTTGCAATGCGACGTAATATGCCAGCAGCTGCAACGGGATGGTGTGCAGAATAGGGCTCAAATACCCCGCATGTTCGGGCATTTGCATGATGTGGATGCCGTCTGCCGCGTGGATGTGCGTATCCGCGTCGGCGAACACGTATAACTCGCCGCCGCGCGCACGCACTTCCTGCAGGTTGGACTTCAGTTTTTCCAGCAGCGCGTCGTTCGGCGCAACCGAGATCACCGGCATGTCCTTGTCCACCAGCGCCAGCGGGCCATGTTTCAACTCCCCCGCCGGATAGGCCTCGGCGTGGATGTAGGAGATTTCCTTGAGCTTGAGCGCGCCTTCCAGCGCGATGGGGTAGTGCAACCCACGCCCCAGAAACAGCGCGTGCTGCTTGCCGGCAAACTGTTCGGCGAGCCTGGCGATAAGCGGCTCCAGCTCCAGCACCTTCAGCGCCGCAGCGGGCAAGTGGCGCAATTCGTGCAGATACTGCTGCTCCTGTTGGGCAGTGAGGCGTCCGCGCGTTTTGGCCAGCACCAGCGTCAGCAGGAACAGCGCGGCGAGTTGCGTGGTGAAGGCCTTGGTCGAGGCCACGCCGATTTCCGGCCCGGCGCGCGTCAGCATCCGCAATTTGCACAGCCTGACCAGCGCGCTTTCCGGCACGTTGCAGATCGCGAGCGTATGACCGTGCCCCTGCGCCTTGGCGTGGTTCAGCGCGGCCTGCGTATCGGCGGTTTCGCCGGATTGCGAGATCACCACGACCAGGGTCTTCGGGTTCGGCACGCTGGTGCGGTAGCGGTATTCGCTGGCGATTTCCACGTTGCAGCGGATGCCGGCGATTTCCTCCAGCCAGTAGCGCGCCACCAGACCGGCATGGTGGCTGGTGCCACACGCCAGAATCAGGATGCTGTCGATATCGGCAAAAACCGCCGCCGCTTCCGCGCCGAAGATGCCCGGCACCAGCGACTGGCTGTTGCACACCGATTCGAGGGTGTCAGCCAAGGCCTGCGGCTGCTCGTGGATTTCCTTCTGCATATAGTGGCGATACTGGCCGAGCTCGACGCTCTCGTTGCTCAGTTCGCTGGTCTGCACGACCCGTTCGACGCGTTTGCCCTGCGCATCAAAAATCCGGTAACCGCGCTGCTCCAGTTCGACCACGTCGCCTTCTTCCAGATACACCACCTGGCGCGTCACCGGCAGCAGCGCGGAGACATCCGACGCGATGAAATGCTCTCCGTTGCCCACGCCCAGCAGCAGCGGGCTGCCGCGGCGCGCGCAGATGATCTGGCCGGGATTGTCCGCCGCGATCACGCCAATGGCGTAAGCGCCCGCCAACTCGACAAGCGCCGCCTGTGTTGCCGCCAGCAATGAATTGCCGCGCGCATAATGGCTGTGGATCAGGTGCGCGATGACCTCGGTATCGGTATCGGAGGTAAATTCGTAACCCGCTGTGGTCAAGTACATGCGCAATGCTTCATAGTTCTCGATGATGCCGTTATGCACCACCGCGATATGATTCTTGCTGATATGCGGATGGGCATTGCGTTCGCTCGGCACGCCATGCGTCGCCCAGCGCGTATGCGCAATACCGATCAACCCGTGTGTTGCGGCGCTTTTTTCGGTAAGTTCGGCAACCCGCCCGGTGCTGCGCACCCGCTCGAGTTGCCCGTCATGCACCACCACCAATCCGGCGGAGTCATAACCGCGATATTCCAGGCGTTGCAACCCTTCCAGTAAAATCGGCACAACGTTGCGTTGTGTCACTGCGCCTATGATCCCGCACATTTTTAGAGTCCTGGGAAGTGGGAAGTGGGAAGCGGGAAGCGGGAAAAGCACAACGCTCTCATTTCTCACCTTTCACTTGTTTGGTTGGGCGTTTCCATCCGCTGATGGTTGTTTGCTTGCTGCGCGACAGGGCGAGTTCGCCCTCCGGCACATCTTTGGTGATGGTGGAGCCGGCGCCAATGGTCGCGCCCCTGCCTATCTTCACCGGCGCGACCAGTTGCGTAGCCGAGCCGATGAACACGTCGTCTCCGATGATGGTGCGATGCTTGTTCGCGCCGTCGTAATTGCAGGTGATCGTGCCCGCACCGAGGTTCACGCGGCTGCCGATCATGCTGTCGCCGATATAGCTGAGATGGTTCGCCTTGCTGCCACTGCCGATCTCGCTGTTCTTGACCTCGACGAAATTGCCGATATGCACACTGTCGTGCAGTTTGGTGCCGGGGCGCAGGCGCGCATAGGGGCCGATATGGCAGTCTGCGCCCACCTCGCTGCTGTCGATCAGGCTGTAGGGCGCGATATGTGCGCCGGCAGCGATGGCGGCATTCCTGATGATGCTGTAAGCACCCACTTGCACGTTGTCGCCGAGGGTCACGTCACCCTCGAAAATACAGCCGACATCGATCCCGACATCGCGCCCGCAGCTTAGCCTGCCGCGCACATCAATGCGCGCCGGATCGGCGAGCGTCACGCCGTGCGCCAGCAGGCGGGACGCCTCGACCTGTTGCCAGGTGCGCTCCAGTGCTGCCAGCTGCGCCTTGCTGTTTATTCCGTGGGTTTCCCATTCATGCGCGGGCTGCACGGTATGCACCGCAACGCCTTGCCGTACCGCCATGCCGACGATGTCGGTCAGGTAGTACTCGCCCTGCGAATTATTGTTCTGCAAGTTTGCCAGCCACTCGCGCAGTTTGCCGGTCGGCGCAAGCATGATGCCGGTATTCACTTCCCTGATTTCGCGCTGCTTGGGCGACGCATCTTTTTCCTCGACGATGCCCAGCACATCGCCCTGCGCGTTGCGCACGATGCGCCCGTAGCCTGCCGGGTTATCCAGATCGATTGTCAGCAGCACCAGGCCTTCTCCGGCCTGCTCCATCTGATGCAGCGTGCTGTGCTGGATCAGCGGCACATCGCCGTACAACACCAGCGTTCGGCCGGCGTCGGCGAGATGCGGCATGGCCTGTTGCACGGCATGGCCGGTGCCGAGTTGCGGCTCCTGCATGACGAATTTTGCAGGGTACTGCCGCATCGCTTGCGGCACGGCCTCGCCGCCATGCCCATAGACCACGCAAACCTGCTGCGGCCGGAGCGCGACCGCGCAATCCAGCACATGCTGAACCAGCGGCTTGCCTGCCAGCGCGTGCAATACCTTGGGTTTTTCGGAATACATGCGCGTGCCTTTGCCGGCAGCGAGGATAACGATGTTCAATGCGCTCATGTTCGGCCTTCTGAAGATGGCGGATTATAAACAAAAGCGGCTATCCGGCGCGAGATTAACTTGCAACTACCTGCCCAGCGGACTGGCATCTTGGCTTCTTGGGGCAATGGTAGGATCAACGCTTTACAGTAAACCCAATGCTCAATACCACTACCGATATGCAGTAAAGTCGGATAGTGGGGATGCCAAGTATTTCGATGAAACCAAAAGCGACCCCCTCAGGCGCCCTGTAGGAGTCTGTATCTCGGTGCAGAACGTTGAAGTTGAGCAGTCTCGCGCTGCTTTATGCGCGAGGTCCGTTCGAACGACGGGTTGGGCGGCGGCATCAGCATGGTAGACAGCGGCCCACCTTGGATGTACAATTATACGTACATATAAGGAGCCCAGCATGGATGCAATTACCTACACAGCCGCCCGCGCGAACCTTGCGAACACCATGGACCGTGTTTGCAACGACCACGAGGCCTTGATTATTACCCGCAACGGCGAACAGTCCGTGGTGATGCTTTCGCTCGAAGATTTCAAGGCGCTCGAAGAAACCGCATACCTCTTGCGCACGCCGGCCAACGCCAAACGCCTGCTGTCGGCGATTGCGCAGTTGAACGCCGGCAAAGGTGTTGAGCGGACGCTGACCAAGTGAAGCTGATCTTCGCGGATGAGGCATGGGAAGACTACTTGTATTGGCAAAAACAAGACAAGCGCATGGTGGAACGGATCAACAAACTGATCCGAGAAGCGCTACGCGAACCGTTCAGCGGCACCGGCAAGCCAGAACCATTGAAGCATGCGCTATCGGAGTTTTGGTCGCGGCGAATCACAGATGAGCACCGCATGGTTTATCGCGTCGTAAATGATGCGTTAGAGATCGTGCAACTCCGCTTCCACTACTGATCTAAAACGCCCTCTAACGATGCTGTATGACCTTGCCCCCGAAAAACGTATTTCTTAACTGAGGATAGAATTCAAGTTGAGGGGGCGAAGAAATGACGGCAGAAAAAGGCAAGCTGGCGGGAGCAGGAGCCAAGCCGGCGAGTGCAGAGCAGATGGAGCTGGCGCGGCTGAGAGCCGGGTTTGCCAGGGTCAAGATGGAGCGCGACATCCTAAAAAAAGCGACGGCGTACTTTGCGCGGGAGTCGGCGTGAAGTACGCCCAGATCGAGCGGCATAAAAGACACTGGCCGATCACGCTGCCATGCGAAGTGCTGAACGTCAGTGCCAGCGGCTACTTTGAACGCCGGCGGCGCAAGGATACTGGCCGGCCAGCGACGCCCGGCAAGCGCCTCGGCGATGAAGCCCTGCTGGTTCACATCAAGGCGGCGCATGCCGCCAGCAAAGGCGGGTATCCCCCGGATGAAAGTCTCACGTAGAATTAACCGGCTCCGCGCTTTTGCGGAGTCCGGGTTGAATGTCGGGTTAGACTAGATGTGGACTCTACAAGCCGCCCCGACACAAACTTGTGAAGTACGCTGGCGATTAACGTCTGATATGGCATACCTTCTTCAAGTGCTCGTGCCTGAATGTCCATCAAGTCTGGCGTGGACAGGCGAATGTTGACCCGCTTTTCTTTGAGAAAAGTAGCTGTGGCGGCAGCTTTGAATTTTGCCAACTTTGCCTTTGAAGGAGAGGTGGACTTGAGCTCACCCTTTTCATAGGCTTCCAAAATTTCTTTCTCAAATGCATCAAGTTTTTTCATCAGAGTTACTCCTCAGCAAATAGTCTCTGGTAGCCTTTCTGCTTGGAATCACTGTCTTTAAGAAATAGTGATCCGGCTCTTCAACATAAGGTACCAAGTAAACATAACCATCAAATGCCACGACAAGAACGGATTGGTTGGGATATTTCTCCGTGTTCGGGTGGCGCAATTCATCCAGCAGACCATCCGCCTCAATAGCAAGTGCAATCACCTCAAACGAAATATCACGCTCAACTTTTAGCGCTTCGTTTTTATCGTGGTTCCAGCGAAATGGTTTCATGTAGCTAGTTTATCTTGATGTGTGCCTATTGTCACCTTTTTTGACGGGGTCTACGCCATCCTGCGAAGATCGGACTATCAAAAATTACTGAACGCTGCGCGTGCAGAGGATGCGAAGCTGTGATGACGCACAACGTAAAATTAACCGGCTCCGCGCTTTTGCGGAGTCCGGGTTGAATGTCGGGTTAGGCATTTGCTTTAGGCATGAAAGCCTTCTGAATGGTTGCCAAATCGGGGATTGCCTTGGCTTGCCACCGCACAATTTGAACACCCGCAGCACCCAACGCTTTGTCTTTTTTTGCATCTGCGGCTTGGCGGTCTTCCCTTTCGTGAGTGGCATCATCAAGCTCGATTACCGCGACAATGCTTGAGTCTTTGTTGCAAACCACGAAATCAGCACTCATACGGTTAATGCGGTTTGACCATGCCTGATAGTTGCTGCCCTTCTTGACCCCAAGCAAGCGTGAGAGCTGAACTTGGGCAAGAATGATATGGTCTGGCAACGCCTGAACAAGCCGAAAATAGAGAATTTGTTCGGGTTGCGAAAGTGGTTTTTTTGCGTAGAAAGGCCACACCTCATTACCAGCGCCAGCACCTTGCGCCTTAGCTTTAAGAAGAGCCAAAACGACTACAACAACGACGACAACAACCAGCAGCAGAAAAATAGAACCCATCGTTATTCCCTCTCCTTGGTGAACAAATGCCTAACGTGGAGTTAACCGGCTCCGCGCTTTTGCGGAGTCCGGGTTGAACGCCGGGTTAGGGTTTGGGCGTCAACATAAGAGTCAAGTAACCGACGAATCATGCGCTGGTACTGGGTGTGATGTTTCGAAGCTTCGGACTTGAAAAACTCGATGCTTTTTTTGCTCAGAGCCAGAGTAACCTTCACGCCTTCCTCACGAAAAGCTAGCTCGCTCGGAGAGGGAAGAAAGTCGGTAACTACCTGAGTCTTGCCTAGGGGTTCATCCGTGTATTTTATTTTCGCGCTCATAAATTGCCTTTCCTTTGCGCCAATAGCCAGCGCCGATAATTCGAATAACAGAAGCGCGATATGTGAATCGCACCGTAAGAACGCCGCCATCAACCTCCCCGAAGCAATAGAACCGCTCTTCGGTTTGACTGTGTGTGATGTCCTTGGCAATTACGCGCTGTGGGTCGGCGAAGGCGTGCTGAGCGCGGGAAAATGAAACGCCGTGCTTCTGCTGATTTTCAGCATCCTTGTCGGTATCCCAATCAAAGCGAGTATTTGCCATAGGCGAAGTCTAGCACTTGGCCATATAAAAAGCCATACGGCGGTATGGAAGCCCTACGTAAAAGTGAGGGGCTGCGCGCTTTTGCGCAGTCCCTCTCGACTGCCGGGTTAGGCTTAGAATATAAACGTTCTCTCACGATTTCCTAATCATCCCGTTGCTGTATGCGACATAAGTAAATAGCAATAAAGTAATGGCAGTGATTACAACCCACCCAATAAGAATACGAACCAACCAATGACGACTGATTTTTATACGTAACCCTAAACCATAGCCGCCGCTACAGCGGTATGAGATTGCTTGGCGCGCTCTAGCAGAGGAGCAAGGCTCTGTATCGTATCCCTCAAATCGTTGGCGGCTTTCCGGCTTGCACCGCGCCACACACATAAACCCCGACAAATGCGAAAAGCGTGCGTGGCGTGGTGCAAACGGATAGCAAAGTAGCCACAGCGCAATACACTTCCAGACTGGCGAAGCACTACCACTTTCAACCTGCCACAACCACACGAATGAAAATCGCCTAACGTAAAGTTAACCGGCGGCGCGCTTTTGCGCCGTCCGGGTTGAACGTAGGGTTAGGCTGGAACCGCACACAACACCCAGACCGACCCGAAAAACTGCACTACAAAACATCACAAACACACCTCGACTTGGCCGGCTAGAACGGGTTTCCGGCTTGCACCGCGCCACACACATAAACCCCGACAAATGCGAAAAACGTGCATGGCGTGGTGCAAACGGATAGCAAAGTAGCCACAGCGCAATACACTTCCAGACTGGCGAAGCACTACACACTTTCAACCTGCCACAACCACGCGAATGAAAATCGCCTAACGTAGAATTAACCGGCTCCGCGCTTTTGCGGAGTCCGGGTTGAATGTCGGGTTAGCCAATAATTCTGCAATACCAGTAATATTTAGTAACGCCACTACACTTCCGCAGTAACCTTCAAAAAATCTTCGTCATTCCATAATTTATGGAAATCGTTATCTTCACGCGCCAACTCAGCGTTCATCGATCTCAAGAGAATTGAGGATTTTAAGTCCTGTAATATCTCGTTTTTTGGCATGTCCAATATGGCGCGATAACATGCGCGATTGTAGTATGCGCTCTCATAGTCTGTATCGTTCTCTATCGCGCGTGTGCAGGCCATAATTGCTTCTTCCACCCTTTTAGTGCATATCCTAGCCGAACAAACGAATAAAGGCCTTACGAAAAGAGTTTCACTACGCCATAAATCAATAATCCAAGCCCGCCGAATTGGCAAATAAATTGAATTAGCCCACCGATCGGGCCTTGAAAAATGACTGGCCTTTGTGGCTCGACAATTGTACTGGCCTTTGCTGCCCAACCGCCTACGACTATGCCAATGATGATAAGTAGTATTGCGCTCATATTGTTCTCCCGAGAGAAGCCCAACGTGATATAGAAAACAGTTTCATAGAGTAGCAATGTTGTCTATATCCGGGTGGCTTGTCAATGGTGTTTGTTATTCATGCGGTTAGCCTGTTTTTTTGCTGGACTTCTATTTTAGAGAAACCTAAAATTCTGCGGATGGAAGCTAATGCTGTTTCTCAGGATCCTCCCAAATTACTCGATCGGTTGCGTGCCGAAATCCGTGTACGCCATTACAGTATTCGTACGGAAGAGGCGTATGTGGATTGGGCGCGCCGCTTTATCCTGTTCCACGGCAAACGCCACCCGAAAGAGATGGGCGCGGAGGAGGTGCGCGACTTCCTGTCGCATCTGGCGACCGAACATAATGTGGCGGCTTCGACGCAGAACCAGGCAAAATCCGCGTTGCTGTTCCTGTACCGCGAGGTGCTGCATGTCGAGTTGCCGTGGCTGGATGAGGTGATCGCGGCCAAGGCGGCTCGACGTTTGCCGGTGGTGTTGACGCAAACGGAAACGCGCCGCTTGCTGGATGCGATGTCCGGCACGATGGGCCTGGTGGCGAGCCTGCTCTACGGCACGGGGATGCGCTTGCTGGAGGGGCTGCGGCTGCGCGTAAAGGATGTGGAATTCGAGCGGCGCGAGATCATCGTGCGCGAGGGCAAGGGCAACAAGGACAGGGTGACGGTGCTGCCGGAGAACCTGATCCTGCCGTTGAAGGCGCATCTGGCGAAGGTCAAGGCGCTGCATGAGCGCGATCTGGAGGCGGGTTTCGGCGAGGTGTATCTGCCGGATGCGCTGGCGAAGAAGTCTCCGAAGGCGGGCAAGGCCTGGTGCTGGCAGTTTGTGTTTCCTTCCGCCGTGCGTTCGATCGATCCGCGCACGGGCATCGAGCGGCGGCATCATCTGTACGAGGCCAGCGTGCAGCGGGCGGTGCGCGAGGCGGCGAAGCTGGCAGATATCCATAAGCCGGTCACGCCGCACATCCTGCGTCATTCCTTCGCCACACATCTGCTGCAAGCGGGCTACGACATCCGCACGGTGCAGGAATTGTTAGGCCACAAGGATGTGCAGACCACGATGATCTACACCCATGTGCTGAACAAAGGCGGCAGGGGCGTGATCAGCCCGCTGGACCGGTGATGCGAGCGGCGAAGGGTTTGTTCGTCACCGAAACCCGCGCGCGGCTGCGCACCTGGCTGGCAACCGGCTATGCGCTGTTCATCGTGTA
>CAYGIF010000040.1:0-16420 GCA_964349865.1 uncultured Gallionella sp. | reverse complement strand
GAATAAATATGTTGGGCATTATCGGCGGCAGCGGCGTTTATAATATAGAGGGGCTGGAGAACACCCGCTGGGTGAAGGCGGTATCTTCATTCGGCGAACCGTCGGACGAGGTTCTGGTCGGCGAACTGGCGGGGCAAGCCATCGCCTTCCTGCCGCGTCACGGCAGGGGGCATCGCATCCCGCCATCGGAGATTAACTTTCGCGCCAACATCGATGCGCTCAAACGCCTCGGCGTGACCGACATCGTTTCGGTGAGCGCGGTGGGGTCGCTGCATGAAAGCCTTGCGCCGGGGATGTTCGTCATCGTCGACCAATTCATCGACCGCACCTTCGCGCGCGAAAAGAGTTTCTTCGGCAGCGGCCTGGTCGCGCATGTTTCGATGGCGCATCCGGTGTGCCACCGCCTCGGCGATCATCTGTATGCGGCGGCGCAGCAGACCGGCATTCCGGTGGTGCGCGGCGGCACCTATCTGGTGATGGAAGGGCCGCAGTTTTCCAGTCTCGCGGAATCGGAACTGTACCGTTCATGGAAGTGCGACGTGATCGGCATGACCAACATGCCGGAGGCCAAACTCGCGCGCGAGGCAGAGATATGCTACGCCACCGTCGCGATGGTGACCGATTACGACTGCTGGCATCCCGATCACGACCATGTGACGGTCGAGGCGATCATCAAGGTGCTGCTGGAAAATGCCGACAAGGCGCGCGCGTTGGTTAAGAACGTCGCACCGCGCGTGCACGGCGATAAAAAAGGCTGCGACTGCGGCTGCCGCAGCGCGCTGCAATACGCCATCATCACCGCGCCCGAAGCGCGCGATCCGGCGATGGTCGAGAAGCTGTCCGCCGTAGCAGGGCGCATATTGAAAGGCAAATCGTAGGTCGGGCTTCGCCCGACATTTGATCGCGGCGGGCAGAGTCCGCCCTACAAAACCACAGGGAAAATCACATGCCAATAAAATCCAGAATCCGCACCGTCCCGCATTACCCCCACAAAGGGATCATGTTCCGCGACATCACTACGCTGCTGAAAGACCCAATCGGGCTGCGCGCCACGATTCACGAAATTCTCAACCGCTACAAGGATGTGAAAATTGACAAGGTGGCTGGCATCGAATCGCGCGGCTTCATCGTCGGCGCGCCGGTCGCCTATGGGCTCGGCCTGGGCTTCGTGCCGATCCGCAAGAAAGGCAAGTTGCCCGCCGCAACGGTGGGGCGCGATTATGAACTGGAATACGGCACAGACCGCATCGAGATCCATATCGACGCGATCCAGAAGGGCGACCGCGTGCTGCTGGTCGACGATTTGATCGCCACCGGCGGCACGGCGGAAGCCGCCGCCGGGCTGATCCAGGACATGGGCGGAACCGTCGTGGAATGCTGCTTCGTGATCGACCTGCCGGATATCGGCGGGCGCACAAGGCTGGAGAAACTGGGGCACAAGGTGTTTGCGCTGTGCGAATTCGAGGGCGATTAGATTGTTATGAAAATTAACGGCACCCCTTTCCGCACCATCTGGCCGACCGCCGACGCGGTGGAGATCATCGACCAGACCAGACTGCCGCATGTTTTTGCCACATTGCGCCTGAACACCATGCGCGACGCCGAGCGCGCGATCCGCGACATGCAGGTGCGCGGCGCACCGCTGATCGGCGTGACGGGGGCCTACGGGGTGGCGCTGGCGATGCGGGAACAGGTTTCGGATGCCGCGCTGGCGGAGGCTTGCGGCGTGCTGCTCGCGGCGCGTCCGACGGCGGTGAATTTGCGCTGGGGCGTGGAGAAGATGCGCGAGTTGCTGGCTTCTCTGCCGGAAGGCGAACGCGCCGCTGCGGCATGGCAGGAAGCGGCGCGCATCGCCGACGAGGACGTGGCGATCAATGCGGCCATCGGCCGGCATGGCTACGAAATCATCGACGCCATTCATCAAACGAAAAATGCCACGATCAACATTCTCACGCACTGCAACGCCGGCTGGCTCGCGACGGTGGACTGGGGCACGGCGCTGGCGCCGGTCTACACCGCGTTTGACGCGGGCATTCCGCTGCATGTCTGGGTGGACGAGACGCGGCCGCGCAACCAGGGAGCGAGCCTGACCGCATGGGAACTCGGCCAGCACGGCGTGCCGCATACCGTGATTGTGGACAACGCGGGCGGGCACCTGATGCAGCACGGCAGGGTGGACATGGCGATCGTCGGCTGCGATCGCGTCACCGCGCGCGGCGACGTGTGCAACAAGATCGGCACCTATCTCAAGGCGCTCGCGGCGCACGACAACGGCGTGCCGTTCTACGTGGCTCTGCCCACCCCGACGATAGACTGGACGCTGCAGGACGGCGTCAGGGAAATCCCCATCGAGGAACGCGCCCCGGAAGAGGTGACGCATATCGCCGGGCGGTGCGATGACGGGCAGGTGCGCACCGTGCTGGTCACCCCGCAGGGTTCGCATGCCGCCAACTACGGCTTCGACGTAACCCCGGCGCGGCTGGTGACCGGGTTGATCACCGAGCGCGGCGTGGTGAAGGCGGAAGCGGGGGCGATGCAAGTATTGCAGGCGTAGGTCGGGATTTATCCCGACGCAATCATCATGTCGGGCTGGCTTTGCATAGCCATTCGACTAGGCAGCCAAAAAACGGCAGCCAAGTCGCTGGTTAAAGCCCGACCTACAAAATTTACAGGAATAGCAATGGAAAACCTCTGGAACGATACGGAAGCAAGCAAGCATCAGGGCATTCTGGCGGAGCGCGTTTATTCGTCGCGCCTGCTCGGCGCGAACCCGAACCTGGTGTTGCATGGCGGCGGCAACACCTCTGTGAAGGGCGTCAGCAAGAACATCTTCGGCGAGAATGTGGAAACACTGTTCGTGAAGGGCAGCGGCTCCGACCTCGCCACGATAGAGGCCGGGGACTTCGTCGCGGTACGTCTCGATGCGATGCTGAAGCTGTCGCGCCTGGAGAGACTGTCGGACCTCGACATGGCGCGCGAACTCAAGCTGGCTTCGCTCGACCCGGCCGCGCCCGCGCCGTCGGTCGAGGCCATCCTGCATGCGCTGATCCCGCACCGCTTCGTCGACCACACCCATGCCGACGCAATCGTGGCGCTCACCAATACCGCCGATGGCGAGGCGCGCATCCGCGAACTGTTCGGCGACGAGGTCATCGTGCTGCCCTACGTGATGCCAGGATTCGATCTGGCCAAATTATGCGCCGAGGTGTTTCCCGTGCAAGCTACGCAACGCACCATCGGCATGGTGCTGATGAACCACGGCATCTTCAGCTTCGGCGACAGCGCGAAGCAATCCTACGAGCGCATGATCGAACTGGTCGGGCGCGCCGAGGATTACCTGAACAGGAACGCGGCATTGTTGCCAGTAACCGAAATTGCGTCCACCGCGAATTGGCTAGAGTTGCCGGAATTGAGAAAGAAAGTTTCCGCTGCCGCCGGTTTCCCGATGCTGTTGCGCAGCAATGCCGGCAGCGCCGCGCTGGCCTTCGCGCGCCAGCCGAACATCGCGGATATATCGCAACGCGGCCCGGCCACGCCGGATCACATCATCCGCACCAAGCGCTTGCCGATGCTCGGGCGCGATGTCGAGGCCTATGTGCAGGCGTACAAGAATTATTTTGCGAAAAATTCCACCTCTGCCAATGTTCCCTTGACAATGCTCGACCCCGCGCCGCGCGTCGTCATCGACCCGGAATTCGGGCTGGTCAGTGCAGGCCGTTCGGCGCGTGACACGCAAATCATCGAGGACATCTATCTGCATACGCAGGACATCATCCTGCGCGGCGAAAAGCTCGGCGGCTACCGGGCGCTGGGCGAAACCGACCTGTTCAGCATGGAATACTGGGACATGGAGCAGGCCAAGCTGAAAAAGGCCGGCGCGCCGAAGGCGTTCGCCGGCGAAGTTGCGCTGGTGACCGGCGCGGCATCCGGCATCGGCAAGGCGTGCGTGCAGGCCTTCCTGAACCGGGGCGCCGCAGTAGTGGGGGTGGACATCAACCCGTCCGTGGCATCCCTGCATGGCGAGCGGGCGGACTATCTGGGCATCGCGGCAGACCTGACTTCGCCCGAGGCAATCAAGAGCCTGCTTGAAAAAACCATCCGCCATTACGGCGGGCTCGACATGCTGGTGCTGAATGCCGGGATTTTCCCCGGCGGAAAGAAAATCGGCGCGCTTGGCGACGACGAATGGCGCAAGGTGATGGCGATCAACCTGGATTCCAACTTTGCGATCATGCGCGAGGCGCACCCGCTACTGAAAGCAGCGCCGAGATATGGCCGGGTCGTGGTGATCGGCTCGAAAAATGTCCCTGCGCCGGGGCCGGGCGCCGCGGCCTATTCCGCGTCGAAGGCGGCGCTGACGCAGCTTGCCCGCGTCGCCGCGTTGGAGTGGGGTGCGGACGCGATCAGAATCAACCTGGTTCACCCGAACGCGGTGTTCGACACCGGCATCTGGACTCCGGAAGTGCTGGCGCAACGCGCCGCGCATTACGGCATGACGGTCGACGAATACAAGCGCAACAATGTGCTGCGCGAGGAAGTCACCAGCAAGGACGTGGCGGAGCTCACCGCGGAAATGTGCGGCGCGCTGTTCGCGAAAATCACCGGCGCGCAAATCCCGATCGACGGCGGCAATGACCGGGTGATCTGAGCGATGAAACAGGTTTGTGTATTTATTCGGTGGCGTCCTCGAGTGGAATCGAACCACTAATTGACCCTTAGGAGGGGCCGGTTATATCCATTTAACTACGAGGACAAATGGACTGCGGAAGCAGCGGGCGCATTCTAGCTCAAACGCCGCATAATCAGAAATCGCCCGATAGCGTATTCATGAAAAAACATAAACTATCCGGCACCGTCGTCGCGCTCGGGGTGATCAGTTTCCTGAATGACCTGGCTTCGGAAATGGTGACGCCGTTCATCCCGATCCTGATCGCCACCGTGCTGGGCGCCGGGCCGGTGATACTCGGTCTGGTGGAGGGCGTGGCGGATGCGGCGGCGAGTTTCCTCAAGCTGTGGGCGGGGCGCTATTCGGACAGCAGGCATGGGCGGCGCAAGCAGTTGATGGTGTTCGGCTACGGGCTGTCCAATCTGGCACGCCCGCTGCTGGCGCTGGTGTCGAACTGGGGGGCATTGCTGTTGCTGCGCAGCCTGGACCGCGCCGGAAAAGGCTTGCGCAATGCGCCGCGCGACGCGCTGCTGGCGGATAGCGCGCATCCAGAAATACATGGTTTTGCCTACGGCTTCCACCGCGCGATGGACAACGCCGGCGCGCTGGGCGGCACGCTGCTCGCCGTCGCCGCGTTGAGCTGGCTGCACTGGTCGGTGAGCGAGGTGATCCTGTGGTCGGCGGCGCCCGGCGCGCTGGTGCTGCTGGTGCTGGTCTTTGGCGTGCATGAAGCGCCGCGCCCGGTAGTGCAGCAGCAGAAACCGCAGGCGCCGCTCGTATGGGCCGCGCTGTCGTACAACATGCGCCGCTATTTGTGGGTGCTGGTGCTGTTCACCTTTGCGCGCGTTTCGGAAAGTTTCATCCTGCTGCGCGGCAACGAGCTGGGCATGAGCGTGGTGCAATTGCTGCTGTTGTGGGCGGCGCTGAACTTCGCCAAATCGGCGGCCTCGCTGCTTGGCGGGCGCATGGCGGATAAGTTCGGCATACGCCGTTTGAGTTTAATTAGCTGGTCGGGTTATGCCGTGAGTTTTGTGGCGCTCGGCCTGGTCGAACAGGGCAACGCGTTGTGGGCCTGCGCGCTGCTATATGGCTTGCTGACCGGCCTGGGCGAAGGCTCGGAACGCGCGTTGATCAGCCTGTACGCCGACGAACGCGAGCGCGGCACGGCGTTTGGCTGGTATCATCTCGCCGTCGGCCTGAGCGCCATTCCCGCCGGGGTGTTGTTCGGCACGGTATGGCACTACTGGAATGCCGGGGTCGCATTTCTGTTCGCCGGGGCATTGGCCTTGCTGTGCGCGCTGCTGCTGCGTTTCTGGAGCTTCAATGACCCGGCGTGATTTGTCCGGGTAATCCATTAGCAATGACGTCTTACTTGATCGTTCCCACGCTCTGCGTGGGAACGTAGTCCTAACCGCTCTGCGGTGCTTGAGACTAAGGTGTTGGGTAGGGTATTTTTGACGCGGAGCACCATCAACCACGTTCCCACGCAGAGCATGGGAACGATAATTATTTCAACAAGCAGCTTTTATTTATGCCAATCATCACATTAGACAAGGCCTGCCTTGCATTCGGGCATGTCGCGCTGCTCGACCATGCCGATTTCCAGCTCGACGAGGGCGAACGCGTCGGCTTGATCGGGCGCAACGGAGGCGGCAAGTCGAGCATGATGCGCGTGCTCGCCGGGCAAGGAAATTTAGACGATGGACTGGTATGGCGCGCACCGACCGCGCGGATTTGCTACGTCAGCCAGGAACCGGTGCTGAATCCGGATGACACGGTGTTCGATGCGGTGGCGCAAGGTTTGGGCGATTTGCATACACTGCTCAGCGATTACCATCATGTCTCACATCAATTATCCGAACCGGATGCGGACGTGGACGTGCTGCTGGAAAAAATGCAGCACTTGCAAACACAACTTGAAGCGCAGGACGGCTGGTCGTTGCAGGCGCGCATCGAGACCGCGATTGCGCGGCTCGATCTGGATGCCGATAAACGCGTCGGCGAAATGTCCGGCGGGCAGCGCAAACGCGTGGCGCTGGCGCAGGCATTGGTGGCCGAGCCGGATGTGCTGATTCTCGACGAGCCGACCAACCATCTGGATTTCGAGTCCATCGAATGGCTGGAAGGCCTGCTGAACAACTTTATCGGCGCGGTGCTGTTCGTCACGCATGACCGGCGTTTTCTGGATAACGTCGCGACGCGCATCATCGAACTGGATCGCGGCAAGCTGGCAAACTTCCCGGGTAATTTCTCCGCCTATCAGGCGATCAAGGAGCGCATGCTGAGCGACGAGGCGGTGGTGAACGCCAAGTTCGACAAAGTGCTGGCGCAGGAAGAGGTGTGGATACGCCAGGGTGTCAAGGCGCGCCGTGTACGCAACGAAGGCCGCGTGCTGCGCCTGGAACAATTGCGCCGCGACCGTGCGGCGCGCCGCGAAAAACTCGGCAAGGTCGAGATGACTGTGGACACTGGCGAGCGCTCCGGCAAACTGGTGGCAGAACTGGAGCATGTCAGCAAGTCATACGGTGCGCGCAGGATCATCGACGATTTTTCCTGCCGCATCCAGCGCGGCGACAAGATCGGCCTGCTCGGCCCGAACGGCGCGGGCAAGAGCACGCTGCTCAAGATCATCCTCGGCGAATTGCCGCCTGACAGCGGGCAGGTCAAGCTCGGCACGAAGATTTCGGTGGCGTATTTCGACCAGTTGCGCGAGCAGTTGAATGACGAAGCGACGCTGGCCGACACCATCAGCCAGGGCTCGGATTTTGTCGAAATCGGCGGGCAGAAGAAGCATGTTATCAGCTATCTCGGCGACTTCCTGTTCCCACCGGAGCGCGCCCGCTCCCCGGTGAAGAGCTGCTCCGGCGGCGAACGCAACCGCCTGCTGCTGGCAAGGCTGTTCACCCAGCCCGCCAACGTGATGGTGCTCGATGAGCCGACCAACGACCTCGATATCGAGACGCTGGAATTGCTTGAGGAATTGCTGGCGAACTATGACGGCACGCTGTTCCTGGTCAGCCATGACCGCGCGTTTCTCGACAATGTCGTGACGCAGGTGATCGCGTTCGAGGGCGACGGCAAGCTGATCGAATACGCCGGCGGCTATGAGGACTGGGTGCGGGTGAAAAAATATCAGGCATCGGTTTCGTCTGCTGCATCCGGAGCAACCGCAAAGCTCCCCGTTTCAACGCCACCGCGCGCGGTTGCACCGGCAGAAAACCCCAAAGCCAGCAAGCTCAGCCACAAGGAAGCGCGCGAGCTGGAGGAACTGCCCAGGCGCATCGAGGCATTGGAGCGCGAGCAGATCGACATCGCCGCGCATCTCGCCGATGGTACGCTGTACCGCAGCGATGCCAAACGCGCCAAGCAACTGCAAGCGCGCAGCGAGGAAATCGGGGCGGACATAGCGGCGGCGATGCAACGCTGGGAGGAGCTGGAGCAGCGCTCGCCGGCCATGTAATTCCATTTTTCTATCGGAAACATGGCAGGGAGTAATCAGGACAAAAAGGCTGCACGGCAAGCGCGTTTCGGGTAAATTGCACGCTCATTTTTGGCAACGGAACCTCTCCGGGATAACGTTATTCCACTGGTTCCAAATATTTCAGGAGAAAGTTATGACGCAATACAGCAAACGCATGGTGATCGTTCATTGGCTGACCTTGGCATTATTGGTTGCCGCCTGGTTTTTGGGTGACGCTGTACATGACGCGCGCAAGGAGGAAGGCGCAACGCTGATGGGCTATGCGGCACATATGCTGGCGGGCGGTACGATTTTGCTGTTGACGATATTGCGGCTGTATTTCCGCCGCAAGGACGGCACGCCGCCGCCAGTCGGCCAGTCGCTGATGGATAAGGTGGCCAAGGGTATTCATCACGTGCTTTATGCCGTGCTGTTGCTGTTGCCGGCAAGCGGCATCATGCAGGTTGTGACCAGCAAGGTGTGCGATGCGCTGAGGGCATGGGATGCAACCTTGCTTCCCAAAAAATTTGACGGCGTGCCCGCCCACGAGGTGCATGAGATATTGGTGACGGTGCTGATCGTGCTGGCGGTGGTGCATATACTGGGCGCGATCAAGCACCAGTTCATCATGAAGGACGGTTTGATGGAGCGGATGTCGCTGCGCAGGAAAGACTGATTTTATTTGTCTTCTAAAATAACAAGGGCGGGTTTTAAACCCGCCCTTGTTTTTTGGAGTCTAGAAATCGGCGGTTTGCAGCAGCCAGCCTAGCGCACCCAGCGCGCCGAAGAAGATCGCCACATGCGCCCAACTCCACAACAGGTAGCGGCGCGATAATTTCTCCGGCGTGAGGTTGCTGACCAGGAATAATTTACCGTCGCGCGGCTGGCCGATGAGGTGGATATCCGGTTGCGCCTGCGCTGCGCGCTGCTTCTTCGCCATCTCGCGCTTGGCGGCCTGGCGCGCCAGCATCCATTCGTTCATGTCCAGTTCGCCGTCGTTGTTCAGGTCGAAGCGCGCGTGCAGCGCGGGTTTGTCCTGCTTCCATTCGGCGAGCAGCGCATTGAGCTCCGCGCGGCTGTCGTTTCCCAGCGAGGTAATGCGGGTCTGCAACTGCATGTTGTGCTGTTTATAATACCAGCAGGTTGTTCAAACAGGTCTTGGCCTGCGCGAGCCGCGTCAGCGTCGGCAGCAGGTTCAGCCCGGTTCGCTCTTTCAACATCAGCGCGCTTTCCTTCATCTCGTCGAAAGACAATTCGATCGGATTGCCTGCCGCCGCGAAGGCGATGGCATTGCCGCCTTCGCACGACGGGAACACCAGCGCGCGATCTCCGAATGCCTCGCAAATGCGCGCCAGGCTCCCCTTGAAGCCGCGGCTGCGCCCGAGCAGGTTCACTGTCAGCACCCCGTCATCGCTCAGGCGGCTGCGGCACGCCTGATAGAACGGCAGGGTGTCCAGTACGCCGGCGCGCGCATGCTGATCGAAACCGTCCACCAGAATCAGGTCGAATTTCTTGCTGCTGTTCAGCATATATTCCGCGCCGTCGCCGATCAGGATGTTCAGCCGCTTCGGGTCTTCCGGCAGCTTGAAGAACTGCCGCGCCGCGGCGACCACGGCGGGCTCGATCTCCGCCACGGTGAGATGCACGAGCGGATAGTTGCGATACAGGAACTTGGTCAGCGAAGCCGCGCCCAGGCCGATCAGCAGCACCTTCCTGGGCGCGTCGCGCAGCAGCAGCGCAGCCATCATTTCGCGGGTGTATTCCAGCTCCAGGTTCCAAGGCCGCGCGATGCGCATCGCGCCCTGTACCCATTCGGAGCCGAAATGCAGTGTGCGCACGCCGGCTTCTTCGCGGATGTCGATGGGGGTGGTCATAATTTCACCCGTCATTCTCGCGCAGGAGCGCCGGCGTCCGGCCGGCATGCCGGCGGGACGCCGGCGCTCCTGTCAACCCATTGATTTTCCAATACATCAATAGCTAATGGACAATCCGGGTTTAAAGCCATTGGTTCAGCAGCCATCTCGCCCACTCGGTCACTTCAGTCGCGGTCATGCCGATGGTCGCTTGCTGTTCTGCCAGCGCATCGCCCGCCGCGCCGTGCAGGTGCACCGCCAGCAGCAGCGCGTCGTCCGCGCTCATCCCCTGCGCGATGAAGGCGGCGATCATGCCGGTCAGCACATCGCCCATGCCTGGGCTGCTCATGCCGGGGTTGCCGGTCTTGTTCACGAATAGTCTGCCGTCGCGCGTGGCGCACAGGCTGTCCGCGCCTTTCAACACCACGCTACAGCGCAGTTTCTGCGCCAGTTGCCGCACCGCCGCGACACGGTCCGCCTGCACCTCGCCGCTTTCGCAATTCAGCAGGCGCGCGGCTTCGCCGGGATGCGGGGTGAGCACCGTCGCGGCCTTACGTAAAGGCAACAGGGTGCGCAGGTCGGGGCGCAGCGCGAGGATGTTCAGCGCGTCGGCATCCAGCACCAGCGCGGCGTTGCCGTTCAATGCGTCATGCAGCAGTTTCTGCGCGGCCATGTCGCGCCCCATGCCGCAGCCGATTGCGAACACGTCCACGCCGGGCAGGCGCAGCGCGTCGGATGCCGTGTGCAACATCAGTTCCGGTTGCAGCAGGTCGACGCCCGGCGCGTTGTCCGCCAGCAGCCCGACATGCACGCAGCCCGCGCCCAGCTTGAGCGCGGCGCGTGCCGCCAGCAGCGGCGCGCCGACCATGCCGGATGCGCCGCCGATCACCGCGACGCTGCCGAACATGCCCTTGTGGCTGTCGCGCGGGCGTTTCGGGAAATTTGCGATGACCTGTTTTTTAGTGAGGGCAGGGATGGGTTTGCTCATTTCCGGTTAAGTGCTGTGTGGGGCGCATAGTATAATCGCGCCCTGAATTTCATCCTACGGTCATCGCCATGTTTCGAGTCTCCGTCGGCACCGCCGCCTTATCCGCCTTTCGCCTGGAAAAACTGCGCGCCGCGCTGAACGAAGCCGCTCCCGGCGTCGCCATCGCGGATACGCGCCACTGCTATTTCAGTTTGTTGCGAGGAGAACAGTTGTCCAATACGCAAGCCAGGTTGCTGGATAAAGTGCTTGGCTTGGGCAAGGCTACCGGTGAGCCAAAGCAGGCGAGTGCATTTCGAATATTGGTGGTGCCGCGCCTTGGCACGATCTCGCCGTGGTCCACCAAGGCCACCGATATCGCGCAGCATTGCGGGTTGTCCGAAGTTGTGCGCATCGAGCGCGGCGTGGTGTATTACCTCTCGACCAGGAGCGGCAAGCCGCTGAACAAGGCCGAACGGGCGGCGGTGCTGTCATTGCTGCACGACCGCATGACCGAGACCGTGTTGGATGGTATCGACGGTGCGGCGGAAAAGATCTTCCGGCATGGCAAGCCGCAACCGCTTGCCACGGTGAATATCCTGAAGGGCGGCAGCAAGGCTCTGGAGAAAGCCAACCGTGAGATGGGGCTGGCGCTGTCTGCCGACGAGATCGACTACCTGGTCGAGAATTTCCAGAAGCTCAAGCGCAACCCGACCGACGTCGAGCTGATGATGTTCGCGCAGGCCAATTCGGAGCACTGCCGCCACAAGATTTTCAACGCCGACTGGGTCATCGACGGCGAGGCGCAGGACATGTCGCTGTTCGGCATGATCCGCAACACCCATAAGGTCAGCCCGCAGGGCACGGTGGTGGCCTATTCCGACAACTCCTCGGTGATCGAGGGCGCGCGCATCGAGCGCTTCTACCCGCGCGCCGACGGCGGCTATGCGTCCAGCGAGGAGTTGACCCATATCCTGATGAAGGTCGAGACGCACAACCATCCGACCGCCATCGCGCCGTTCGCCGGTGCGGCAACCGGCAGCGGCGGCGAGATACGCGACGAGGGCGCGACCGGCAGCGGCTCCAAACCCAAGGCCGGGTTGACCGGCTTTTCGGTTTCCAATTTGAATATTCCGGGCTTCGTGCAGCCGTGGGAAACAAATTACGGCAAACCGGGCCGCATCGTCACCGCGCTGCAAATCATGCTGGAAGGCCCGATCGGCGCGGCGGCATTCAACAACGAATTCGGCCGCCCGAACCTGGCCGGCTATTTCCGCACCTTCGAGGAAAACGTCAGCGGCGAGATGCGCGGCTACCACAAGCCGATCATGCTGGCGGGCGGGGTCGGCAACATCGCGGCGATCCACACGCACAAGCACGACCTGCCGGTCGGCGCGCTGGTCGTGCATCTCGGCGGCCCCGGCATGCTGATCGGCCTGGGCGGCGGCGCGGCCTCCAGCATGGACACAGGCAGCAATGCCGAGAATCTCGACTTCGATTCGGTGCAGCGCGGCAACCCCGAGATGCAGCGCCGCGCGCAGGAAGTGATCGACCGCTGCTGGCAGCTGGGCGCGAACAATCCGATCCTGTCGATCCACGACGTCGGCGCGGGCGGCATGTCCAACGCGCTGCCGGAGCTGGTGCACGGCGGCGGGCGCGGCGCGCGTTTCGAACTGCGCAAGATCCCGCTGGACGAGACCGGCATGTCGCCGAAACAGATATGGTGCAACGAATCACAGGAGCGCTACGTGCTGGCGATCGCGCCGGAACGCCTGGACGAATTCCGCGCCTTCTGCGAGCGCGAACGCTGCCCGTTTGCGGTGGTCGGGGTCGCGGCCGAGGACGATCAACTCATCGTGCACGACACCGAGTTCGGCAACGATCCGGTAAACATGCCGCTGTCGGTGCTGCTCGGCAAGCCGCCGAAGATGACGCGCAACGTGAAACGCGAAACCGCGCGCCTGACTTCCTTCGACAGCGGCGCACTCGACCTGCGTGAGTCCATCGAGCGCGTGCTGCGCCTGCCATCGGTCGCGAACAAGACTTTCCTGATCAGCATCGGCGACCGCACCGTCGGCGGCATGACCGCGCGCGACCAGATGGTTGGCCCGTGGCAGGTGCCGGTGGCGGACGTCGCGGTCACTTTGATGGGCTTCAACACTAATCGCGGCGAGGCGTTTGCGCTCGGCGAGCGCACCCCGCTGGCCTTGGTCAACGCACCCGCCTCGGGGCGCATGGCGGTGGGCGAGGCGCTGACCAACATCGCGGCGGCGCGCATCGACAAGATCGGCGACATCAAGCTGTCGGCGAACTGGATGGCGGCGGCCGGCCATCACGGCGAAGATGCCGCGCTGTTCAATACTGTACGCGCGGTCGGCATGGAGCTGTGCCCGCAGCTCGGCATCGGCATTCCGGTCGGCAAGGATTCGATGAGCATGAAGACAACATGGAAGGAAGGCAATGAGGACAAGGCGGTCACCGCGCCGCTGTCGCTGATCGTGACCGCGTTCGCGCCATGCGCAGATGCGCGCCACACGCTCACGCCGCAACTGGTTGCCGACCTTGATACCTGCCTGTTGCTGATCGATCTGGGGCAGGGCAAGAACCGCATGGGCGGCTCGGCGCTGGCGCAGGTGTACAAGCAGGTCGGCGACGTCGCGCCGGACGTGGATGATGCGCAAATACTCAAATCGTTCTTCGAGCTGATGCAGCGCCTGAATGCCGCCGGCACGCTGCTGAGCTACCACGACCGCTCCGACGGCGGCGCGTTCGTCGCGCTGTGCGAGATGGCGTTTGCCGCGCACATCGGCCTGGACATCAGGCTCGACGAGCTGCACGGTGACACGCTGCGCGCCCTGTTCAACGAGGAACTCGGCGCGCTGGTGCAAATACGCAACCGCGATGTGCAGCATGTGCTGCAACTTACCCAAGAGCTCGGCCTGAAGAGCGTGCAGAAGATCGCGGCGCCGAACCAGACCGGCATGATCGAGATTTCGCGCGGCGGCGAAAAGCTGTTCGGCGAGAGCGGCGTGAACCTGCAACGCATCTGGTCGGAGACCACCTGGCAGATGCAGAAGCTGCGCGACAACCCGGCCTGTGCGCAACAGGAGTTCGACCGCCTGCTGGATGCCGCCGATCCGGGGTTGCATGTGAAGCTGACTTACGATCCGAATGAAACCCCAACCCCCGTTCGCCCTGAGCTTGTCGAAGGGAGAGCGGTACTGACCCGCCCCAGAATCGCCATCCTGCGCGAGCAGGGCGTGAACGGCCAGGTGGAAATGGCCGCCGCATTCGACCGTGCCGGCTTCGCGGCGGTGGACGTGCATATGAGCGACATCATCAGCGGCCGCGTCAAGCTGGCCGACTTCAAGGGCTTCGCCGCCTGCGGCGGGTTCTCCTACGGCGACGTGCTCGGCGCGGGCGCGGGCTGGGCAAAATCCATCCTGTTCAACCGCAGGGCGCGCGACGAATTCGCGGCGTTCTTCCGGCGCAGCGACACCTTTGCGCTGGGCGTGTGCAACGGCTGCCAGATGATGAGCAACCTGCATGAAATCATCCCCGGCGCGGAACACTGGGCGCATTTCGCGCGCAACCAGTCGGAACAATTCGAGGCGCGCTTCGCGATGGTCGAAGTGCAGCCGTCGCCGTCGATCTTCTTCAGCGGCATGGCGGGCAGCCGCATGCCCATCGTGGTATCGCACGGCGAGGGCTATGCCGATTTCGGCAGCGCCGCAAAGCTGAAGGCGGCGCAGGATATCGTCACGCTGCGCTATGTGGATCATCGCGGCAATGCCACCGAGACCTACCCGCTCAACCCCAACGGCTCGCCGCAAGGCATCACCGGCCTGACCACGCCTGACGGGCGCTTTTCGATCATGATGCCGCACCCCGAGCGCGTGTTCCGCGCCGTGCAGAACTCCTGGTATCCGCGCGAGTGGCAGGAGAACGGCGCATGGCTGCGCATGTTCCAGAATGCACGGAAGTGGGTGGGGTAGGGGAGTAAGGCTTTACGCTCTTGCTAAAAGGCGGTCGGATGGCCGCCTTTTTATTGTGATTGACCACAGCACACGACCCAACTACAATCTCCCAAATTGGGAGGTTCGGTATGCGGGTGATTGCCAAGAGCACATTGGTCAAATTTTGGAATCAGCCGGAATATGCGGATTCGAAGGGAGCTTTGCAAAGCTGGTACGACGAGGCGATCAAAGCAAGCTGGGGCAGTCCGCAGAACATAAAGGATCACTACCGAAGCGCGAGTATTTGCGGCAACCACCGTGTGATGTTTAACATCGCCGGGAACAAGTACCGCCTAGTTGTGGAAATGCAATATCGAGCCGGAATGGTGTGGGTGAAGTTCGTGGGAACCCATGCGCAATACGACCAAATCAACGTGGAGACTGTCAATGAATATTAAGCCGATCCGAAACGACGATGACTTGCGCGCCGCATTCAAGCGGCTGGAACTTGTGTATCAGGCACAGGAGGGAACGCCGGAAGCGGACGAGATGGAAATCCTGGCAACGCTCATTGAAGCCTATGAGCACAAGTATTTCCCGGTCGGCGCGGTCGACCCGGTCGAAGCCATCAAATTCAGGATGGAACAGCAGGGGCTGACGCAAAAAGACCTCGAGCCCTATATCGGCTCAAGCGGGCGTGTTTCCGAGGTGTTGAACCACAAGCGCCGGCTCAGCCTGCAAATGGTGAAGCGGCTGCACGACGGGCTGCACATCCCGTATGAAAGTCTGTTATCCGCCGCATAGCTTCTTCGGATTTTCAATCTTTTAAATGGCCGTATCAGTGAGACGGCTTCCAAGGGCAACACCAATAACCGGAGAGCATTTATATGACCGCACCAGTTTCGTTGCCAGTCTCGCTAAGGGAAATTCCGCAGCACAACATCTTCCGCAAGGGCGATACCTTCGTGCTGTTCGGCGAACTGTTTGGCCGTGGCTACGCCAACGGCCTGGTGAACGAGGCGCGCAAGGCGGGTATGACGATCATCGGCATCACCGTCGGACGCCGCGATGAAAACAACGCGCTGCGCGCGCTGACGGATGAGGAGCTGGCCACCGCCGAGGCCAATCTGGGCGGGCGCATCATCAATGTGCCGCTGATGGCCGGTTTCGATCTGGACGCCCCGGCAGGCGAGCCGACCCCGACCGATCTGCTCGGCGGCATGACGCTCAAGAGCTGGCAGGACGACAGGCTCGACTGGCAGCAGATCGAGAAATGCCGCGCGGTCGGCGTGAAGCGCTTCAGGGATTCTGTCGCAAAAGTGATGGCCGAGCTGGACGGCATGATCGCGGACGGCAGCAACGCGTTTTTCGCCCACACGATGGCGGGCGGCATCCCCAAGGTCAAGGTGTTCCTCGCGATCGCCAACCGCATCTACAAGGGGCGTGGCGAACGCTTCATGTCCTCCCGCGCGCTGCTCGACAGCGATCTCGGCAAACTGTGCCTGATGAATTTCGACGAGG
>CAYGIF010000039.1:0-16515 GCA_964349865.1 uncultured Gallionella sp. | reverse complement strand
GCGCTCTGGCGCAGCTTGTATTCGGCAAGTATCGACTTGTCCGGATTGACGATCAGCACGCCCTGTTCGCCGTCCAGGATCAGCAGATCGTCTTCGCGGACCAGTTCGCGGGCATTGTGCAGCCCCACCACGCATGGCGTGTTCAGGCCGCGCGCCACGATCGCGGTGTGCGAGGTCGCGCCGCCGACGTCGGTGATGAACGCGGCATATTGCTGCGGCTTGAACTGGATCAGGTCGGCGGGGCTCAAATCGTGCGCCACCAGGATCGTCTCGACATCGCGGCGCGCCGGCGGCGGCTGGTGCCCCGGGTGGCCGGCAAGCCGTTTGAGCAACCGTTCGGCGACTTGCTTCACGTCGGTCTGCCGCTCGCGCAGGTATGCATCTTCAAACTCGTCGAACTGCGCGACCAGGGTTTCCGTCTGCACCTTGAGCGCCCATTCGGCATTGCAATGCTCGTTGGCGATCATCTCGCGCGGCGCAGCGCTCAGCAGCGGGTCGTCGAGGATCATCTGGTGCAATTCGAGGAAGGCGTCGAACTCGGCGGCGGCGTGGGTCGGGCGATTGCCGCGCAGGATGGAGAATTCCTTGCGCGTGGCCTGCAACGCCGCATCGAAGCGCGCGATCTCCTCGTCGATAAAGTGCTTGGGCAAAATATAATGCGCCACCTCCAGCGAGGTATGCGAAACCAGATGCGCATGGCCGATGGCGATGCCGCTGGAGACAGATATTCCGTGCAACGTAAAGCTCATTCGCCTTCTCCGAAGCGGTCATTGATAAGATTCAAAACAGCCTGCATCGCGATGGCTTCGTCTGCGCCGTCGGTCTCGATGCCGATGGTCGTGCCCTTTGAGGCGGCCAGCATCATCACCCCCATGATGCTCTTTGCATTTACGCGGCGGCTGTTGCGCGACAGCGTCACCTCGCAATTGAAACCGGAAGCCAGCCGCGTGAGCTTGGCCGAGGCGCGCGCGTGCAGGCCGAGTTTGTTAACGATCAGCGCATCTTGTTGCAGCATTACAACCTTCCGAGTCAATATAAACGATGCATTCGCGGCCGCCCTCGACGGCGATTTCCGCCAGTTCCGGCAAGGTTTTGTTGGGGCTGCACACCACGCGCAGCAGCATCGGCAGGTTCACGCCCGCCACACCCATCACGCGTTCGGCATGGCACAGTTGCCGCGCGATGTTGCTTGGCGTGGCGCCGAATATATCCGCCAGAACCAGCGCGCCGCCGCCGGTATCCAGTTGTTTGATAAGCGCCTGCCCTTCCAACAATTTCAGTTGCGGATCGTCGCCGGCCAGCACCGTCAACACCCTGAGGTTGCGCGGCACTTCGCCCAGCACATGCCTGACGCAATCGACAAAACTTTCTCCCAGACCGTTGTGGGTTACCAGCAAGATCCCGACCAATTAAATCACTCCCTTAAATTAATCCAGAAAAGCAGTTGCGTAAAAATGCTGTTTTGCTTCACTCCACCAGCGGATGAATGCTCTGGTCGGTGAATTCTAGCCGTTTCTGCAATCCGGCTGTGAGATGGATGTTGCCCATGTCATCCACCAGCATCGCCTCGGGCAAGTTCATTTGCGCCGCAGCGGCGCGCCAGCCGCCGGTTCCGGCGATGAACAGCGGCTTGGAAACGGCGTCGGACAACACCCCGGCGCGGGTGCCGCGCGTCAAGACGGTCGCAGCCTGTACATCCTGCGCGGGATGGCCGCTGCGCGGATCGATCAGGTGGCAATAGCGCGTGTCGCCCAGCATGAAATAGCGCTGGTAGTCGCCGGACGTGCCGATGGCCTCGTCGTCGCGCAACTCCAGCGGCGCCAGCGCGCCGGGCTTGCGCGGATGCCGCATGGCCTTGTTGCGGCTGCGCACCTCAAACCCCTCCCCATCCCTCCCCTTATCAGGGGAGGGTGCCGGCGCCACTTCTCCTCCCCTGACAAGGGGAGGCCGGGAGGGGTTAAAAACCAGGTCGCTCATCTGCGGCTGCGCCGCGACCAGCGCCGCAATCTGCTTCTCGTCCGGCAGCGCCGCCTTGAACTCGTTGGCGTGAAAACCCCACAACTGCACCAGCCCGCCGATGGCCGGATTGAACAGGCCTTGCGATTGCTGCGAAAGCTGCGCGGCATCCTGCAGCATCGCGGCGAGTTCCGCCAAAACGGCTTTGCTCTCGCCCTTGGCGAACGCCGCATTCAATTCGTTCAGCTGCCACGCGTGCAGCATGTTGTGCAGGCGCTGGAACTCGTGCAGCACCTCGCTCGCCGCCCGCCTGGCGCGCGGTTCGCTTTCGCCATACACGGTGACGTCCACCAGCGTGCCGAACACGTAGCCTTGTTCCTGATACAGCGGTTCCTTGCCCTCACAGGCTGTCAGAAGACAGATGATAGATGGCATAACCAGCGACTAGGCTGCCGTTTTTGGGCAGCCTAGTCGAATGGCTAGTTGTTTCATCGGAAGACAGATTTTTGCCCGTCGCGCGGCACAACAATTAAAGGCGCGGCGCAGCCGCGACAAGACTTCTGTCATCTGTCCGCTATCCTCTGTCTTCTGTTTCCAGCGACGCGGCGAGCAGCGCCAGCCGCGCCACCACGCCGTAGGCGTAGAAGCGGTTGGGCGTATCGTCCGGCGCGCAATCCGGGTTGGGCAGCGTGCAGCAGCTCTCGAACGCCAGCGGCTCAAAGGACATTCCCGGCGCATTGAGGTTTTCGTCTATTCCACGTTCGGTGTGCACGCGATAAAAACCTCCGACCACATAGTGATCGATCATGTACACCACCGGCTCGGCCACCGCATCGTTGATATGCTCGAAGGTATACACGCCTTCCTGTATCAGCACATCCGAGACTTCCAGGCCTTCTTTGACCACGGCCATCTTGTTGCGCTGGCGGCGGTTCAGCCCGACGATTTCGCCGGCGTCCTTCACCGTCATGATGCCCATGCCATAGGTGCCCGCATCGGCTTTGACGATGACGAACGGGTCGTGCTTCACGCCATACTCGGCGTATTTAACGCGCATCTTCTGTAGCACGCCGTCCACCTGCGCGGCGAGGCATGCTTCGCCGGCGCGTTCATGAAAGTTGACCCGGTGGCAAACCGCAAAGTAGGGATTGATCAGCCACGGGTCGATGCCGAGCAGTTTGGCAAATTCGTCCGCCACGCGGTCGTAAGCGGCGAAATGCTGCGACTTGCGCCGCGTGTGCCAGCCAGCCGAAAGCGGCGGGTAAACTTCCTGTTCGAGATTTTTCAGGATATCCGGCACCCCGCCGGACAGGTCGTTGTTGAGCAGCACCACGCATGGGTCGAAACCCGCTCCCGACTCCTGATCTTCCAGCACCAGCCGCCTGCCGCGCCGCACCAGCGGTTCCAGCGTCAGCGTGGCGCCGTTGGGCAAGGGGATCGGCATGGCTTTGGTGATCTCCGGCAGCAGGCTGCCGACGCGCACGCGCATCCCGGCCTGCTTGATGATGGTGACAAGCTGCGCGACGTTTTGCAGGTAGAACATATTGCGCGTGTGGTTTTCCGGGATCAGCAGCACCCCGCGCGCTTCGGGGCAGATTTTTTCCACCGCGCTCTGCATCGCCTGCACGCACAGCGGCAGAAAATCAGGATTGAGGTTGTTGAAGCCGCCCGGAAACAGGTTGGTGTCCACCGGCGCCAGCTTGAAGCCGCTGTTGCGCAAATCCACCGAGGCGTAGAACGGCACGGCATGTTCCAGCCATTGCGTGCGGAACCAATGCTCGATGGTCGGCATGGCATTCAGGAAGCGCCGCTCCAGGTCGAGCAGCGGGCCGGTCAGGGCGGTAGTGAGATGGGGGACCATAATGCTCTGCGAATTAATCGATCCGGCGCATTCTAGCCGATAGCATCGGGCTGCGGATAAAAGGACGCCATACATAGCGTCAGAAATCGTAGCGAGCGGCTCCGGGGTGGGGGAGGCCGGAGCGCAGCGTCCGGAGCATACACGGCAGTATGTGAGGAGCGCGAGCACCGCCCGACCCCGCACCGGAGCCGCGCAGTAGATTTATGGCGCTATGTATAATTGTGCGGTGCTGCGCAGACGGCTACAATGCCGCCATGTCCGACTTCGATCTTACCCATCATTTCCTGATTGCCATGCCCGCCATGCAGGAGGGGGTTTTCGCCGGCACGCTGACTTACGTGTGCGAACACAACGAGAACGGTGCGTTGGGCATCGTGTTGAATCGCCCGATCAGCCTGACGCTGGGCGAGATGTTCGACCAGATCAACATTCCGTTACATCAGCCCAAACTGGAAAAGATGCCGGTGCATTTCGGCGGCCCGGTGCAAACCGAGCGCGGCTTCGTGCTGCACGACACGCCGGGAAACTGGCAGTCCACGCTGCGCATCAACGAACGGCTGTCGCTGACCACTTCCAAGGATATTCTCGAAGCGATGGGCGAAGGGCGGGGGCCGCGCAATGTAATCGTCACGCTGGGCTATGCGGGTTGGGCTCAGGGACAGTTGGAGCATGAGATGACCGAGAACGCCTGGCTGACCGTGCCGGCTTCCGAACACATCCTGTTCGACCTGCCGCCGGAAGAACGCCTGCCTGCGGCGATGGCGCTGCTCGGCGTGGACTATGCCTCGCTGGTCGATAATGCCGGACATGCCTGAACACGCATCGGTTTTTGTCGCTCAGGGCACGCTCCTCGCATTCGATTTTGGCACCAAACGCATCGGCGTTGCATCCGGCAACACGCTGTTGCGCCGCGCCAATCCGTTGACTACCATCGACGACGAAAAAACCGATGCGCGCTTCGCCAGAATCGCGGCTTTGATCGCCGAATGGCAGCCATACGCGCTGGTGGTGGGGCTGCCGAGCAATGACGACGGCACGCCGCACGAGCTGACCACGTTGTGCCGCCGCTTCGCCAACCGCCTCAAGGGGCGGTTTAAATTGCCGGTGATATTGGTCGATGAGCGTTATACTTCGCACGCCGCAAGCGCGCAGTTGAACGAACAGGGCATCCGTGGCAGGGAGCAAAAAGCCCTGATCGATCAATATGCCGCGCAGCAAATCTTGCAGGCGTATTTTGATGAACCCGCAGCGGGAACGATCATATGAAAAATCCGCAATTAAATAAAAACGGTGAGCTCCAGCACCTGCTGACCACCGAGGGTTTGCCGGCCGGCATCGTGCGCGACATCCTCGACCGCGCCGCGACCTTCCTCGATGCCGCCGACGGGCATGAAATCAAAAAAGTCCCGCTGCTGCACGGCAAGTCGGTCTTCAACGTGTTCTTCGAAAGCAGCACGCGCACCCGCACCACGTTCGAGATCGCCGCCAAGCGGCTGTCGGCGGATGTGGTCAACCTCAACATCGGTTCATCGTCCACCAGCAAGGGCGAGACCCTGCTGGATACCATAGGCAACCTGTGCGCGATGCACGCCGACATGTTCGTGGTGCGCCACGCGCAGAGCGGCGCGGCGCATTTCATCGCCCGGCATGTCGCGCCGGAGGTACACGTCATCAACGCCGGCGACGGCCGCCATGCGCACCCCACGCAGGCGCTGCTGGACATGTTCACCATCCGCCACTACAAGAAGGAATTCCACAACCTGCGCGTCGCGATCGTCGGCGACGTGCTGCATTCGCGCGTGGCGCGCTCGCAGATCCACGCGCTGTCCACGCTCGGCGTGCCGGAAGTGCGCGTTATCGCCCCCAAGACGCTGCTGCCGGCGATGGTCGAGAACCTCGGTGTGCGGGTCTATCACGACATGGCACAAGGCCTGCGCGACGTGGATGTGGTGCTGATGCTGCGCCTGCAGCACGAGCGCATGCTGGGCGCGGCGCTGCCTTCCGCGCAGGAATACTTCAAGAACTACGGGCTCACCGAAGAAAAACTTGCCTACGCGAAGCCGGATGCGATCGTGATGCACCCCGGGCCGATGAACCGCGGCATCGAAATCGATTCCTGCGTCGCCGACGGCGCGCACTCGGTGATCCTGTCGCAGGTGACGTTCGGCATCGCGGTGCGCATGGCGGTGATGAGCATGTTGGCGGGAGCAAAGGGATGAATATCCATATCAAGAACGGCCGGCTGATCGATCCAAAAAACGGCATCGATGCCGTGCAAGACTTGTTTATCGCGGCTGGCAAGGTGGTCGCTGTCGGCAACGCTCCGGCAGGTTTCGTCGCTGATAAAGTCATCGACGCTACCGGGCTGGTGGTCGCACCCGGCCTGATCGACCTTGCCGCGCGCTTGCGCGAACCGGGCTATGAATACAAGGCCACGCTGGAATCCGAGATGGATGCGGCGGTGGCGGGCGGCATCACCAGCCTCGCGTGCCCGCCGGACACCGATCCGCCGCTGGACGAGCCGGGTCTGGTGGAAATGCTCAAGCACCGCGCCAGGAACCTGAACCAGGCGCATGTCTATCCGGTCGGCGCGTTGACTACCGCGCTGCAAGGGCAGGAACTGACCGAGATGGCGGAACTGGTGGATGCCGGGTGCGTGGCGTTCAGCCAGGCCGATGCGCCGCTCACAGATACGCGCGTGTTGCTGCGCGCGATGCAGTACGCCGCGACTTTTGATTTTTCCGTATGGCTGCGCCCGCAGGACAGTTTCCTCGCCAAGGACGGCGTGGCGCACGACGGCGAAGTGGCGACGCGCTGCGGCCTGCCCGCCATCCCGGTATGCGCCGAGACCATCGCGCTCTCGACCATGCTGGCGCTGGCGCAAGAGACCGGCGCGAAGCTGCATGTCTGCCGCATCTCCAGCGCGGCGGGCGTGGAATTGATCCGCGCGGCAAAGCAGCAAGGGCTGGCGGTGACCTGCGATGTCTCGATGAATCATGTGCACCTGTCGGAAATGGACATCGGCTTCTTCGACCCGAACTGCCATCTGGTTCCGCCACTGCGCAGCCTGCGCGACCGCGCCGCGCTGCGCGCCGGATTGCTGGACGGCACGATAGACGCGATATGCTCCAACCATGCGCCGGTCGACGAGGATGCCAAACAGTTGCCGTTCGCCGAAGCGGAAGCGGGCGCGACCGGTCTGGAATTGCTGCTGCCGCTGGTGCTGAAGTGGGCGCAGCAGGAAAATCTCGCACTGTCCGGCGCGCTCGCCAAGGCCACGCTGCAACCCGCGCAAATACTGGGCATGGACGCAGGGCATCTGAGCGTCGGCGCGGCCGCCGATGTGTGCGTGTTCGACCAGGAAACGTACTGGAAAGTCGAACCAGCCGCGCTGAAGAGCCAGGGCAAGAACACCCCGTTCACCGGCCTCGAAGTGCAGGGCAGGGTGCGCTATACGCTGGTGGACGGGCAAATCGTTTACCAAGGCTAACGCTGCTCAAGCCGCGCAATCAAAAGCCCTCGCCGGAAGATTTAATGTTTCAACTTGCTGCCGAAGAGTTCGCTGAACAACATCGAAACGGCGTATGAACAAGGAGATGGGCGATGACTGTAAAGCAAGCACTCGTTGTGGCAGCAAACATCGAAACCAAGATTCTGCTCATACGTGGGCAGAAGGTTATGCTGGATTAAGACTTGGCTGAACTGTATGGCGTGCAAACCAAGGTGCTGAATCAGGCCGTTAAGCGAAATATCGAACGATTTCCTTCTGACTTTACGTTCCAATTAACGGCTACCGAGAAAACCGAGGTGGTCACAAATTGTGACCACCTCGCCAAGCTCAAGTATTCACCAACCTTACCGTATGCCTTCACAGAACACGGCGCGCTCATGCTGGGCAATGTATTGAAATCAGATCGCGCAGTAGAAGTCAGCCTCATGGTTGTGCGCGCCTTCGTGCAATTGCGGCAGATACTCGCCTCCAACGCCGAACTGTCGCGCAAGCTGGTCGCGCTTGAAAAGAACTACGACATCAAATTCAAAGCAATTTTTGAAGCCATCCATCAACTGATGGCTCCCGCCGACCCCAAAAAGAAACGCCCCATTGGTTTTGCGCCGTGGGAGAAAAAATGATGCCGACCCTTGCGCCTCAGTCTATCAGGGCTGCTGGGGGTGGTATGGCGCTGGGTTGCATTGCGCACCAAAAAGTGCTACAAAGTGCAACCCTAAACAGGAGGATGCCATGACAACCGTAAATGTGCGCAAACAAGGCGGCGCTGCCGTCGTCACCATTCCGGCGAATGTGATGAAAATGCTCCACATCGAAGTGGGCAGCAAGCTGGAATTGAACGTGTCCGAGGGGGTTTTGACGGCGCGTCCCGCGGCCAACAAACGCCGCTATTCCCTCGCCGAACTGTTGCAGGGCGTCACCCCCGCAAAGATCGCCAAGCTCAATGCCGAAACGGCTTGGGCACGGGAAGGCGAGCCGGTAGGGCGCGAGATCGCATGATCCGCCGCCGCGTTCCGCAGCAGGGCGATGTTTACTGGGTGAATCCCAATCCGGTTGCGGGCCGTGAAATGAAAGACCGGCATCGCTTCGTCGTCATCACCCCGAAAGAAATCAACGCGCTCGGTGTCGCCATGCTGGTTCCGATCACCAGCGGCGGCGCGGCCATACGCGAGATGGGTCTGACAGTTGCGGTAAGCGGGCACGACACCAACGGCGTCGCGGTCTGCAACCAGGTGCGCACGTTCGACCTGGAAGCCAGAACCCGCGCGGGTTCTGCGGAATACGTCGAAACGCTGGACGAGGCCACAACAGGCGAAATCGTCGCGCGCGTGGTGAGCGTGATTGACCCGGTGCGGGAGTGATTTATGCCTCTTGTATCTTGACACTTTGCCGCACTCTGTCCGCACTTGAAAAGAAATTGACGCCCAACCCAAGACTATTTTCGATGCCGTCTGCGAACTCATGATCCCGCTGGAACCCAAGAAGAAGCGCCCCATTGGTTTCGCGCCGTGTGAGAAGAAATGATGCTGACCCTTGAGACTCACTCAAGCCTTATCTGAGTTTTACCCGCAACGAGAACAACTCACTCAAAACATCTTCGCTCGTCAGACGCCACGGGTAGCCGTGATTACGAACCTTCCCTTCTTTTTCAGACATCAGAAATTCGAACACGATTCGTTTTGATTGAACAAGGTCGTTGAAACGTTGGATTGATGGCCGCTCGCAGTAAATCAATTCCTTGTAGTGAAAGCGTTGTCGGCCAGCAGTGTTGCGAACATCTGCCTTAACGAAGACTGCGCGTGAATGCTTTTCACGAAGCCGCCCCTCAAGCACCCCGAAGGGCCAGTAACCAAATCGTGAAATTCCTTTCAATAGATCAATCTGTTCAGGTGTGGCGGTCGGGTCAAGTGATAACCCGATGTTGTTAACGGTCGTAGTCACTTGAGAATGGCAGGCATAGTGACCATGCTCGTCCGGCTGGCCAATTAGACGTAACCGCTCCAGCCCGGATAATTTTTCCTCCCACCTTGGCGCTTGCTGGAACAGGTTTATTTTTCCGCCGTGCCCGCCTGTTTCTTTGACCTGCTTGCACTTGACCTCAATACCCCTGAAATCGGCTCGTCGATCATTGTTTTCCTTGATGCCCAACTGTGTTTCAAAGGTATACCCAATTCCGGTGTCGCCTGGTCGAAGAGAGTCGAGATAGCCCAGCTCACTTATGTGATCGAAGCGAACCAAAAGGTCATTAAGCGCCTCGTCAAGAACGAGAGCCGGTGCATCAATTGCTAGCAGTACAAACAGTCCTTCACTAAGGTGAATTGCATCTCCAAATAGCAAGGAACAAAGACGATTGAATTCCGAGTACTCATTTTCCCGTAGGATGTCTGCGTAGTAGCCGACTGAGCCATCAGTATGGTCTGCCCTCAAGAAAATACCCACCCTATGACCATGTTGCCGATCATTGAAATTGCTATTAAGGCAGGTAATTCGGCGTTCTGGATAACGTTGATAATACTTGTAAGCCAGAGTCTGCTCTTGACCTTCAATGCCATCAATAGCTAGAAAATGCGCGGTTACATTTTGCTTGGGATCTGCAATCACCAACTCAGGGAAAAGGTCATATGCTTCGATGGGAACCAAAACGCCATGCCGACCTGAGTCGTCGTTTTGGGTTAGTATCTTTGCAAAAATTTCACCACCGCAAATCGCTTTGCCAGCTAAGTGACTCAGCCCTTGGCAGTAGGAAAACAAACTATCGAGTTGTCGATTAGGCATTTATTCCTTGTCATTGGCTTTGATTTTTTCGGCGAGATCAGAAAGATGTCGATCATCCAATTGACACTCCCAGACCGTCAAGACGCTCCAGCCGAGCGCCTTTAGCATTCTTTTATTACGCTGATCCCGCTCCCGATTTGCCCCTAGCTTCTGTTTCCAAAATTCAACATTACTCGCAGGCATAGTTGCAAGCTTACATCGGGGATGTTGATGCCAGAAACAGCCATGCACAAATACAACTACCTTGTATTTCGGAAAAACCAAATCTGGTTTCCCCGGCAACTCTTTTGCATGAAGTCTGTAGCGAAAACCGCTGCTATGCAAATATTTTCTAACCAGAAGTTCTGGCTTGGTATTCTTGCCTTGAATGCCGGACATCATTCGGCTGCGTGTCGCTTTATCAACGACATCAGCCATCAAGCATCCAGTTGATTGCCGAAAGCGTTCATGAAAATCGGATATGCGGCTTCAATCACCTTTTTGTGCCCAAGACCTTCCTCAAGTTTGTTTAACACGAAGCGCAGTTCGTTTGCCTCATGATTTGTGAATAGCCGTTCGCCGCTTGAGATGCGAATAATGTCGGCAGGATCATCTTCAGGATGAAAAAGCAGATTGCTGCATTGCATCTCAGAGAACCACAATAAGGCACCATCAAAAGTTGTGTCGTGAAGTTTTGGAATACGTGATTGGGTATGCATGATTTCTCCTTTAAGCAGTTGCGTAACGAAGGGGTAACTCAGGTTCCAGGGTATCAGCTTCCAGCACTGGTTGCATCAACTTTGCGACATGAGTCATTACATCTACAACAACAGAATTTCCGAATTGTTTGTATGCCCGCGTATCCGACACCGGAATCCTGAACGTGTCTGGGTAGCCCATCAGCCGCGCGCATTCTCTGGGCGTCAGACGGCGCGGATTTTTTCGTATGCCTTGATATACGAGAATTTCCGAGCCGTCCTTGTAGTAGCGCGCCGATAAAGTGCGTGTCACGTCTCCGGGCTTGACCAAGCCAAAGCCGAAACCGTTGCCCTTGGCGCGGTGTTTCGCGGCGTAGTTCTGCAAGTAGAGCCAGAGGTTGTCGGTCAGAGTGTATTTGTCCAGTTGGCGTTGTTTTTTGTGGTCGAAAAATCTGCCTTCGTCCCACGGCAAAACAGGTTCGTTGCCATCGGTGCGGTGCAGGATGTCCTTGAGTTTGTGCTCACCCTTGGGTGGCAGGGGCAGGGCATCGAAATCGAATGCGATTGGCTCGCGGAAGCCGACGATGAGGATGCGCTCGCGGTGTTGCGGGACGAAGTGTGCGCCGTCAATGACGCGATAGTGGATGTGGTAGCCCAGCACTTCGGTCAGGGTACGACGGATAACATCGAAGGTGCGGCCTTTGTCGTGCGAGACGAGGTTCTTGACGTTTTCCAGCAGGAAGGCGCGCGGGCGTTTTGTTTCGATAATGCGCGCCACGTCGAAGAATAAGGTGCCTTGCGTTTCGCAGGCGAAACCGTGCGCCTTGCCCAGTGCATTCTTCTTCGATACCCCGGCAATCGAGAAGGGCTGGCAGGGGAAACCGGCCAGCAGTACGTCGTGGTCGGGAATGTCGGCTGCTTGCACTTGGGTGATGTCTCCGGCAATGGGGTGCCCATCGCGGAAGTTCTCGGCGTAGGTCTTTTGCGCGTAGCTGTCCCATTCGCTGGTGAATACGCAACGCCCGCCGATTTGTTCAAACGCCTTGCGCAGGCCGCCGATGCCCGCGAACAGGTCGATAAAATCAAACGTGCCTTCGGGGCTTTCCTCACCGAATGGCAATAATTGCTGTAACGCGTGAGCTAGGTAGGCGGGAGGGCTGGTTTGGCGTGCTTCCCACCGGCTGATGGTACGAACCCCAACGCCCAAGTGCTTGGCAATGGCAGCCTGTGTATGGTGTTTGCGGGCTTCGTCCAGATAGGAAAGCACTGTGTCTTGATCGCTGACCAAAGTGAGGGTGGTATTCATGATTTTCCTCTGGGTATTTTTGCGGACAGTATGTCATTATTTATTACCAGTCAAGATTTCGTTTGGCGAGCGCCGCCTACGCAAACCTGCAGGGCGTATTACAGGGCATTTGTGCAACTAACGAACGGGGTTAGCTTCGTTTTTATTTCTGAACGGCCGCGCATTGGCCGATGTAAGTCGGGCTGTTGCCAGAACCTTTCATAGTAAAATGCGACAGTCAGATTTCCCACCGCAGTATTTATTTCCAGCTTATCCATGAACCCACTACTCGACTTCTCAGGTCTGCCGCGCTTTGCGGAGATCAAACCCGAACATGTCGCGCCGGCGATCGAACAGTTGCTGGCGGAAAACCGCGCGCTGATTGCGCGGTTGCTGGGCGATAGCGCGCCGCCGACCTGGCAGGATTTCGTCGTGCCGATGGAAGATGCCAACGAGCGGTTGTCGCGCACGTGGGGGCCGGTCGGGCATTTGAACGCGGTGATGAATTCGCCCGAGTTGCGCGAGGTGTATAACGCCACGCTGCCGATAATCACCCAGTATTTCGCCGAGCTCGGCCAGAACCTCGCGCTGTTCAAGAAGTTCAAAGCGTTGCGCAACAGCCCCGAATTCGCCGGCTTGAGCGCGGCGCGCAAGAAGATCATCGAGAACGAGTTGCGCGATTTTCGCCTCGGCGGCGCGGAGTTGCCGGAGGACAAGAAGGCGCGCTATCTGGAAATTCAGGAGCGCCTGGCAGAATTATCGTCGCGCTTTTCCGACAATCTGCTCGATGCGACCAACGATTACACCCTGGTCATCGAGAACAAGGGTGAATTGAGCGGCTTGCCGGAAGACGTGCTGCAAGCGGCGCAGGAAGCGGCGGTCGCAGCGGGAAAATCCGGCTGGCTGTTCACGCTGAAAGCGCCGTCCTACGGCCCGGTGATGCAATACGCCGACAACCGCGTGTTGCGCGAAAAGATGTATCGTGCCTCTGGCACGCGCGCCAGCGAGTTTGGCAAGACGGAATGGGACAACACGAAGCTGATGGATGAGATCGTCAAGCTGCGCGGAGAGGAGGCGAGCCTGCTGGGCTTTGCCAGCTTCGGCGAATTGTCGCTGGCCACCAAGATGGCGGATTCGCCGCAGCAGGTGGCCGGGTTCATGCGCGAACTGGCGCAGCGCGCGCGACCCTTTGCCGAAAAAGATCTGGCGGAGCTGCGCGAATTCGCGCGCGCCGAACTGGGGTTGGCGGAGTTGCAGTCATGGGACATCGGCTACGCCAGTGAAAAGCTGCGCGAAAAACGCTACGCCTTCTCCGAGCAGGAAGTGAAACAGTATTTCCCGGAAGACGCGGTGCTGCCCGGCATGTTCAAGCTGGTCGAGACGCTGTACGGCTTGCAGATCAAGCCTGTACTGAGCATTGTCGAAGTAGCATCCGTTGCGCCCGCACTTCGACAGGGCTCAGTACAGGTCTGGCATGGCGACGTGCGCTTCTTCGACATCCGCGACGCGCAGGGGCAACTGGTCGGGCAGTTTTATCTCGACCTGTACGCGCGCAACAGCAAGCGCGGCGGGGCGTGGATGGACGATGTGATCACGCGCCGCCGTCTGGCGTCGGGAATACAAACTCCGGTCGCGTATCTGAACTGCAATTTCTCCGCGCCTGTCGGAGGAAAACCGGCGTTGTTCACGCACGACGAAGTGATCACGCTGTTCCACGAATTCGGCCACGGCCTGCATCACTTGCTCACCGAAGTGGAAGACCTCGCCGTGTCCGGCATCAACGGCGTGGAATGGGACGCGGTGGAGCTGCCCAGCCAGTTCATGGAAAACTTCTGCTGGGAATGGGATGTGCTGCACGGCATGACGCGCCATGTCGACAGTGGCGAGCCGTTGCCGCGCGCGTTGTTCGACAAGATGCTCGCCGCAAAGAATTTCCAAAGCGGCCTGCAGACCCTGCGCCAGATCGAGTTTTCGCTGTTCGACATGCTGATGCACAGCAACTTCGAGGCGGGCGGCGCAAAATCCATATTGCAACTGCTCGACGAGGTGCGCGCCGAAGTGGCGGTGCTGATCCCGCCCGCATTCCACCGCTTCCCGCACAGCTTCTCGCATATCTTTGCCGGCGGCTATGCGGCGGGCTATTACAGCTACAAATGGGCGGAGGTGCTGTCCGCCGATGCGTACAGCCTGTTCGAGGAAAACGGCGTGCTGAACCCCAATGTCGGCGCGCGCTTCCGCGCCGAGATCCTGGCGATGGGCGGCAGCCGCGGCGCGATGGATTCGTTCAAGTCGTTCCGCGGGCGCGAGCCGAGCATCGACGCATTGTTGCGGCATAACGGGCTGCTGTAGAAATTTGTTGGCGGGAACATAAAGGCGATGCAGGCCGGGCTATGCCCGGCAACCCTTATCCGGCGGGCAGAGCCCGCCCTACAAATCAGCAAGGAGGCAGAATGAAGCGTGTCGTTTTGTTATTGAGTTGTCTGGCGGTGATGCCATCGGGCATGCAAGCGGGCGAGCTGTATCGTTGGCTGGACGCAAAGGGCAAGGTGCATTACGGCGATGTGCCTCCGGTGGACGCGGCGCAGGTAACACCCATCAAATCCCCCGCAGCCGCCGCGCCCGGCGAAGACCTGCCCTATGAAACGCGCCGCGCGCAGCAGAATTTCCCGGTCATCCTGTACGTCGCGGACAACTGCGCTGAATATTGCGACCAGGCGCGCAGCCTGTTGAGCAAGCGCGGCATCCCGTTCAGCGAGAAAAAGTTGATCACCCAGGAAGACATCGACGCCTTCAAGGCGCTTTCCGGCAGCGACAGCTCGCCTACCCTTGCGGTGGGCAAGACCTTTCTGAAAGGTTTTCTGGCCACGCAGTGGCATAACGAACTCGATATCGCCGGCTATCCGAAGACCGCACCCTACCGTCCAGCCGGCGCACTCCCTGCATCCGCGCCGGCCGCAGCGAGCCAAGCCGCGCCGGCCAATCCCGCCGCGCAATGAAGCTGGCTACCTGGAACGTCAATTCGCTGAAGGTGCGCCTGCCGCAAGTGCTGGATTGGCTCGCCGCCAATCCGGTCGATGCGTTGTGTTTGCAGGAGACCAAGCAACAGGACAAGGATTTTCCTCAGGCCGAGTTGCAGGCGGCGGGCTATCGCAGCGTATTCAGCGGACAGAAAACCTACAACGGCGTGGCGATTTTGAGCCGCGCGCCGGCCGGCGAGGTGCAATTTGGTATCCCGGATTTTGCCGACGAACACAAGCGCGTCATCGCCGCCACGATCAACGGCATCCGCGTGATAAACGTGTATGTGCCGAACGGGCAGAGCGTCGATTCCGACAAATATCGCTACAAACTGGCGTGGCTCAACGCATTGCGCGACTGGCTGAAAGCGGAACTGACGCGCTACCCGAAACTGGCGCTGCTGGGCGACTACAACATCGCGCCTGAAGATCGCGATGTCTATGACCCGGCCGCATGGCAGGGCAACGTGCTGGTCAGCGAGCCGGAGCGGCAGGCGTTCCGCGAGCTGTTGCAACTCGGCTTGCGCGACAGCTTTCGCCTGTTCGAGCAGCCCGATAAATCCTATTCCTGGTGGGACTACCGCATGATGGCGTTCCGCCGCAACCTGGGGCTGCGCATCGACCACATCCTGGCCAGCGAGCCGCTGGCGGCGCAATGCAAGAGCTGCGTGATCGACAAATCACCGCGCAAACTGGAGCGCCCTTCTGACCATACGCCGGTGATCGTGGAGTTGGGGTAGTGGGGGTGTGCATATTGAGTTATATTTAGCCCAACCCACAATCACGACGGCCACCGATTTTGCCTAATGCCACTCCAGAAATAACGCTTTCCGCGCGCAACCTGACGCGCAGCTTCGGCAGCCGGCAAGTCATCCATAACGTGTCGCTGGAATTGAGGCGCGGCGAGGTGCTGGGCTTGCTCGGGCACAACGGCGCGGGCAAGAGCACCACGCTGCAAATGCTGACCGGCTGCTTGTTGCCGGACGAAGGCAAAATTGAAATCTGCGGCATCGACCTGCTGCGCCGGCCCATGCTGGCCAAGGCGCATCTCGGCTATCTGCCGGAAACGCCGCCGTTGTATCGCGAACTCAGCGTGAACGATTACCTGCTTTTTGCCGCGCGTCTGCGCGGCATGAAGCCGGGCGCAGCTGCCGAAGCGCTCATCCAGACCAGGCAACGCTGCGGCCTGGAGGCGGTCGGCAGGAAAATCATCGGCACGTTGTCCAAGGGATATCAGCAGCGCGTCGGCATCGCGCAGGCGATCATTCACCGCCCTGCCGTGATCGTGCTGGACGAACCCACCATCGGCCTCGACCCCACGCAAATCCGCGATATCCTCGCCCTGATACGCGAATTGGGGGATAGCAGCAGCGTGATTCTGTCCACGCATTTGCTCGGCGAAGTGGAAAGCGTGTGCGACCGCGTGGAGATCATGC
>CAYGIF010000038.1:0-16810 GCA_964349865.1 uncultured Gallionella sp. | reverse complement strand
TGCGAGCGGTCGCTCTGGCATTGCACGACGATGTTGGTGGGGAGGTGGGTGATGCGCACTGCCGAGTCGGTCTTGTTGATGTGCTGGCCGCCCGCGCCCGAGGCGCGGTAGGTGTCCACGCGCAGGTCGGCGGGATTGATCTCGACTTCGATGGATTCGTCCACTTCGGGATAGACGAACACGCTGGAGAACGAGGTGTGGCGGCGGTTGCCGGAATCGAACGGCGATTTGCGCACCAGCCGGTGTACGCCGGTTTCGGTGCGCAGGTGGCCGTAGGCATAGTCGCCGATCACCTTGATGGTCGCGCCTTTGATGCCGGCGACCTCGCCGTCGGATTGTTCCAGCACTTCGACCTGGAAGCCCTTGCGTTCGCAGTAGCGCAGATACATGCGCAGCAGCATGGATGCCCAATCCTGCGCCTCGGTGCCGCCGGAGCCGGACTGGATGTCGAGGAAGCAGTTGTTCGGGTCCATCGGGTGCGCGAACATGCGGCGGAATTCCATCGCCGCGACGCGTTTCTCGATGTCCTGGATATCGGCAGCAGTACCTTGAAGGCTTTCATCGTCGTTTTCCGCTTTCGCCATCTCGAACAGCTCGGCGGCATCGGAAAGGTTTTGCTGGATTTGTTTGAGGCCGTGTACCACGCCTTCCAGCATCTTGCGCTCGCGCCCCAGCTCCTGCGCGCGCTTGGCATCCTGCCAGATGGCGGGGTCTTCGGCGAGTTCGGATACTTCGGTCAGGCGTTCCTGCTTGGTATCGAAGTCAAAGATACCTCCGCAATTCGGCGCTGCGCAGACCTAGGTCTTGCAACTGGTTGGATAGGGCGTTGAGTTGTTCTGCTTCCATGATGGTTTCGCTGCTGTTTGCAAAGGCCGCGATTATACATGCTCTGTAGGAGCCAGCTTGCTGGCGAAAACCGGCGAAAGCGATACATTCGCGAGCAAGCTCGCTCCTACATTGAAATACAGGATAGCCAGCAAGCTGGCTCCTACGGTTTGTTCGCCGGCGGGCTCGCTCCTACGCCAGAAACATTATCGCAACCAAATTGCATCCCACAGTGGATAGTCTCCAATCTTATCTACCAGATTGGCACGGAGCGGATTGGCTACCACATAGCGGGCAATGGCCTGCAAATCTTCTTCCTTACGGATGGCGCGGTCTTGAAAACCCTTTTGCCAGAGTTGCCCATGGTTGCCGACTACGCGATTGATGGAGATTGCGCTGCGTCCTTTGATACGTTGCATAAGTCTTGAGATGGTGCCGTTCTGTAGTGTGATTAGCCAATGCAAATGATCCGGCATGACTACCCACGCCTGCGATTGTGCCAAGCCGTCTTCTTCTGTCGCGCGCAATTCTGCAACCAGCAGGCGGCCAATTGACCAATCGGTAAATATCGGACGGCGCTTGTGAACGACTGCGGTGAGCAGATAAGTGTAGCCGGGTTCGGAAAAGCGACCCTTACGCAAGTCGCGTGTATGTGGGTTTGCCGGTGAAGTCGGGATGTTCATGGCGATGGTTCCCTATTGAGCTTGCAGGAGCAAGCTTGCTCGCGATGATTCCTTTCGCCAGCGAGCTGGCTCCTACAGTAAAAATAGTCCCAGCAGCACTCCGCAAGCGATTGCGCCGAAGCCGGCGGCGACCTGCCGGGCGAGCGCCCAACCGCCGATGAAAACCACCATGCCGAACTTGAAGGCGAGATTGGAGAGGACGGCGAGCGCAATCGCCGTGACGGTCTGCTGTTCGCTCAATTGACCGAGATTGAACAGGCGCAGGCTTGATAAGGTGATCGCATCCACATCGGTCAGCCCCGATGCCAATGCCACGGCATATAAACCCTGGCTGCCTGCAATATCCGCCATCCACGCCGCACCCAGCAGCACGGCCACATACAGCAAGCCAAAACCAACCGCGGTATGCAGTTCGGCCGGGTTGGAAGTTTCCGGGATATAGAGTTCGGTGGCCTTGCTGATTTTGCGCCAGTTATACAGCGCGACCATCAAACCGGACAGCAAGCCGCCAGCCAATACCGGCAGCAGGCTGGGCAGCGCGCCGTAGGCGACTGCGGCGCTGACCACCAGCAGGCGCAGCAGCACCACCATGCTGGCGATCACGATCACCGCCGCTGCAAGGTTTCGCATGGCCTGGTTGTTCTTGCCGTGTTTCGCGTAAATCATCGTGGTTGCGGTGCTGGAAACCAGGCCGCCGAGAAAACCCAGCAACGGCGCGCCATAGCGGGTTCCCACCATATGCAGCGCGGTGTAGCCGGCCAGGCTGATGCCGGAGATCAGCACCACCATCAGCCAGGCCTGGTGCGGATTGAAGGCATCATATGGGCCGTAATTCTGGTCGGGGAGGATCGGCAACACGATAAAAGTCAGCACGGAAAATTGCAGCACGGCGACCAGGTCGCGGCGCGTGAGTTTCTGCGACAGCCCGCGCAGTTCCGGCTTGAAGTAGAGCAGGGCGGTGATGCCGATTGCCAGCATTACGGCCAGTTTGGCGAGTCCGTACCAGACCATCGCGCCCAGGCCGTAACACAGCAGCAAGGCGACGACGGTCGTCGTGCCCGGATCGTTTTCCCTGTCCTGAGCCTCCTGAGGTAGCGAAGGGCGAAGTGCTTCGCGAGGATGGTTGAGATAGGCGGCGATGATCATGCCTGCCACGGCCAGCAGGCCGGCAATCAGCAGCCAGGGCGAGCCGAGTTTGGTGGAGAGCAGCGCGGACAAGGTGCCGAACAAGGCGACCAGCGCGAAAGTGCGCAGCCCGGCCTTGGCCGACGGGTTGCGCTCGCGTTCCAGCCCGATCAGCAGGCCGATGGCGAGGCTGGTGAGAAACTGTGGCAATGCTTCGATGCCGTTGCCTTGCAGGAAACCGTTTTCCATTTACTCACCCCTTTATTTCTCGCCAGTGACGAATGATGAGCTGCAAACTCTGTGTGCCATTGTATTCATTGATGCTCAGGCTGTACACGGCATGTATTTTCTCGGGCAGCGGTTCGTTGTGCCCGAACAGTATGGCCTCAATAAGCTTGCCTTGTGAACTTAAACGCAACTTGAGATGTTTTTCGCCGACCACGCGCTGGTTCTGCACGGCGAAGTCGTCGTTGAATTGCGGGGCAGGGAAGCCCTGGCCCCACACTTGCTTATCCAATAAGCGCGCTACGTCCAGATTCATCTCGGCATGCTCCAGCGCGCCGTCGGTTTCGATGCGTTGCGCCAAATCGCTTTCATCGAGCAGCTCGCCGGTTACCTGCTCGAAGGCGGCGGCAAACTCGGCGAAGTCGGCTTCGGCGATGCTCAACCCCGCAGCGGCGGCGTGCCCGCCGAATTTCCCGATCAACTCGGGATGGCGTTTGCTGACCATATCCAGCGCGTCGCGCAGATGCAATCCCGCGATGGAACGCCCGGAGCCTTTCAATTCCCCGTCGTGGGCGCGCGCGAAGGCGATCACCGGACGATGGAATTTATCCTTGAGGCGCGACGCAAGGATGCCGATCACGCCCTGATGCCAGGTTTCGTCAAACAGCGCGAGGCTGAAGTAGGGTGCGCCATGCGCACCATGGTGCGTGGAACGCACCCTGCGATTGATTTGCTCCAACGCCGCCAGCGCGCTGTCCTGCATATCCGCTTCGATGCCGCGCCGCTCGCGATTGAGGCTATCCAGTTTTGCGGCGATTTGCATGGCGATTGCGGCGTCATCGGTCAGCAGGCAGTCGATGCCCAGGCTCATGTCATCCAGCCTGCCCGCCGCATTCAGGCGCGGCCCGACGGTGAAGCCCAAGTCTTGGCTGGAGACTTTCTCCGGATTTTTTTTCGCCACTTGCAACAGCGCGTTGATGCCCGCGCAGGCGCGTCCGGCGCGAATGCGTTGCAAGCCCTGTTGCACGAGGATGCGATTATTCTGATCCAGCTTCACCACATCGGCGACCGTTCCCAGCGCGACCAGATCGAGCAGTTCGGCGAGCTTGGGTTCGGGGTGGTCGGCGAACGCGCCGCGTGCGCGCAACTCCGCGCGCAACGCCAGCAGCACATAAAACATCACGCCGACGCCAGCCAGATGCTTGCCGGGAAAGGTGCAGCCGGGCTGGTTGGGATTGACGATGCAGGCCGCGTCCGGCAGCGTATCGCCGGGCAGGTGATGGTCGGTGACGAATACCTGCATGCCCAGCCGGTTGGCCTCGGCCACGCCTTCGACGCTGGCGATGCCGTTGTCTACCGTCAGTAGGATGTCCGGCTCACGCTCTGCGGCGAGTTGGACGATCTCGGGCGTTAAGCCATAACCGTATTCGAAGCGGTTCGGCACGATGAAATCGATTTGCGCACCGAAGCCGCGCAGCCCGCGCACCGCCACCGCACATGCAGTCGCGCCATCGGCATCGTAGTCGGCGATGACCAGGAATTTTTTCCCTGACACGATGGCATCGGCCAGCAAGCGTGCCATTTCCCGCGCATTTTTCAGGCTGTCGCACGGCAGCAGCATGGCCAGGGAAGTATCCAGTTGCCGGCGGTCGGTGATGCCGCGCGCCGCAAAAACTTTTGCCAAGGCCGACGCATAACCGTTATCGAGCAAGTGCTGCACGGCTGAAGCGGGAATGCTGCGTGGAGTGATTTCTGGCATGGCGATAGTATAGCTTGTAGCTTGTGGCTTGTAGCGGGTAGCCAATTCAAGGTGCGTGTATTGTGTGCCGCCCTTAAGGCTACCAGCTACAAGCTACCTGCTTATCGCAGCCTCGTTTTTTTCAGGCAGTTGCGCTAGAATTGCGCACTTTTTAGTTTAAGTCAGGCATAGGAAAATCGTGGCATTGATAGTTCAGAAGTACGGCGGCACATCGGTCGGCAGCCCGGAGCGCATCAAGAACGTGGCGCGGCGCGTCGCGAAATTCAAGGCGCAGGGACATCAGGTCGTGGTGGTAGTCTCCGCGATGAGCGGCGAAACCAACCGCCTGATTCACCTTGCCCATGAAATCCAGAAACATCCCGATCCGCGCGAGCTGGATGTGGTCATCTCCACCGGCGAGCAGGTTACCATCGGCTTGCTGGCGATGGCGCTCAAGGATATCGGGCTCAAGGCGAAGAGCTACACCGGCGGGCAGGTCAGGATTCTCACCGACAGCGCATTCACCAAGGCGCGCATCGCCAGCATCGACGAGCAGAACATCCGCACCGATCTGGCCAACGACTGCGTGGTTGTGGTCGCCGGTTTTCAGGGCATGGACGAACAAGGCAACATCACCACGCTGGGACGCGGAGGTTCCGATACCACCGGCGTGGCGATTGCTGCGGCGCTACGCGCCGACGAGTGCCAGATATATACCGATGTGGATGGCGTTTATACCACCGACCCGCGCGTGGTGCCCGAAGCGCGCCGCCTGAAGAGCATTACCTTCGAGGAAATGCTGGAGATGGCCAGTCTCGGCTCCAAAGTATTGCAAATCCGCTCGGTGGAATTCGCCGGGAAATACAAGGTCAAACTGCGCGTGCTGTCCAGCTTCGAGGAAGAAGGCGAAGGCACGCTGATTACTTTTGAGGATAACGACAAAATGGAACAAGCCATCATTTCCGGGATCGCGTTCAACCGCGATGAAGCCAAGATCACCGTGCTGGGCGTGCCCGACAAACCCGGCATCGCCTATCAAATCCTGGGGCCGGTTTCTGACGCCAACATCGACGTGGACATGATCATCCAGAACGTCGGCGTGGACGGCACGACCGACTTCTCCTTTACCGTGCATCGCAATGAATTTGCCAAGGCGATGGATATCCTGAAGAGCAAGGTGCAACCGCACATCGGCGCGCGCGATGTGATCGGCGACAACAAGGCCGCCAAGGTCTCGGCGGTTGGCGTCGGAATGCGCTCGCATGTCGGCATCGCCAGCAAGATGTTTCGCACGCTGGCGGAAGAGGGTATCAATATCCAGATGATTTCCACCTCCGAGATCAAGATTTCCGTGGTCATCGACGAAAAATATCTGGAGCTGGCCGTGCGGGTGTTGCACAAGGCGTTCGATCTCGATCAGGAAGATGCGTAATCGTTTGACCTTTTGGGTCGACTACATTATGATGCGCGGCCTTCGGAGAGGTGGCCGAGAGGTCGAAGGCACGCCCCTGCTAAGGGCGCATACGAGCTTAAACTTGTATCGAGGGTTCGAATCCCTCCCTCTCCGCCAGGCAATATATTAATCACCGCGCCCGTAGCTCAGCTGGATAGAGTACTTGGCTACGAACCAAGGGGTCGGGCGTTCGAATCGCTCCGGGCGCACCAGTAAATTCAAAGGGTTAGGCAGAAATGCTTAGCCCTTTTTCTTTGCACATTGGTCTGGGGGAACGCCTGGGGGAACAGTTTGCATGCACCTCAGTGACATCATTTGACAGTTTGAATCGACCTTTTTGACAGATCAAGATGCCTAAGAGCTCAATTCCCTTGAGTGTGTAGGTGGTAACAGATGAGCGTAACCTCCAGTCAGGCACTTCTGACCAGCGGATTTTTCGTAAGTGCCAGCGATGATGAGACCGGCAAGGCGCTTCTCCGGCAAGAAGCATGCGTGTCAACCAGGGTATTCTGTGAATGCGTTCTCCTTTGTAAACGTGAAGATCGAAGACATACAGGATGTCGCCGATCATCTCGCCGTCAACGAGAATCGCCCCATTTTTAGATTCTATGTGTTGAAGTTCACCAGCGATGGCTTGTGGCAACGGTACTGATAGCCCCTTACGGTTCATGCCTGTCACGCCGCCAGCAACCGCATATGCCGCACGCCGCTCACCATCCATTTTCTCCTGCGCGGCCCAGTGATCATCCTCGATCAGACGCATGGCCTCAGCTTCAGATATTGGATTGAGCAATTGCGGAGTGAAGCCGGTTTTGAGGCCGGCATTCTCCGTACCCTGGTAAGCTGCTCCGGATAGGTCAGGCGTGTAGCCTTTGGTGGTTTTTTCCTTGATGAGCTTGTCGAAAATCTTCTGTGCCTGGGCAAGATCGACCGGGGCGGCTGTCTTGCTGCCAACGGTCAATGTACCGCCGCGACGACCGTAGCGGAAGTTGACGACGTTGCCGCCTGGGATGGCGACGATTTCTGCGTGGTATTCCTTGTCGCTATTCCCTTCGGAATAGTACAGGCTGGCTCGTGCGATTGCGTTCATATACCTCTCCTGATGGGCGAACCGATATTGGTTCAGTCAGGTGATATATGGCTGAAAGATTTTTCAATCGACGTTAGGACGGCATAAGAGCAGGGGATTAAAGCTGTATGAAATCCCCAAGCCAGGTGTACGTCGGTTTGTGGTGCAGGTTGGCAAATAGTCAAACGTAGATGTAGTGCAACGCCCCCGTTCAGTTCTTGATGGGGGCTTTTTGTTGTCTGAATTTTAAAAGGAGAATTCCATGATTAAAGGACTCGCGATCACACCGCCGATTATTGGGCGGATTCCCTACGGAAACGTTCGATCTCATCGGTCGCCATGTTGCGGAAGTTATCATCCAGCGCTTCACCGGATTCGAGCTGCTCGCTGTCGATTAGCAGTGTTCGAGGGCGACCTAATGGGTTGCCGTGCTCATCGAAATTACGGAATAGTGAAAAGCGGCCTTCTACCAGTTTGCTTGAGCCATCTTCATGTTGCTGCTGGAATCCAGAGATGTAGTCGTATACCAGTTTGGATGCGGCAGTGTTGTTGCACACAACGATGAAGCAAGGTGGAACGGATATGCCTGCTTTCGACCACAGGTCGAAGGTTTTTTCATAGTGGCCGTAGAGTGCTTCAAGCGCGGTTTGGAGCTGCGTCGGCAGATCGAGGGGGTTGAGTTGCTCACCTTTGCCGCGTCCCTTTTTCGGCATCTTGGCGCGAATGTGTTCCCACAGATTACGGAACATGGGCATTTCGTTGCCAGGGATGTTGTCCGCCACAGGTACACGCGGCAGCTTGACGATGCCGCACTCGATGGCGTCCATCAGGGAGAAGTCGCTCATCGTCCAAGGGAACAATGTGCCTTCGACATAGCCAGAACCACTCAGGAAAAATGGGGTAGCGGAAAGGTCAATGACGTTCAGCAAGCCCAGTTTGCGGTTTACTGATTCCAAGCCGGAAATCCATAAACGAGCCGCTTCGTTGTTCTCCTCGGCTTCCTTTTTCTCGTCACCTTTCAGCTCGTCATCCACATCAGGCTTCGGCTTTTCACGATAGCAGTGATGCGCTTCGTCGTTGATGACCAGCACATTTTTCATGCCCATCAGTTCCGGCATCACTCGTTGAAGCATCTGGCCTTCGGTTTCGAGCGTGTTGAGTTCTTCACCTCCACGACCTTGCAGCAGCAATCTTCCGCCCTTGGATAACTCCATCCGCTCGCGCATTTTGAATGCGTGATAGTTGGTGATGACGATCTTTGCCTTGTCGAGTTCGCCCATCAAATCGCTGGGTACTAACTCGCGGCTTTGGTAGTAGCTGTCTGGATCGTTCGGGTGCAGCACCCGCAGGCGATCTTTGATAGTGAGGCCAGGAGCCACGATCAAAAAGCCGCGTGTAAATTTCTTGCTATTGGGATGGCGCACCGCATTGATGGTTTGCCATGCGATCAGCATCGCCATGACGGTGGTTTTACCCGCACCGGTGGCAAGCTTCAGCGCCAGCCGCATCAGTTCTGGGTTGGCATCTTGGTTTGCGTTGGTTAGATGTTCCAGAAATTGCTGGACTGACTTACCCAACTGAGGGGCGACTTCGGTCAGCCAGATAACCGTTTCAACGGCCTCGACCTGACAGAAAAAGGGGCGGACTCCGCTGAATTTATGATGCCGCCAATGTTGTAGTAAGCGGGCAGTTTCGGGTGAAACATGCCAAGTGCTCGGATTAGGCAACGCGCGCCATTTTTCGACTTCTAGGCGAACTGCGTTAATGATGGCTGCGGTCTTTTGATATTCCTGCGCCTGCGTAGAGAGACCTTGTGCATCATCCAGAAGCAACGATGACTGCTCTGCTTGGCCTTTGCGTTTCTTGGGCTTTGGAAGCGGAGTGATGTATTCGGCCGGACGACGTTTTTCGATTACCTGCTGGGTCGGCTGACCATTATCCAGTTCCCAGTGGCTGGATGGATACTCATAGGGCGAATTGAGAATCGGATGTTCGAAAAATGCGTCTGTCATTCTGAATATCTATGAGCGATGGAATTAGTTGTGGATAGTATCCCGCACGGCCTAGATGGGCAATCGTCAAGAATATATAGGCCGCGCTGAATCGCGAATTGATCCAAGCCATAATGGGCTGGCTTGGAAATTTAACATTTCTGCGAGTTACGCGTGCCTCAATTCAAAACGGGATATTTCATTGGGCAGAATCGTCGGAGGCACGTCTCCTTGCTGCACGTCGCAAACGGCTGGTCTGGGGCAGCGAATTTTCAACCCTGTCCGCCTGGTGTTGGCACCGACTTGCACATTGATCTTGCTAATTACCTTCCTGGAAGCTGGCGTTGAAATGTTGTGCACGCACCAATTTATTCAAATCACCAGATAGCTGATGCTGGCGATGTGCAGTGACCGACACGTAATAGTCCCTCAATGAATCTGAAAGCAGTCAGTCGTCGCCAAGTATCTTAATGCAATGTCCCCGCTGTCTCTGCACCATCCTTCATCGGCAGCAAATCAACGAAGCGACCTTGTGCCTCGGTGAGCTGGAATTCCGGCGTGCCAATCGTGCGTTTTTTCTTGCTGATGCCTTTCGGCTTGATGGGCATTTGTGCCATCCAGACACCATGCCGGGTTTCCAGCGACATGGACACGATGTCCACGGCATAAGGTGACGCAGCGATGGAGCCGTAACGCTCATAAATTTCTTCCATCTGGTGCACCTTGTCTTTACGAAGCGACCAGGCTTCCATCATCAGGAAAATGTAATCTGCATTTTGGAGTTCGGCTGTCAGCTTGATTAACTTTGCGGAATTGTTTTTGTTTGCTTCACTGCCCGTGTCCAGCACGACGGGGACAGCAGTGTTTGACTCAAAATTTCCAACAAAAGCGATGCCCACAAGGGGCCTGCCTTCTTCCAGAATTCCGCGAGCAGTTTGGATGAGAGGGGTGATGATTTTCAGGTAAGCGTCGGGAATGCTTTTCAATGTTTGTCTTTCGGTTTTTGCTAACTGACAAGGATGAGGTAGTTACTTTTGTTCCCCGAACAATTTTAACGCCGCTTCATATTCCGCATCGAAGTCAGCCCCTGAATCCATAGACGGGTCAATCTGCTTGAAGCCGGTATGCATGATGGCTAACAGGTGCAGGCCAGAAAACTTTCCCGGCAACGTGCTCAAGCTGTATTTTTGCGTTGGGTCATTGATGTCCAGTCCGGATTGTCCCTTGATCGCAATTTCAAACGTAATTTCCTGACGCTTCTTTGCGCCAGCTTCCTTGAAAGTCTTGAGCGCCCCCAGGATATACATCATCACATCCGGGCGAATTCCACCCGGAGCTGCCCCACGCAAATTCTTGTGAGCGATTCGTGTTCTGCCTTGCCTTGCCATTTCAGCGGTCGGCGCGGCAGGAAAGCGGTCTATCAGATCAATAAACAATTGATCCGCTTCAGCCAGCTCACCCAGTTCGGCCAGGCAGTTGGCCAAACCATAAATCGCTTGCGGGTCATCTGGTAACTGGTGGAATGCCTCGCGAAAATGCGGCAAGGCTTTCTGATACTCGCCATCCATTGCCAGCAATGCACCCAGGTTGCGATGAGCGTATGCGCTCGTTTGCATAACTCAATAGGTCAATGCTTGGATAATATTTCTGGACGAGTTTTGTAGCTACCTCCAATGGATAGTACATTTCAGCCGATGAAGTGGTTTTGGGGAGATTGGATATTTCGCTTCCCTGATTTTCGGGTAGTGCGAGTTGTTTTTTTGTTGTCATCATGTTCCCAACGAAGCGTATGTTAACTATCTTATCCGCCCCCGGATGCTGCAACCATCCGAAATCGCAATGCTGCGGCAGAGCAAGCAGGAAATCGCCCGGAGGGTGAGGGCAAGGGGCTCCTCACGGTTCGTCACATTGAACTAGGTGACAGATGTCATGCCGTCTTGATGAGTTCCAAGGCTTTCGCTGCACTGACAATGCGAATACCTTTGTATTGTTCCCCAAGACTGTGCAAATGCTTGTCGCCGGAGACGATAATATCTGCTTGAGCAGTCACGGCGCAGGCAACAACATGATCATCGTCGGGGTCGTTCTCAATTACACGCGGCACCTTGTCTGGAGCGACCATGTATGCCATGCGCCGCAATTCTCCGACGATCTGTAACGGTGTCAAACCGGCCTGAGCCAAGCGTACTGCGAACTTCTCGCGTGACAGCACCTCAAGCAATTCCGCCAGCAACACGGTGCTACTGCACATTTCGAAGACTTGCGCTCTTGCTTCATCGAGTAGGCGGCGCGGCGGACCGCCTGCCGAGATCACGCCTGAGACCAGCGTGTTAGTATCAAGTACAACCCGCACGATCAGGTGCGCTGCACTGTGCGTTCTTGTCGTACTGCCTGAATTTCAGCGTTGATCTCCTCGTCAGAAAATGGAGGCAGGCTCAATGCATCGAGCTTAGTAAGTGACTCGCCCAGCCGTGTTCCAGCAGAGGTACGCATCTCACGCACAGCTAAAAACTCCACAAAATCTTCCACCTCCGCTAGGCGCTGTGGCGGCAGGTTTTGCAGTTTCTGGATCAGTGCAGGGGCTATTGCGATCAATTTAATCTCCTCACGCTGTATATTGTGGCAATCATAGCAATTTTAGAAGTAGAGTAACACTTTAATGCCGACATTTTGTTGCGCTTACTGCTCTACGCGGCGCTCCTTATCATAACAACATTGTCAGCGTCTCTCCTTAGAAGCAGTTCTAGCCGCTCACCCAGCAATCGCCATGCTTCGGCTTGCTCGGCTTCGAGTTTCTGGCGCTGGTAGATGCGGACTATTTTATTCTGCTCGACATGGTTAAGGCATTTTTCAATTACGTCCGGCCTGACTCCAAGCACCCCCATCATCGTTGCAGCGGTGCGCCGTAGATCGTGAGGCGTCCATTTCCCGCCCGGCAATTCCAATGCGTTGATATGTAGGCTGCGACACTTCATGGGTGGCTTGTCGCCGCGTTGCCGATCACCAATCTGCTTAGCCAATGATTTTACGCACAGATGCAGGTCTGTCCACCGTGCAGGCAATACCCACTTGATTTGAGTACCGTCCTCGCAATTTTCTGTTGGGAGTTTTTTCAATGACTCGAACTGGCGTATAGCAAATGGAGAGAGGTAGACCGTATGTGCTTTTGTGTTCTTCGCATTCTCGGGCGGAATGAACCACGTCTTGGCCTCAAGATCAACGTCTTTCCAGGCCGCCCTGCTGATTTCTCCTACGCGACAACAGGTGGAAAGCATTATCCAGATTGCGGCGGTACTCGACTCGGCCATACGAGCAGCTAACAACATGTCAGGTAGTACCTTGATTTCCGCCTCGGTCAAGATGCGTTCGCGCTCAACTTTCTTGCCGAAGTCATCACGCTTAAGGCGACTGGTTGGGTCATGCTCAACAATTCCGCGCAGGATGGCATAACCAAACATTTGACGTATGTCCCCCAGCAGATTGCGCGCAACAATTGGCGCTCCTCGTTCTACTACGCTATCGAGCACCTTGACTACCATCGTCCGGGTTATATCCTCGGCTGCCACAGTACCAAGCGTAGGGAATAAATCCTTTTCGAAACTGCGCCTGACTTCTGCGCCTTTATCTTTTCGACTTGTGAGTTCCCGTTTTTCCCAGACCCCAAAAAGTTCTTTGACGGTTTGTCGCGATTTCTTGGCTTCCAAGGACTCACGTTGGGCGGTTTGTTCAGCCACCAGCTGCTGTTGATTTAGCTGGGGGTCGATCTGTTGAGCAATACAGTCCTGTGCCTTATCAGCTTCTGATCGTGCTGTTGCCAGTGAAACCGACTCAAGACTCCCCAAGCCCATCTTGCGCCGTTTACCAGCGAAGGTGTAGATGAACAACCAGTCCCTTGCCCCGCTCGGGCGAATGCGCAGGAAAAGCCCGCGACCATCGGAAAGCAGGAATTCCTTGTCGGCAGGTTTCGTTAGTCTGATCTTCCGGTCATTGAGAAGATTGGTAGCCATAATTCACATTTCTGGGGGAACGATTGGGGGAACACTTTTCTTGCCGTTGGGTGACAGTCTATGGCAGCGCTTGACAGAATGCAACTATTAAATTGCTTATAAACCAATACTATAAATCATTGAATGACGGCGAGTGAAAGCTCCTGAAAGCTTATTGTACCTAACTACGAACCAAGGGGTAGGGCGTTCGAATCGCTCCGGGCGCACCAGTAATTCGATGGGTTAGGTCAGAAATGGACTAGCCCATTTTTATATTACACGCTGCACAGACTGAACATCGAAGTCTAAGCGTGCGCAGGATTGAGCCATTGGAAGCTCACCTGTTCGTAGTCTTCCCCTTCGGCCAGCAAGCTGGCGAGCTTGATGTCGCGGCTCTTTTCTCCCATCATCATTTCGTAGATGTTGTCCGGCGTGTAGCTGCCGGACTCCATGAGCATGGTGGCATTCACATAGGAGTTGTAAACGTCGGGCAACAAGATGACGGGCAGGTAATCGTATTCGAATGAGCCTGAACTGGTTTCCCAGTTGGATGCTTTTTCGGCGCCCTTGCCGAGGGCGCGCAGCCATACTGACAGGGGTTTTTTGGCGAGGATTTCGATTCCCACATGCACCGTGCCCTTGGAGTCGGTTTGCAGTCGCCGGATCATGCCGACCCACCATAACTGGCCGTTTTGGGACTTGAGGCCGCATAGTTCGCCAATCTTTACCCAGGCGCCTGCGGCCTTCGGGATCATGCCGCCAATTCCATCGGCGCTCACATCCGAAACGGCCCAGGTTTCCGTGGTGTACTTGATATCATCGGTAGCGGCAAGATCGATTTTTGTCTGCTCTTTCAATGCGGCTGCATCTTTTTCGGAAAGGTTAACAACACGGTTCAGGTCGATGCGTGTAACCAGTTGGCTGATGGCCCTGAAACTGTGGATCACTTCGATGGCGGCGCTGATACCTTTGCGTTCTTGATGCCGGTGTGGCTGATCCTTTCCCCAGTATATTTGCAGGTGCTTGAGTACGGTAAGCTTGCCTGCCGGGGTGAACTCATTACCAAAGCGTTGTTCTTGCTGGATCAAGCTGCGCTCGTTCTGTTCGATAATTTCTTTTATTTTAGGGACTGCCTTGATTGCCCCAAAGAAACGCATGGCCGGAGTTGCCTGAAGTTTATTATCGATATTTCCGGGAGCGCCGGGCTTGGATAGATTAATAAAATGTGCACAGTCGGGATCCGGTGCCGTTTTTATATCGAAGAAACTTACCAGACGGCCGGCAATGCGGTAACTTACCTCAATCTGATCTGGCGCCAGCGTATCGGGGGAAGATACATAGAGCATCACCGCTCGCAGCAACTCTCTCTGGGGGCTGGTGTGGATAATCTGTCTGGGGTAGGCGTAAACCATGCTGTCGGCAAGCTGGTTGGCTTCGGCGAAGCTGTAACAACTGCACAGATGATCCCAGGCTGACTGCTCAACTTCCACATAGCGCATCATTTCCAGCTTCATCCGCTCGGCAACGGCGCGCAACAGCCTGACGCAGATAACCGGCATATTTTCCTTGAGATACCAGGGTTTCTTTTCGGCCTGCTGGTATTCTGAGATACATGTGGCATAGGCTTCAGCCAGAGCCCGCATAAAACCATGTATTCCCTGCCATTGGCGCAGGCCTTGAAAATCCTGCAAATGTGGTGCGCCGAGGTACAGGCGTAACAACTCCGCATGCAACGGCTGCCCGGTTTCATCCAGCAACATGATAATTTCTGTGCGGGCTTCAGGGCGGAAACCGGATGTGTCCTTAACCGAGGTCAACCAGGAGGTAATTTCCTCCAGTGCCTTGAAGGCATCGCCCTTCGGCAGGTCGGCAAGAAGTTTCCTGGCTTCCTTTACGTCGAACATGGGATGGTCGGGTTTACCATCAAATATATTGAGCAAAGAAAACATAATCCGGTTCAACCTTCAAATTTAATGAGGCTTGGATAATTCATGAAGACCTCGCGGAACATTCCGGGGTGGAGGCGTTTTATGGCGGGTAATTGGGTTGCCGCTTGATGAAGCTGCCCGCCGTTTGGCCAATGATAGCGGAACAGCCATTTTTAGAGAAGGAGGCTCAAGCCAATTACTTTGTGCGCGCAACAGCCAAGCTGGCGTAAAATGCGCGCCTCATTATGTCTTGCCTGTTTAAGTTATGACCATACGCACTCGCTTCGCTCCCAGCCCCACCGGCTATCTGCATATCGGCGGCGCACGCACTGCCTTGTTCTCCTGGGCGTACGCGCGCAAGCTGGGCGGCACCTTCATTTTGCGTATCGAGGACACCGATCTGGAGCGCTCCACGCAGGAGTCGGTGCAGGCGATCCTGGAGGGGATGTCATGGTTGAACCTGGGTTACGATGAAGGCCCGTTTTATCAGATGCAGCGTATGGATCGCTACAAGGAAGTGATTCGGCAGATGTTGGATGAGGGTACGGCCTATTGCTGCTATACCGCGCCGGAAGAATTGGAAGCCATGCGCGAGGCGCAACGCGCGCGCGGCGAGAAGCCGCGCTACGACGGGCGTTGGCGGCCGGAGCAGGGCAAGGCTCTGCCGGCTCCGCCGGAGGGCATCAAACCGGTGGTGCGTTTCAAGAACCCGCTGCACGGCGTGGCCGCGTGGGACGACATGGTCAAGGGCAAGATCGTGTTCGAGAACAGCGAGCTGGATGACCTGATCATCGCCCGTGCCGATGGTACGCCAACCTATAATTTCTGCGTGGTGGTGGACGACCTGGACATGAGTATCACCCATGTCATCCGCGGCGACGATCACGTCAACAACACGCCGCGCCAGATCAACATCCTCAAGGCATTGGGCGCAACGCTGCCGCAATATGCGCATGTGCCGATGATCTTGGGCAGCGACGGCGAGCGGCTGTCCAAGCGGCATGGCGCGGTGAGCGTGATGCAATATGCCGAGGATGGTTTCTTGCCGGAGGCGCTGATCAATTATCTGGTGCGTTTGGGCTGGTCGCACGGCGACGAGGAGATTTTCTCGGTGCAGCAGTTCATCGAATGGTTCGATTTGCGCCACATCAGCAAATCGGCGGCGCAGTTCAATCCGGAAAAATTGCGCTGGCTGAACCAGCATTACATCAAGCTGGCCGACAATTCGCGCCTGGGCAAGCTGGTGCGCAAGCATCTGGCGGAGCGCGGCGTCCAGGCAAGCGCCGCGCCGCCACTGGAAGCGGTGATCGCCCTGTACAAGGAGCGCGCCGCGACGCTGCTCGAATTGGCGGACGAGGCGGAAGTCTTTTATATCGAAATACATCCGGCGCAGGAACTGCTGGATGCGCATCTTGTGCCGGAAGTGCTGCCCGCGTTGCGCGAACTTGCCGGGCGTTTTGCCGATGTCGCCTGGGAAGCCCCCGCGCTGGCCGCGCTGATAAAAGAATTGCTGGCCAAACATAATCTGAAAATGCCCAGGCTGGCGATGCCGTTGCGCGTGATGCTGGTCGGCCAGACGCACACGCCGTCGGTCGATGCCGTGCTGGCGTTGTTTCCGCGCGAGACTGTGCTGGCGCGCCTGAAAAAGCACCTGTAATCTCTTTGGGTAATCTTTTTGGGAAGTCAGCTTTACAAGCATGGGTCGCATCACTATAATGCGCGCTCTTTTCGGGGTACCGGGGGTATAGCTCAGCTGGGAGAGCGCTTGCATGGCATGCAAGAGGTCA
>CAYGIF010000037.1:0-16827 GCA_964349865.1 uncultured Gallionella sp. | reverse complement strand
CGGTGGTGGGGCGGGTAGTGGCGGGGCGGGCGGCAATGCAGCCGGAAATACGGCAGGAACCGGTACGGTTATCGGCGGCGGCAACGGTGGCGCAGGTTTGACGGCTCGTGCTGTGGGGAATCCCGGTGCAATTGCAGGCGGCGGCGGCGGCGGCGGGTATGCTACTACTGGTGCCAACCAAAACGGCGGCGCGGGTGCTGGCGGACGGGTGGACATAACTTATATGCTGCCCGCTTCCGTAATTTCTATCAACTGTGTCGGCACCTGCATGAGCAATGCGGACAGCGTTTCGTGGACAGTCACCTTCAATACTGGCGTGACCGGCGTGAACAGCGGCAACTTCATACTCACCCCCGTGGGGCTGGGCGGCACGCCGGCAATCACTTCTGTTACGGGCAGCGGCACGACGTGGACGGTGATCGCCAGCACTGGCACGGGCGATGGCACGCTGCGCCTCGACATGATCGATTCGGGGGGCGTCAGCCCCACGGTGACCAACCTCCCGTTTACTACTGGGCAGGTGTACACCTTGGACAGGGCTGTGCCGGTGGTTTTTTCCATCGCGCGCGTCGACCCGTCGCCAACCGCCTTGGCGAGCGTTTCCTGGAACGTGATATTCAGCGAGAGCGTGACTGGTGTGGATACAACCGATTTTGCATTGGTTCAGGCGGGCGGAGCAAGTGGTGCCGCCATCACCTCGGTGACGGGCAGCGGCGCCGCATGGATCGTCACGGCAAGCACGGGCGTCAGCAACGGCACACTGGGGCTCAATCTGGTCGACGACGACTCGATACTCGATGCGGCAAACAACCCGCTCGGCGGGGCGGGTGCGGGCAACGGCAGTTTCACCGGTGAGGTGTACACCCTTAATTTCACGGCGCCGAGTTTCGTGTTTACCAACAGCCCTTGCGTTCACAACATCGCGTTCGGTGCGCCCGGTCAAACTTGTGCGCCGGTGACTTGGTCGCCGCAAGTTGCCGGGCAGAACCTGGCGGGGATTTACATTACGGCGGTGAGCGCCGCAGGCGTTCCAGCCCGGTTGCATGCATCTCAGGTGAGAACAAGAGACATGCAGTTCGGGTTGACTTGCCACAATCCGGTGGCAGATGCCGGAAAGCAGGCGGTTTTTGCCGGGGTGACCTTGCTCTTGTGTCAAGCGAACGGCGGCACACCGGCTACCTGGTCTACCGCAGTGACGGTCACCTTCAACGCCGGCGTTCCTTCTTCTGCGGCTTCCTACGTTTTTAATTATGCCGATGTCGGTTTGGTGGAGCTGTGGATGCGCAACAGCGCGACTCCTGCGCAAGTCGGCTTCAGTGGCACGTTTGTGGTCAAGCCCTGGGGATTCTCTCTTGCGGCCACTTGTGCCGACGCTACGGTGAATGCCGCCAGCCAGGTCAGTCCCAGCACCGGCGATCCGAAGTTCTGCCGCGCCGGGCAGGGCTTCAACGCTACCGTGACTGCAATCACCCAGGCAGGCAATCCCACCCCGAATTACGGCAAAGAGTCGGCACCGGAAACCGTCGCTGCTGTCTGGTTGCGGCAATTGCCGGCCAGCGGCGCCGACGGCACCTTGCCTTCCGGCAGCCTGCCTTTCGCCGGTTCGGGCGGGGTCTTTGGTCCCCCGGTATCGCCCTTCACTTGGGATGAAGCCGGCATCCTGAAGGCTGATGTCACCGTCGGCGACGGGGACTATCTGGGCGCCGGGAATGTTTCAGGCACGGCCTATGTCGGGCGCTTCTATCCGGATCATTTCGATGTCGCAATCACGCCACAGTGCAGCGGCTTCATCTATGCAGGCCGCGGAGCGACGCCCGGTCAGCCCTTTACGGTCATGGCGGTGGCGATGAGCGGGGATGCGTCGCCGAATCCGACCGCCAATTACAACGTGGCTGCGGGGTTTTCCAAAGACGTGAATCTCACGCTCACGGCAGGCGGCACCGGCGTTGGCGATATCTACGTGGATTCGGCACCGGGCGGTACGTCTGAGATTCCTGCCGCCAAGTTTGTCGCAGGCGGCATAGGCCAGGTCAATTACGGCGACGTCAGCGGGAAAATATCCTATGTTTTCGACACATTCCCTACGTCAGCCACCGCCATCGCCTTGCATGCCGACGATGCGGACACCGTTGCGGGAACACCGCTGATAGCGGGCACGGACGGGACGGTGTCGGCGCGCTCGGGGCGTTTGCGGCTATCCAACGCTTACGGTTCGGAGTTGCTGCCGCTCCGCGTGCCCGTGCAGGCGGAGTATTTCAATGTCGCGAACTGGGAACTCAACGTGGCCGATACATCATGCACTGTGGTTCCGGTTGGAGCCGTCGCCATCGGCAATGTCAAGCCGCCTGCCAGTTCCCTTGCCCCAACGGCATCTCTGCCGGTGACATTGAGCGGTGGCAGGTCAATCATTATATTGACGCAAGGCGCGACCAAGCATGCCGGCAGCGTCGATCTGGCGTTGAATCTGCGCAGCGGCGCCGGCGATGACCAGAGTTGCGTGTCGTGGGGAACCGTGCCGCCTACCACCGGTGCCGGACTGGATTGGTTGCAGTATTCTTGGTGTGCCGGCAAATTGGATCCAAGTGCGCGCGCCACCTTCGGCGTGTTTAAGGGTAACAACGAGATCATCTATTTGCGCGAAATGTATTGATCTGTGAAAGCTGGCAACTTGCATGTGTTCAACGTCGCCGGAAACAAATATCGCCTGATTGCGTTTCTGCATTTTGACAGGCAGCTTTGCTACATCAAACAGGTCTTGACTCATACCGAATACGACAAAGGAGCCTGGAAGAAATGAATCTGAACGATCTGCAAAACGCATGGCAGGAATTCAACCGTGCCACCCACATTTCACCTATCCGCGATGAAAAGCACTACGCCGAGATGGTGAGCCTGGCCGACTCCTTGACTGATGTGATCGGCAGCGCGAAGAAACATCCGCTGCTGGATTTGTTTGATCTGGTTTCGGAGTTGATTCGTTCGTATGACGCAGAGCACTACGCCGTGCCGGATGCGTCTCCGCGCGAGGTGCTGCGTTTCCTGATGGAGCAGCACGGGCTGGCTCAATCGGATTTGCCGGAAGCGGGAAATCAAAGCGTGATATCCATGTTGTTATCCGGCACGCGCCAATTGAACGTGCGCCAGATTCAGGCATTGGCAGCGCGTTTTCATGTGTCGCCTGCCGTGTTTATGAAAAAACCGGAGACGCTGCATTAGCGGGCGAAGCCCGTAGACTAAAAACTTATTGACAACAATGAGTTATTGAATTAACTTCGCGTCAATTATGCAAATTCCGCTTATCTCTTCGCTATTTGGGTCAAAGGGCTTTGGCGGTGGCCGGTTCGCCATCGGTTTGGGTGCGCATGGCGTTTACCTGGCGGAGGTTAAATTTTCCGGGGGGATGCCGCAGGTGGTGCGCTGTGAATATCACGAGACCGGCGCAATATCGGCGGCTGCATTGGAGAAGCTGCGACGCGACGCGGATATTGGCGGCCATCATTGCACCACGTTGCTGGCGCCGGGCGAATATCAGGTGTTGTTGGTCGAGGCGCCCAGTGTTCCCGCCAAGGAATTGAAAACGGCGATCCGCTGGAAAATCAAGGATAGCTTGAATTACCACATCGATAATGCCACGGTGGATGTGTTGCGGATTCCCGCCGGTAAATCCGGCCCGGAGCGCGCGCAATCCCTGTATGCGGTGGCCGCCGCCAACGATATTATCCAGAAGCACATGGCGTTATTCGGGCAGGCGAAAATCAAACTGGATGTGATCGATATTCCCGAAATGGCGCAGCGCAACATCGCCGCGCTGTTCGAGCAGGAAGACCGCGCCCTGGCCCTGCTGGCTTTCGACGATAACGGCGGCTTGCTGACGTTTACTTCAGGCGGCGAGTTGTATTTGGCGCGGCGTATCGAAATCAGTGCGGGGCAGTTGCAGGACGCCAACGAGAATTTGCGTGAACAATGCCGCGATCGCGTCGAGCTGGAAGTGCAGCGCTCGCTGGATTATTTCGACCGCCAGTTCAACCATCTGACGGTGAGCCGTGTCCTGGTGAGCGCGCCCGATGGCACCGGCCTGACGGAGTTTCTGGCTGCGATGGTGAGCGCGAAAGTGGAAAAGCTGGACTTGTCGCAGGTGATGGACATCGGCGCAGTCCCGGCGCTGGCCGACAGCGAATTCGCCGCATACGCATTGCCGGCGCTGGGCGCGGCGTTGCGCCGTGAAGGGCGCGCGCCATGAGCCAGCAGATCAACCTGTTCAATCCGGCCTTCGTGAAGCAGCGCAAGCATTTTTCGCTGCCGGCGATGTTGCAGGCATTGGGCATGATCGTTGTCGGTTCATTGTTTTTTTATGGTTATGCGCTTTATCAGGTCGATCAGCTTGGCGAACAATCGGAAGCAAGCGCCAAACAGTACAACGCGGAGCAGGCGCGCCTGGCGCGTTATGCCGCAGAATTTTCTCCGCAACAGGCCAATCAGGCATTGCTGGACGAGGTGCGGCGGCTGGAAAAACGGATCGCCGGCCAGGCCGAATTGATTGAAATCATCAAGTCCGGCGCGGTGGGCAATACCACCGGTTATTCGGATTACATGCGCGCCTTCTCGCGCCAGGTGGCGCAGGGACTGTGGTTGACCGGCTTCAAGGTGACTGGCGACGCGGCGCAAATCAGCCTGAGCGGCGCGGTGCTGGAACCCGGGCTGCTGCCCGCGTATATCCAGCGTTTGAGCAAGGAGAGCGTCATGCGCGGCAAGACTTTTGCCACGCTGCAAATGCGGCAGCCCAAAACTGACGCAAGCCAGGCGGCAACCCCGCGCTATGTTGAATTCACCCTGCATTCCGGCGCGGATAGCGAGGCCAAAAAATGAAGCGCTACTGGGAATTGGCGCGCGGCAAGATAGACGGCATGTCGCTGCGCGAGCGCGCGATGATTTTCCTGGCGGCGGCGTTCGTGGTGGTCGCGCTGGTCAATACGGCGTTGCTCGATCCCTTGCTGGCGAAGCAAAAAGCGTTGTCGGCGCAGGTAGTGCAGCAGCAGGAAAAGATGAAGGAGTCGCAGGCGCAGGTGCAGGGGTTGCTGCAAGCTAAACGCGACGACGAACATTCGCCGTTGCGCACCCGGCTGGCGCAGCTCAGGCGGCAGTTGCAGGAGCAGGATGGCTATTTGCAAAGCCGCCGCGACCGCTTGGTCGAGCCGGATAAAATGGCTGATTTGCTGGAGCAGGTGCTGAACAAAAACGACAAGCTGCAACTGGTCGAATTGAAAACCTTGCCGGCCAGCCCGCTGGTCGAAAAATCACAGCCATCTGCCGCAGATTTGCCGGGCGGGCAAAAGCAAGTATTCAAGCATGGCATACAGATCACCGTGCGCGGCGGTTATCTGGACATGTTGCGCTACCTCGCCGCGCTGGAGAAAATGCCGGCGCAGATGTTTTGGGGGGAGATCAGCTTCAGCGTGGATAAATATCCCGACGCGGTGCTGACGCTGACCCTGTACACCTTGAGTCTGGATAAGATATGGCTGACGGTTTGACATCAGAAGACAGAGGACAGAAGACAGAGGACAGAGGCGTTGTCGCGGCTACGCCGCGTATCCTCATTTCTGTCCTCTGTCTTCTGTCCTCTGTCTTCTGTGGCGCCGAAGAACTGCCCGACCCGACCCGGCCTCCCGCCAGCCTTGCTGCGCCTGCCGTCGCGCCTGCGGGCGGAGCGGCTGCAGACCAGCCGGCCGGCTTGCAATCAATCATCATTTCCAAAACCCGCCGGACTGCGATCATCGGCGGGGAAACCGTTGAATTGGGCGGCAAATATGGCGATGCAAAACTGATTGAAGTGAATGAAGGCGGTATAGTATTGCGCGGAGCGCAGGGACGGCAGGTGATGACGCTGTTTCCCGATGTGAAAATGACGGCAAAGGTTCCGGCCGGGAATGAAGAGCAGAAAGTGAAAACAAACCAGCAATCGCAGAAAATCAAGGCACAGCCCGAAAGACAGAAGGCGAATCAGGCCACGATCAAGGATGAGAAATGAGAGCCCTGCTTCTGTCCTCCGTCGTCTGTCTTCTGTCCTCTGTACTGGCCGGCTGTGCGGCCCCAAGCAGCAAAAATCAAACAGCGGATGCCATCCAGCGCGAGATGAACCAGGCCGTTCAGGATAACGCGCAGCCGGGCAAGCCCGATGCGGTGAACAATGCCTTGCTGCCTCCCCTCACGATGGGGTTGACCAGGGTGGACAACAAACCGCTGGAGACCAAATTCGATTTGACGGTGAACAATACGCCGGTCAGCCAGGTGTTCATGGCCATCGTTTCCGGCACGCGCTACAGCATGCTGCTGCACCCAGAAGTCAGCGGCAATATTTCGCTGAACCTGAAAGACGTGACTGTGTTCGAGGCGCTCGAGGCGATACGCGAGATATATGGCTATGACTACAAGATGGATGGCGCGCGCATTTACATCCAGCCGCTGACATTGCAAACACGGATTTTCCAGGTGAATTACCTGACCGGGTTGCGGACCGGAACTTCTTCGTTGCGCGTCACATCCGGCTCGGTTTCGGATAGTTCCACGGGCGGTACGACAGGTACGACCACCACTTCCAGTACCACCACGCGAGGGCAGGACAGCAGCAAGGTCAGCATGACCAGCAGCGCGGACTTCTGGGATGAGTTGGGCAAATCGCTGCAAGCGATCGTCGGCAATGAAAAAGGACGCAGCGTCGTGGTGAGCCCGATGTCTGGCGTGATCGTGGTGCGCGCGCTGCCGGACGAGCTGAGGAACGTCGCGGCTTATCTCAAGGCTTCGCAGATTTCCATCGAACGGCAGGTGATCCTCGAAGCGAAAATCATCGAGGTGCAACTCAATGAAGGCTTTCAGTCCGGCGTAAACTGGGCGGCGTTCAAGAACAGCCCGAACAGCGCGACTTCGATCGGGCAAATCGGCAGCGGCGGGTCGCTGGCTCCGAGTGTCGCCGGCGTTCCCTCGGTGATCGGTGGCGGCGGGTCGCTGACTTCGATACCCGGAGCGGATCTGGTGAACGCGGCAACGGGTGCCGCAGGATCTTTGTTCGGCCTGGCCTTTCAGACCAGCAATTTTGCCGCACTGTTGAGTTTTCTGGAGTCGCAGGGCAATGTGCATGTGCTGTCCAGCCCGCGCATTGCCACGTTGAATGGCCAGAAGGCGGTGCTCAAGGTCGGGACGGATGAGTTCTTCGTGACCAATGTTTCTACGACCACGACCACCGGCACGGCCACCACTTCCACGCCGAGCGTGACGCTGCAGCCGTTCTTTTCCGGGATTGCGCTGGACGTGACGCCGCGCATCGACCAGAACAACGAGATCATCCTGCATATACATCCTTCGGTGAGCCTGGTCAGCACGGTCAACAAAACGGTAAATACCGGTGCGGGCGGCACACTTAATTTGCCGCTGGCTTCCAGTTCCGTTTCCGAAACCGACAGCATCGTGCGCGCCAGGGATGGACAGATTGTCGCGATCGGCGGGCTGATGCGCCAAGCGACCTTCGATGACCAGTCCGGCCTGCCGGGGTTGCCGAAGGCGGTATTCGGGCAGACCAGCAAGCGCAGCGAAAAGCGCGAGTTGGTGATCCTGCTGAAACCCACCGTGGTGGATAACGACAAGGACTGGTCGCAGGACATCACGCAAAGCCGCGACCGGTTTAACGGGTTGAGCAGATGACAGAGGACAGAGGACAGAAGACAGAGCTTTTGTCGCGGCTGCGCCGCGTGGCCTTCAGAAGCGTGCCGCGTAGCGGCACACAACCCTCTGTCCTCTGTCCTCTGCCTTCTGTCTTCTGATTATGTACCTGCAACACTTCGGCCTGCGCGAACCGCCTTTCAGCCTGACCCCGGACACCAGCTTCTTTTTTGCCGGCTCCAGCTACCAGGAGGCGCTGAACACGCTGCTGGTGGCGGCGCGCAACGGCGAGGGCTTCGTCAAGATCGTCGGTGAAGTGGGCAACGGCAAGACGCTGCTGTGCCGCAAATTCCTCGCCACGTTGAATCAGGGGCGGCAACCGATCGCGTTGAACGGCGCGCAGGAGCAGCCTCCGCCCGAGCCAGATGGGCAGCCTGCGCCGCGCTTCATCACCGCCTATATCCTCAATCCCTATCTCGAGCCGCGCAGCCTGTTGCTGGCCCTGGCGGAAGAATTTCGCGTGGCGCTGGACAAGGATACCGACCAGCACCAGTTGCTCAAGGGGCTGACGCGCGCGCTGCTGGAATGCGCGCGCAACGGCCAGCGCGCGCTGGTGTGCCTGGATGAGGCGCAGGCGATGCCGCTGGAAAGCCTGGAAGTGCTGCGCCTGCTCACCAATCTCGAAACCGAGAAGCGCAAGTTGCTGCAAGTGGTGCTGTTTGGGCAACCGGAGTTGAATGAGCGGCTGCGGCACCGCTCGATACGCCAGTTGCGCCAGCGCATCAGTTTTCAGCATGAGCTGAGAGGGCTGCGCAGGGATGAGATGGAGCGCTATCTGCGCCATCGTCTGGCGGTGGCCAGATTTCCCGGCGAGACACTGTTCGGCAAGGGCGCGGTGGGCAAGTTGTACCGCATCACCGGCGGCACGCCGAGGCTGATCAACATCATTGCGCACAAGGCCTTGATGCTGGCGTTCGGTGAAGGCAGGCAGCAGGTATCGTCCAGGCATATTCGCGATGCGGCAGCCGATACGCCGGAAGCGCGCCGCGACTGGCTGCCCTGGGCGCTGGCACTGACCGGTGCGGCGGTAATCGCTTCATTGGGAATCGCGTGGATGGCGCTGCAATGAGCGTCATCAACCAGGTGCTCAACCAGCTCGAGCAGCGCGGCGAGCATACTGCGCCGGAACAGACCATGGTGCGCGCGGTGCCGCAGAGCAAACACAGGTTTGCCCTGCCTTTATTGGCACTGGCGCTGGTGCTGGCGGGCGGTGTCGCCGCATGGCAATGGATACAGATGCGCAAGCCTGTCCTGAGCTCAGTCGAAGTGCCCAAGGTTGTTGCGGTGAGCGCCGTGCAGCAGCCGGTCGTGGCGGCGCCAGCGCCGGCTTCCGCCGTTCCGGCTGCTGGCATCGGCGGCACTGCCGCCAGTGAAACCGTTGCGGTTGGCGCGCTCGATGCCGCCGGTGCGGCAGGCGCAGGCGAAACTGCCGCAGCGGAAATACTCCCGCCCGCCTCGCGCCTGAGCTTTGAGTTAAGCGCGATACCGCTGCCTTCGTCCCTCCGGCAAGCCGCAACCTTGCACGATGCGAAAGCCGCTCCGGATGCGGGCGAAAAGCAGCCGGCTCATGCAGCGCCGCCGGCGCGGGACGCCAAGCCGCAGACGATACGGGCAGCCTCGCCAAATGAGCGAGCCGCCGTTCAGCCATCGGGCGGCGCGTCGCCGATGAAGCAGGTCAGCCCCGAGCAACGCGCCGACGCTGAATTTCGCAAGGCGGTTGCGGCGATGCAGCAGGGGCATATCGCCGACGCCATCGCGGGTTACCGGGCGGTGCTGCGCCTCGATGCCGGCCACGACGAGGCGCGCCAGGCATTGGTGGCCTTGTTGCTGGAAAGCAAACAAGGCGCGGAAGCAGAACGCGTGTTGCAGGACCGGCTGAATGCCAGACCCGGGCATACCGGATTCGCGATGCTGCTGGCGCGCCTGCAGGTGGAGCATGGCGCACTCGAGCAGGCGCTGGCGACGCTGGAAAAATCCCTGCCCTATGCCGATACGCAGGCCGACTACCAGGCGTTTTTCGCCGCATTGCTGCAACGCCGGAACCGGCACAAGGAAGCGGTCACCCATTACCAGATCGCGCTGCAGCTCGCTCCGGACAACGGCGTCTGGCTGATGGGCTACGGCATTTCGTTGCAGGCGGTGCAGCGCGCAGATGATGCCAGGGATGCGTTCCGGCGCGCGCTCGAATCAAGAACGCTCACCCCGGAATTGCAGGCGTTTGTGCAGCAGAAACTCAAGGGGCCATAGTGCGGATGTGTGGCAAGGTTCGCGCCACCACCCACGCGCTGATCTCGACCGCACCGCGTTCCTGTACCGCCTCGGCGAGCGCGTTCAGGCTGGCTCCGGTGGTCAGCACATCGTCCACCAGCGCGACGCGCTTGCCGGTCAAATCCATATCGCAACAAAACGCGCCGCGCATGTTTTTTTTGCGCTCCTTCCACGGCAGGGCGGATTGCGGCGGGGTGTCGCGCACGCGCCGGCAGGCATGCGGCAGCAGTTCGAGGTCAAGCTCGCGGGCGACATTGGCGGCGAGCAGTTGCGATTGGTTGAAGCCGCGTTCGCGCAATTTCGCCGGATGCAGCGGCATCGGGATGACGCAATCCGGCAGGCTGTCGATGCGGTGCGCCAGCTTCTGCGCAAAGGCATATGCCAGCGCGAGCCGTTCGCCATATTTCATTGCCTGGATCAGCTTGTCGAGCGGGAATGCGTAGCCGAATACGGCAGTGCTGCGGGCGAATAACGGCGCGCGTTTCAGGCATTGCCCGCATGTTTCTCCGCTTGGGGTCGGCAGGGCGCAGCTCGGGCAATGTGCCGCAGCCAGGTAAGGCATGGCGTGGTCGCAGGCCGCACACCACAGCCCGTCATGGCTCATGCTGCCGCACAGCACACAGGGCTGCGCGGGCAAAACCTGCTCAATTCCTGTGCGGATGTTCAAAATAACCTTGCGTAAAATTGACAAGCTATCGCCCTTTCAAGGATGATGCGCCGTTTTCGTTCAACCCGAATCATACCCAATTAAGCCGCCATGAATACCCAGACCATAGAATTCATCCGCCCCGCCAAACAGGCTGCCACGCCGCAACGCTGGAGCGTGGCCGAGGTGGAAGCTCTATTCAAGCTGCCGTTTGCCGACCTGCTGTATCGCGCGCAGCAGGTGCACCGCGAGCATTTTGACCCGAACGCGGTGCAGCTTTCCACGCTGTTGTCGATCAAGTCGGGCGGCTGCACCGAGGATTGCGGCTATTGCCCGCAATCGGTGTTCAATTCCGCCGGCGTGGAAGACCGCAAGATGCTTGCCGTGAGCGCGGTGGTGGAGGCCGCGCGCGCCGCGCAGCAGAAGGGCGCAGGGCGTTTCTGCATGGGCGCGGCATGGCGCGAACCGAGCGACGAAGATATGGAGAGCGTGGTGGAAATGGTCAAGGCGGTGCGCGAGCTGGGCATGGAAACCTGCGCCACGCTGGGCATGCTGAACGACGAGCAAACCGAGTTGTTGCGCGCCGCCGGGCTGGATTATTACAACCATAACCTGGACACCGCGCCGGAGTTCTACGGCCAGATCGTCAGCACGCGCGACTACCAGGACCGGCTGGATACGCTGGAGCGGGTGCGCCGCGCGGGGATGAGCATCTGCAGCGGCGGCATCGTCGGGATGGGCGAGAGCCTCACGCAACGCGCCGGGCTGATCGCGCAACTGGCCAACATGAACCCTTACCCGGAAAGCGTGCCGATCAACAACCTGGTCAGGGTCGAAGGCACGCCGCTGGCGCAGGCGGAAGAACTCGACCCGCTGGACTTCGTGCGCACCGTCGCGGTGGCGCGCATCACCATGCCGACGGCGCTTGTGCGCCTTTCCGCCGGGCGGCAACAGATGTCCGACGCGGTGCAGGCATTGTGTTTCCTCGCCGGCGCGAACTCGATCTTCTACGGCGAGCAACTGCTCACTACCGGCAACCCGGACGTGGAGAGGGATCGAGCGTTGCTCGACAAACTGGGCATGTATCCTTTTGCGGAAAAACCAATGTAGGATGGGTTGAGCGCAACGATACCCATCAATCGGGATGATCGGACGCATGTTGTTGGGTATCGCTGCGCTCAACCCAACCTACCAAAACCGATGCCATTCACTCAACTTCAAAACGAACTCGAAGCCCGCGCCGCGCAAGGCCTGCTGCGCCAGCGGTACACGCTCGGCAGCCCGCAGTCGCCGCGCATTGTCGCAGATGGCAAGCCACATCTGTCGTTTTGCAGCAACGATTACCTCGGCCTCGCCAACCATCCCAAACTCATCGCCGCCTTGCAGCAGGGCGCGGCGCAATGGGGCGTCGGCGCGGGTGCGGCGCATCTGGTGAGCGGGCATTTCGAGCCGCATCACCAACTCGAACTGAAACTTGCCGCTTTCGTCGGCAAGCCTGCCGCGTCGCTGTTTTCCACCGGCTACATGGCCAACCTCGGCGCGGTGCAGGCGCTGGTCGGCAAGGGTGATACGGTGTTCGCCGACAAGCTCAATCACGCGTCATTGAACGATGCGATGCTGCTGTCGCGCGTCGCAGTCAAACGCTATCGCCATAACGATATGGCGCAACTGGCGCAGTTGCTTGAGCAGACGCGAAGCGGGCGCAAACTCATCATTACCGATGCGGTGTTCAGCATGGATGGCGATCTCGCGCCGCTGCCGGAATTGCTGGCGCTCTGCGAACGGCATGATGCGTGGCTGCTGGTCGACGATGCGCACGGTTTCGGCGTGCTGGGCGAGCAGGGGCGCGGCTCGCTGGCGCATTGCGGCATTACCTCGCCGCGCATCATCTACATGGCGACGCTGGGCAAGGCGGCCGGCGTGTTCGGCGCGTTTGTCGCGGCGGAGCAGGCCGTGATCGACACGCTCGTCAACCACGCGCGCAGCTATGTCTACACCACGGCCACGCCGCCCGCGCTGGCCTGTGCGCTGCTGGAGAGCCTGAAACTCATCGGGCAAGGCGACGCGTTGCGCGAGCAGTTGCGCAAGTTGATCGCGCAACTGCGCGACGGGCTGGCCGGCTTACCCTGGGAATTGATGCCGTCGGACACGGCGATCCAGCCGCTGCTGGTCGGCGACAACCATGCGGCGCTGGCGTTGAGCGAAGGGTTGCGCGAGCGCGGCATCTGGGTCGCGGCGATCCGCCCGCCCACCGTGCCGCTGGGCACAGCGCGGCTGCGCATCACCCTGTCCGCCGCGCATACCGAGAGCGATGTGGATCAGTTGATTGGGGTGTTGCATGAACTTGCACGTTGAAACTCGAGGCAGCGGCGCGCCGCTGCTGCTGATCCACGGCTGGGGCATGCACGGCGGGATGTGGGGCGGCGTCGCGGAGCGATTGGCCGAGCATTTCCGCGTGCTGGCGGTGGATTTGCCGGGGCACGGGTACAGCAAGACCGGGAAGGGGGAAGAGGGAAGGGGGAAGGGGCAAGACCCGGTTTCTCCCTTCCCCCTTCTCCCTTCTCCCTTCTCCATGGATGCCATCGTCGATGAATTGTCGGCACAATTCAGCGAACCGCTCACCGTATGCGGCTGGTCGCTGGGCGGACAGATCGCGCTGCGCTGGGCGATGCTTCATCCACAGCAAGTGCGCCGCCTGGCGCTGGTGGCAAGCACGCCGTGCTTCGTGCGCCGGCCGGACTGGGAATGCGGAATGGCAGCTGAGACGCTGGCGGAATTTGCTGTTGCGCTGCAACAGGATTACGCGCCGACGTTGCGGCGCTTTCTCGCGCTGCAAGTGCGCGGCAGCGAGCGGGAGCGCGAGTTGCTGGCGGCGTTGCGCAGCGCGTTATCAAGTCGCGGTGAGCCGGATCTGGGCGCATTGCAATTTGGGCTGGATATCCTGCGCGACTGCGATTTGCGCGGCGCGTTGCCGGACATCAGGCAACCCGCGCTGGTGGTTGGCGGCGAACGTGATACGCTCACGCCGCCGCAGGCATCGCATTATCTGGTGGCGCAACTGCCGGACGCGCGGCTGGTAGAGATCGGGGGCGCGGCACATGCGCCGTTCCTGTCGCACCCGGATGAATTTATGAAACACCTGACGAGCTTCTTGCATGAATGATTTTCTGATCGATAAACGCCGGATGCGCCGCGCCTTCAACCGTGCGGCGGCAGACTATGATGCGGCGGCGGTGTTGCAGCGCGAGGTGTGTGCGCGCATGCTGGAACGGCTGGACTACATCAAGCTGCAGCCGGCGCGCATCCTCGATGCGGGCAGCGGCACCGGCTGGGGGACGCGCCAGCTGGCGGAAAAATATCCGGCGGCGCAGATCGCCTCGCTGGACATCGCCATCGGCATGCTGCTGGCCGCGCGCAGCCGTTCCGGCTGGTGGCGCAAACTGTTCGGCGGCGCGCAGCAAATGCAGGTATGCGGCGACATCGAAGCTCTGCCATTGGCCGCCAACAGCGTCGAGATGGTGTGGTCGAACCTGGCGCTGCAATGGTGCAACGACCTGCCCGCGGCTTTTACCGGACTGAATCGCGTGCTGAAAGCGGACGGGCTGCTGATGTTCAGCACTTTCGGGCCGGATACGCTCAAGGAATTGCGCCAGGCGTTTGGCGGCGTCGATCGGCACAATCACCTGAACCGCTTTGCCGACATGCACGACATCGGCGATATGCTGGTGCATGCCGGCTTTGCCGAGCCGGTGATGGACATGGAATGCCTGACGCTGACTTACGACGATGTGCGCGGCGTGTTGAATGACCTGAAGCGCATCGGCGCGCATAACGCCACGGCGGGGCGCGGCCAGGGTTTGATGGGAAAAAACGCATGGTCGCGGCTGGTGGAAAATTACGAGCGGCAACGCCGCGACGGCAAGCTGCCCGCCACCTACGAGGTGGTGTACGGTCACGCATGGAAGCCGCAGCCGCGCATGACTGCGGATGGCGCGGCGATCATCAAGACACCGTTTCAATTGAAATGAATTATTTTATTACCGGAACCGACACGGGAGTGGGCAAGACGCTGGTCAGTTGCGCGTTGCTGCACGGTTTTGCCGCGCAGGGCATGCGTGTGGCCGGCATGAAGCCGGTGGCTGCGGGTTGTGCCGACGGCGGCCAGCACGAAGATGTCAGGCAATTGCGCGCCGCCAGCAATGTGCTGGCCAGCGGCGGACAGATCAATCCGTATTGTTTCGCACAGGCCGTCGCACCCCTGCTGGCGGCGCAGTTCGTCGGCATCAGCATCAACTTTGCGCGCATCGTGGAATCGTTTTCGGAGTTGAACGCGCAGGCCGATGCGGTGATTGTGGAAGGCGTGGGCGGCTTTCGCGTACCGTTGAACGAAGAGCAGGACAGCGCGGATCTGGCGCAGCAGTTGGGGCTGCCGGTTATTCTGGTGGTCGGGATGCGGCTGGGCTGCCTGAACCATGCGCTGCTCACGGCGGAGGCAATTGCCGCGCGCGGTTTGACGCTGGCGGGCTGGGTGGCGAATGTGCTGGATGCGGACATGGCGATGCTGAAGGAAAATATCGCCGCGTTGCGGCAACGCCTCAATGCGCCGCTGCTGGGCGTGGTGCCCCATCAGGTGCAACCGGATGCCCGTGAGGCTGCGACACATCTGGATATGGCGTTGCTGGAGCAAGCGGAACCGCATGACTGATTTCAGCATCGTCGCGGTATTTTTTGTCGGGCTGTTGGGTGGCGTGCATTGTCTCGGCATGTGCGGTAGCATCGTCGGCATCCTTGCGGCACAACTGCCGAAAGATAAATCGCGCTGGCCGTTTCATCTGGCGTATAACGGCGGGAGGCTGGCGAGCTATATGGCCGCCGGCGTGCTGGCGGGCGCGGTAGGGCAAGCCGGGTTGCTGCTGCGCGATACGGCGCCGGTGCAGCATTTGCTGTTTACACTTTCCAGTTTGATGTTGATCGCGCTGGGGCTGTATCTCGCCGGCATCTGGAATGTGGTGCGGCATATCGAGCAGGCCGGCGGCATGTTGTGGCGGCATATCCAGCCGCTGGCGCGCGGCTTGCTGCCGGTCACCACACCCGCCCGCGCCTTGCTGCTTGGCGCCTTGTGGGGCTGGCTGCCGTGCGGCCTGGTGTACAGCGTGCTGGTTACAGCGCTGGCGAGCGGCAATGCGCAAGACGGCGCGCTGGTGATGCTGGCATTCGGCCTGGGCACCTTGCCGAATTTGCTGGCGATCGGGTTGTTCTGGGAAAATATCAGGCATTGGGTTCAGTTGCCGCGCGTGCGGCTGGCTGCCGGACTGCTGGTGGCCGGGTTCGGCGCATATGGCCTGATTAAGGTGGGCTATACTTTTTATATATATGGATGGACGGGAAGTTGTCATGTGGATGCGTAATTTGTTTATCTTGTTGTTGGTTGCGCTATTGGCCGATTGCGAAAAACCCAGGCTGCCTTCGCCGTTTCATGCCAGCGATATCGGCGCAATGTTCACCGAGGCGGATTTCCGTTTGACCGGCCATGACGGCAAAACGCGCACGCTGGCGGATTTTCGCGGCAAGGCGGTGGTGCTGTTCTTCGGTTACACTCACTGCCCGGACGTATGCGTCACCACGCTGGCCGATCTGGCGCAGGCGATGCGGCTGCTCGGAAAGGATGCCGACAAGGTGCAGGTGCTGTTCATTACCGTCGATCCGGAACGCGACAAACCGGAATTGCTGGCGCAATATGTCCCCGCTTTTCATCCTTCGTTCCTCGGGCTGTATGGCGATGCGCAAGCCACGGCGCAGGCCGCCAAGGCATTTTATGTGGCATACGAGAAGCGGCCGACCGCATCCGGCTACAATATGGATCACAGTGTCGGCGCCTTTTTGGTTGACCCCGGCGGCAAGGTGCGGCTGCGCGCGCCTCTTGCGCAGCGCACCGACTGGCTGGTTGACGATATCCGGAAGCTGCTGGGCGGGGCATAGTCGGAAGGCAGAGGACAGAAGACAGCCGTAGGGTGGGCTATGCCCACCATGTCGGGCGTAGCCCGACCTACAATTTGGTTACGGTTCGTCCGGTTTAACGTGAAACTCGCGTAGCGATACGTTTGCCCCCTCGCCCGCTTGCGGGCTTAGTCGAATGGCTAGTTGTCCCATCAGAGGGTTGGGGTGAGGGAAACGGGCATGGCGAGTTTCATTATCAGGGG
>CAYGIF010000036.1:0-16859 GCA_964349865.1 uncultured Gallionella sp. | reverse complement strand
CAGAGCCTGCTGTTCATCAACCGGCGCGGCTATGCGCCGGTGCTGATGTGCGGCGGGTGCGGCTGGCTGTCCGGCTGCAAGCATTGCGCGGGCAAGATGGTGCTGCACCTGAACGACAAGCGGCTGCGCTGCCACCACTGCGGCTACCAGTTGCATATGCCGCACGCCTGCCCGAGTTGCGGCAGCGCGGATCTGCATCCGGTCGGCAGCGGCACGCAGCGCGTGGAAAGCGTGTTGCAGGAGCGTTTTCCGGACGCGCGTATCCTGCGGGTGGATCGCGACAGCACGCGCAACAAGCGCGCTTGGCAGACCATGCGCGAGCAGATCCACGCCAACGAGGTGGATATCCTGGTCGGCACCCAGATGCTCGCGAAGGGGCACGATTTCCCGGCGTTGACTTTGGTGGGCGTGCTTAATCCGGATAGCGCGCTATACAGCAGCGATTTCCGGGCTCCGGAAAAATTGTTCGCGCAACTGGTGCAGGTGGCGGGACGCGCCGGACGCGCCGATAAACCAGGCGAGGTGCTGATCCAGACCGCCTTCCCGGATCATCCGCTGTTCCGCGCGTTGCAGACCCATGATTTCGACGGCTGGGCGGCGTCGCAGCTCGCCGAGCGGCAGATGGCGGGCTTCCCGCCGTTCGTTTATCAGGCGATGTTGCGCGCCGAGGGCAAGCAGGAAACCGGGGTTTACGCGTTCCTCAACCAGGCGCGAACCGCTGCGGTTGCATTGCGGCAGGCCGTGGAAATTCTCGGCGTGGTGCCCGCCGCGCTGCCGCGCCGCGCCAACCACATCCGCGCGCAGTTGCTGATACAAGGCGCGAAGCGCAGGGACTTGCAGCATTTCCTGCGCGTCTGGCAGCCTTTGCTGGACGCGCTGCCCGCGCAGAAGCTGCGCTGGTCGCTGGATATCGACCCGCTGGAGTTTTAGAAAACCCGGCACCGGGGCTCAATTATCCAAAAGAACTAGTTCTTTTTTCTTCCCAAACTGTTCTTTAGAGGTATAGGAACGCCATGCATGCCAGCTTAGTCTGACGGTGCGTGCCGGCTCGGGAGAGATATCGTGGCGGCATAACAATATAAAGATTGGCTGGCGGACATGGTACAACCATTCTTGGGAGACTCATGGTGTGTTCGCACACCATGAGTCTGTTATGGCAAAATTATTGACCTATATCAAAAAGCACCCGGTCACCATCCAATAAAGTCGCGCTTCGTCAAAACTAGGTTGGTCAAAACTAGGACAGTTAAGTTAAGTCGAAAACAAAAAAGGGAAGATTATGCATAAGCACATAGTTCGTTTATTGACACTGGTGGCGGTCATTGCAGTGGTCGCCACAACTGCAAAATTTTTGGCCATACAGGATACGTTTCACCAATACGGGCACTACCGCGGTGCATCGGTGGCGCAAATTGCGGCCAAACTTCCGCAGCATCAAGGCTCCGCATCGTGCCAATCGTGCCATAAGGATATCTACGCCGAATGGTCGGCCGGTATTCACCAGAAAGCGCACAGGGACAACAAGGTGGTGGGCACTGTCGTTAAATCGGGTGTCAATTGCGAGGTCTGCCACAACGGCCCTGCAGGCAATCATCCATCCAAGGAGCCTATGCCGCTCTCCATCGAGGATCAGGTGACTACAATCACCCATCTCAAAAAAGAAACGCACCCGGCCAATATGCTGGACAGGAATTTGATGCGGGATCCGGAAGATATGCGGATTCTGTGCGCCAACTGCCACGAAAAAATGGTCGGGCGCCCGCTGAGGGGCAAGGATGCGGGCGGGGTACCCCAGGTTGTGATCGATGGTCACGGCGGCACTGCGCAGTGCACCAGTTGTCACAATCCGCATTCGCCCAGAGTCAATTTTGCCGCCATACCCAGACCGCCTGTGGATGCGACAACTGGCAAGGCTCTTCCTGTGAGCGCAGAAAAGGCGGGAGATGCGGGTGCAGGCAAGGCTGTGGCAGCAGCTTGCGCTGCATGTCATGGTAATTCCGGAACCAGCATCAATCCGGAATGGCCGAACCTGGCCGGGCAGAATGACGATTATTTGGTCAGTTCGCTTAAGGACTTCAAATCAGGAGCACGCAAAAATGACTTGATGAGTCCGATGGCGGCTGGTTTGAGTGAAGCGGATATGCGCAATGTGGCGGCCTATTTCTCCAAAGCCAGTTGCAGTGTGGCCGGCGGCGACAAGGCCAAGGCCGACCTGGGCAAAGCCAAGGCGGCAGCGGCGGGTTGCGCGGCGTGTCATAGCGCCGGCGGCCTTCGCAACCCTGGTAAGGACGGAATCAGCGGCGCGCAAGCTTGGCCGAACTTGGCTGGGCAGAATGCCGGATATCTGGCCTTTGCGCTTAAATCGTTCCAGGATGGCAGCCGCAACCACGCTGTCATGACAAGCGTAGCGAAGACTCTGGGTGCTTCTGATATCGATAACTTGGCGGCTTACTACGCCACTGTGAGCTGCAAATGAATAAGTTACCTAGCGAGGGAAAAATGACTACTCAGGATACGAAAATAGAAAAAGAAGCAGGCGACCTGTCACGCCGCGACTTCTTGGGGTTATTGGGTAAAGGCGCAGCATGCGCTGGGGCGTTGGTCGGTGCAGGCAGCGCGTTGGCATCGGCTGGTGGAGGTGCCGCGAATCCTCTTGGCGGTGTTGGGCCAGCCTATCAGCAGGCGCCGGAGCAATACGCCGAGGCCGTCAAGAACCCGCCCAAGATTCCCAATTACAACTGGACTCAGCACAAGTGGGCATTTGGTGTCGATGCCGACCTTTGTATCGGCTGTTTGCGCTGCGTGGAAGCCTGCAAGATGGAAAACAGCGTGCAGATGGACAGGAATCATACCCGCACCTGGGTCGAGCGCTACGCATACCTTGAGGGCTCGAATCATACGCTCGTCGACAGCATCCACGACATCAAGAACGTGGTGCCCGGCAGCAAGGAGACGAGGTTCAAGTTCGACAACCGCTACAAGGACGGCCAATTCGAAGGCAAGAAGGTTGAAAAGGTATTCTTCGTGGCCAAGCTGTGCAACCAGTGCGAGAAACCGTCATGCGTCCAGGTATGCCCGACCGGCGCCACCTATAAGGCGGTGGACGGCCCGGTGCTGATCGATACGAAATATTGCATCGGCTGCCAGTATTGCGTCCAGGCCTGCCCTTATGGCGCGCGCAGCCTGAATCATGTGAGGGGCACTGCCGAGAAGTGCAACTGGTGCTACCACCGCATTACCAAAGGGCTGCAACCGGCGTGCGTCGAAGTGTGCCCGACCGGCACGCGGATTTTTGGTGATCGCATGGACCCGGAAAGCCCGGTCAGCCAGTTTATCCGCAATAACAAGGTGAATGTGCTGCAGCCGGCGATGGGCACTTACCCCAATGTGTTTTACAAAGGGATCGATAAGGAGGTTTTCTAAAATGGAAAAAGATGTCTTTTATCACGTAGCCCCGTTTACCGGATTCACGTTTCCGAACGAGACCGAGGTGCCGTGGAGCGAACTTATCGTAATTTACCCTTATATTACCGGGCTGGTTGCCGGTGCGTTTGTGGTATCCAGCCTGCATCACGTGTTTGGCATGGAGCGTTTCGCGCCCATCTCCAAGTTCGCGTTGCTGACGTCGCTGTGCTTCATGTTCTTCGCGCCGACACCGTTACTGTTTCACCTGGGTCAGCCGACCCGTGCGTTGAATGCGGTGTTGACGCCGCACTGGACATCGGCGATGGCGGCCTTCGGTTATGTCGCCGGGTTTTATATCTGCCTGCTGCTGCTGGAGGTCTGGTTTTCGTTTCGCGCCGACATTGTCGCGATGTCGAAATCCAGAACCGGCATCATGCAGAAAGTGTACCAAGCACTTACGCTGGGATCGGATGATGTATCGCCGCGCGCGCTCCACACCGACCATACCATTGCGCGCAGGCTGGCGATGATCGGCATACCCGGCGCTTGCGGTTTGCACGGCTACGTCGGGTTCCTGTTCGGATCACTGAAAACGCGCGAATGGTGGTCGTCCGATCTGATGCCGATCATTTTCCTGTTGTCTGCGATAGGTTCAGGTGTCGGACTGCTGATTGTGATCTATGTGATCACCGCCTGGTGGCGCAAGAAGCCTACAGACGGCGGGGCCATGGAAGGCTTGCTGTATGTGTTGTGGACGGGCATTGTCGTCGTGACGGTAATCGAGGCTCTGGAGATGGTGCAAATGATCTACAAGGCGCGCGAGGGTATCGAAGGGGTGTTTGCCTTGATCCAAGGCCCGATCACGAACAGCATGATAATTCAATGGGGCGGGGGGTTTTTGGCCCTGGTGATCACGTCGATCATGATGCTGTACAACACAAAGGGTAAAAAACTGGTTTTCTGGCTCTTCATCAGCGGGCTGTTGATGATGATCGGGGTGCTGGCGATGCGTTGGAACGTGGTGATTGGCGGGCAGGAATTGTCCAAGACCATGAGGGGCTTGATGACCTTCCATCCAGAGGCGTACGGGCGCGAAAGCCTGATAACGGTCGCCGCGCTATTCACCGCACCGTTTGTCACGCTGTATCTGGCGCAAAAACTGTTGCCGACGGTTTGGGAAGGCGAGCCGCTCGAGCCGGAAGAAAGGGTATTTGATATTCACAAGGCTATTTGATCCATACCAAATAACCTGCGAGGTAACTCTCAAAATCCCGCCGTCATGGCGGGATTTTTTTTATGCATGAAGGAAAGTGCGCTACGCTACGAAAATTGAATTTGCTTCGCGAATTGTGCTGCGCAGGCTGTTTTCTGTTAGCATTTAAACGGCTTGCGGGTGGGAATAATAATTGCGAAATTGTTATATCCGTTTCAATGACATTCCCGTAGTTTTCAGGGCAGGACAGAGAAATTTTCTCGTGCTTCGGGTGCCCGAAAGTTCCATTAACTCTATTCCAGAACCGGTTGACCAGAATTTATTGAATCCGCTGCTTCCTTTACGACAGTCGCTTGCCAACACAGGAGAAACAAAATGAATGAACTGACCTGGTCGAGCCTGGAGAATCTCGCCTTACCCGTTAAGGCGTTATTTATCGGTTACCTTCTCGTCATTGGCCTGGGTTTGCTGATGTCTGGCGGACAAATCATGCTGACTCATGGAATGGCGGACGGCAAATTAGGATTGTCGATGGATGATCTGGTGTACAGCTATTACGGCGATCGCGGAGGTTCAAAGCTGGAAGCCAAGCTCAACGGTTCGATGAAGGAGTATGCGCCCGGCGAAGCCAGGCTGGCCATGATCAAATGGGCGCGCGCCGGGGCGCCGGAAGGCGACTGGGAGTCGAAGATCAAGCCGCTTACCGACCAGTATTGTGTCGGCTGTCATGCAAACATGCCCGGCCTGGCCAAAGTCGGCGAAAAGGACGACATGATTAAAGTGGCGGCGGTCGATAGCGGGGCAACCGTAACCACCCTGACGCGGGTTTCGCATATTCATTTGTTCGGCATCGCATTCATTTTCTTCTTCATCGGGCTGATCTTCAGTTTTGCCACGGGCTTTAACCCGATCGTCAAAGCATTGCTGATCTTCACGCCATTCATGTTTCTGATTATCGATATTGCTGCCTGGTGGCTCACCAAGATGCATCCGGGTTTTGCCTGGCTGGTGATGATCGGCGGTGTGGGCTACAGCATCGCATCGACAGTGATGATTTTCTCGTCCCTCTACCAGATGTGCGTCAAGCCATTCAGGGCAAAAACAGCCTGATCTTCATGGCTGACACTCAATAAACCGGCGTCTTGCCATTTCGATGCAGGTACCAGGTATGGAAGACTTCCTTTACGCCGCCGCCGCTATCGTCGGCAGTGAAGCATTGCTGACCGGCGAGTCTGCCGCACCGTATTGCGCCGACAAGCGCGGCCGCTATTCGGGCAACGCGCTGGCGGTGGCGTTCCCGGCGGATACGCAGCAGGTCGCGGAAATGGTCAGGCTGTGCGCCGCAAATAAAATTGCCATCGTGCCGCAAGGCGGCAATACCAGCTTGTGCGGGGGAAGCGTGCCGCTGACCAAAGGCACGCAGATCGTGCTGAACCTGTCGCGCATGAAGCGCATCCGCGCCGTCGATCCGATAAATTACACGATGACCATCGAGGCGGGCTGCACGCTGGCCAGCGTGCGCGACGCGGCGGAACAGCATAACCGCCTGTTCCCGCTCGAACTGACGGCGACCCTGAACCACTGCGAGATCGGCGGCAACCTGTCCACCAATGCCGGCGGCAACGGCGTGCTGCGCTATGGCAACGCGCGCGATCTGGTGCTGGGGCTGGAAGTGGTGCTGCCGGATGGACGCATCTGGAACGGCCTGCGCAGCCTGCGCAAGGACAACTCAGGCTATGATCTGAAGCACCTGTTCATCGGCGCGGAAGGCACGCTGGGCATCATCACCGCCGCCGTGCTCAAACTTTTTCCGCGCCCGCAGTCCAGCGCCACTGCGATTGTGGCCATCACTGACCCCGCCATCGCGGTGCGCCTGCTGGCGCATATCCGCGCCACCTGCGGCGACACGCTGAGCGCCTTCGAGCTCGTCTCGCGCAGCAGCCTGGACATCGTGTTCCGGCATGTTCCGGGAACCGCCGAACCGTTTACCAGGCAGTATGAATATTATCTGTTGATCCAGTCGAGCGACGTGCTGCAACGCCCGCTGGACGACGCGCTGTGCGGCGCGATACGGGATTTCGGCGCGGACATCCCGGAGTTTGCCGTCACCGCCGATGCCGATGCGGCGGAGAACTGGTGGAAGCTGCGCCAGAACATCAGCGATGCGCAGAAGCGCGAAGGCATCAGCATCAAGCACGACATCTCCGTGCCGGTCAGCTGCGTCGCGGAATTCATCGCGCGCGCCGATGCCGCGATGCAGGGCGCGTTCCCCGGCGCGCGCATCGTTGCGTTCGGGCATCTGGGCGACGGCAACATCCACTACAACGTCTCGCTGGCGGATGCGGAGCAGAACACGGCCTTCATCGCGCAGCACGAGGGCGAGGTGAACCGGCTGGTCTATCAGGTGGTGCGCGAATTCGATGGCAGCATCAGCGCCGAGCACGGCCTCGGGCAGCTCAAGCGCGCAACCATCCGCGATTACAAGGACCCGCTGGAACTGGAGCTGATGCGCGGCATCAAGCAGATGTTCGACCCGCAGGGGTTGATGAATCCTGGCAAGGTTTTGTAGTTCTGTAGCCCGGATGCAGCGATAGCGGAATCCGGGAAATGAGGCGTTTAACAAAAAACTTCCCGGAATCCATTGCATTTCATCCGGGCTACATATTTGAATGAGGGAGACTTGTATGGCAATCCAACCCGAAATTACCAACATGGCCTTGTTCTGCGATTTCGAGAACATCGCGCTGGGCGTGCGCGATGCCAAGTATGCGCAGTTCGACATCAGGAAAGTTCTGGAACGCCTGCTGCTCAAGGGTAGCATCGTGGTCAAGAAAGCCTATTGCGACTGGGATCGCTACAAGGAATTCAAGGCGACGATGCACGAAGCCGCCTTCGAGCTGATCGAGATTCCGCACGTGCGCCAATCGGGAAAGAACTCCGCCGACATCCGCATGGTCGTGGACGCGCTCGACCTCTGCTATACCAAAGCCCACGTGGATACCTTCGTCATCATCAGCGGCGACTCGGATTTTTCACCGCTGGTTTCCAAGCTGCGCGAGAACAACAAATACGTGATCGGCATCGGCGTGAAGGACTCGACCTCGGATCTGCTCAGCGCCAACTGCGACGAGTTCATTTTCTACGACGATCTGGTGCGCGCGCAGGAGGCGAAGCAAAAGCGCGCCGAGAAAAAAGCCCCGGTGAAATCAGCAGCGGGCAAGGCCAGGCCGCCGGCAGCGAAGGGCGAAGACGACAAGCGCCAGGAAGCGCTCGACTTCATCGTCGAAACCGTCGAAGCCCTGATCGCCGAGCGCGGCTCTGACGAAAAAATCTGGGGATCGATGGTCAAGACGACCATGCAGCGTCGCAAGCCGGGCTTTACCGAATCCTCTTACGGCTACCGTTCGTTCAAGGAGCTGGTCGAAGACGCACAAAGAAACAAGCTGCTGCTGGTGGTGCGCGACGAGAAGTCGGGCCAGTACACCATTCGTTTGCCTGCGGCGGATTGACAAACTGGACTGTGAAATCGTGCGCGTACGCGACGGCAGTATGAAGCAGGTTATCGACCCGCACGGGCTGATGAATCCGGGCAAGGTGATTTGACGCAGACTGTCAGCGGCGAGTTTCGGTAATGTGCCAGAAGCTGCTAGTCGTGGTGTGAAATATCCCGCAAGAAAGCTGACTGTCGTGGCCAGTAACAATGTGCTAGAAGAAGACTTTCAGCATCACGTTCTGATTAGCCCTCGATTCGGACACAAGCCAGTCAACAAAAATTCTAGATATTTTTTCCACTGGTTTGGTATGGTTTTTCCTGTTAGATTGCTGCTACATATATCAGTGCTACTCGCTACTTGGATGGGACTGCATTGGAATAATTTGACCAATAAATCTTATTGTGGACGCCAAAATCATGAGTAACGAAGACATAGATAAAATTGAGGCTACTAGTTTTCAAGAAGGAGATTTTCAGGAGGTACCCCCTGGAGATATTGTTGCGTACAACGAGTTACGTTCTTGTGCCGACTTATTTCGAATGTACCAAGATGAAGCATTAGATATTAGCCCAAGCTTTCAAAGAGATGTCGTATGGAAGTCCCCCGCTCAAACTAGATTCATTGACTCACTTATAAAGCAATTACCCATTCCGAGTCTTTGCTTTTCGTACGGATACAAAACAGAAGAGTGGCAAGTTATCGATGGGCTACAACGTATATCTTGCATAATTAAATTTTTGGATAAAGATTCTGATTGGACGCTATCAAGCCTTTCCGATGTTGACGCGCGAATATCGGGTGTCTCGGTTGCAGAATTTCACAAGAAAGGCTCTGAATTAAATAAATTGAAACGGCGTATCGAGAATGCAACCTTGCCCGTTACAGTACTGCGTTGCGACCCGTCGCTTGAAGCGCACAGCAACTATTTGTTTACTATTTTTCACCGACTGAATACCGGTGGCATAAAGCTCAATAATCAAGAGATAAGAAACTGCATTTATTCCGGTGAACTTAATAGCCTCCTGAAAGAACTCGACTCAAACAAAATCTGGCTGAGCTTGAATGGATTGGAAGTTAAATCGCATGATAGATTTAGGCGGCAAGAAATTATCTTGCGGTTTTTTGCCTTCCTTGATAATTTTGAAAATTACTCTGAAGGACTAGCCCGCTTTCTCAACAACTACATGCGTGAGAACAGGCATGCAAATAAAAAATCAGTGGCATCAAAAAAGGAGTTGTTTGAGAAGGTTGTTAACGTAATTCACACAAAACTCGGGGATACATTACTTGAGCAACGCATAAATTTAGCGCTGTTTGAAGCACTGTTGGTAGGTGTAGGAAGAAATGTTGATAAGCTAACTAATGAATCCAAGACAAAAATGTTAAAGCGGTTTGGAGCGTTAAAATCCCATGAGGAATTTAGCGATGGAAGATTGCTTGAAGGATTGTCCAAAACGACACGTGTATTAGGAAGGTTAAATGCAGCAGTCAAGGTATTTGGCTAATCTACAACATGATTCCCCAAACATATATAAAGCGGAATATCAGCACAATTGGTGCCAGATACAAAGCCACAAAGAGGCCACTCCATAATCTCCTTTATGCAAAGCTGGCCATCATTGAAGTAGGGGGATGGGTTGAAATGTCAATGGATGATTTAGTCCTTCGTGCCGGCGCGAGACTGAAAAACCCGTCCAACATAACGCACCTTGAGAAGCAAATAGTTGATAGAACGTGGGGGTTCGATTACAAAAAGAACTTCCGCCAAATGCTGATTCAAACAATCGGATTGGTATCAGTTGAGAAAATTGAAGGAATGGACAATGGGGGAAAATTTGCAAAAATGATTGCAACCCTAGATATTCTCAAAACAGCCAGAAACAACGTTGCCCATACCTATGTAAAGAATGTAAGCACTACTGCGCCAATACCTGCGCCGTCAGTGGCCACGACTTACTTGGACGACATATATATTGGGCTTAAAGACATTGAGTCAGTGATGAAAAGGCTAAAACTGCTCTAACTCAATATCTTCCAGATCAGCACGCCAGCCGCAGTTTGAATTCTAACGTCTGCAATGGGTCGTTTGGAGAAAATAGTCCCGCTAAATTGTTTGCCAGATAGCGGATCGTTGCCAAGGGCAGCAGTGTGTCGATAGCGGAATCCGGCAGGCCGCGTCAGACGAGGTCGTACAGCGCTTCCGCGAGCGTCGGGAAGGCGAAGCGATGGTGTGCCGCCTCCATCTTCCTGGGCAACGCCCTCTGCCCTTCCAGCAACAGGCTGGCGGATTCGCCCATGGCCAGTTTCAATAGGGCGGCGGGGGCGACGAAGATGGCAGGGCGGTGCAGTGCCGCCGCCAGTGATGCGGTGAATTCGGCATTGGTGACCGGGTTCGGCGCGGCCATGTTGTACGGCCCGCTGGTCTGCTCATCGTGCAGCAGCCTGAGTACCATCGCGGCATAGTCCTCGATATGCACCCAGCTCATCCACTGTTTCCCATTGCCCAGCCGCGCGCCCAGCCCCAGTTTGAACGGCGGCAGCATGCGCGCCAGCATGCCGCCATCGTTGCTCAGCACCGGGGCGGTGCGCAACAGGCAGACGCGCAGGCCGAGTTTCTCTGCTCCGCGCGCCGCGTCTTCCCAGGCCTTGCATAACTCTGCGGCGAAGCCTGCGCCCGCGCCGGCCGCTTCATCCAGCATGAGGTCGCCGCGATTGCCGTAATAGCCCACCGCCGAGCCGCTCAACAACACCGACGGTTTGCGCTCGGCGGCGGCGATGCGCCGCACCAGTTCCTCGGTGAGGGTGACGCGGCTGTCCCACAGGACCTGCTTGCGCTGCGCCGACCAGCGCGCATCGACGATCGGCTCTCCCGCCAGATTAATGACCGCATCGAAACCGAGCGCCGGATGCCATTCGGCGAGCGAGCCGATCGCCTGCACGCCTGCACCGCATTTGGCCGGCACGGAAGCCGGATTGCGGCTGAACACCGTCAGTTCATGCCCTTCCGCCAGCAACGCCTTGCAAAGCCGCCGGCCGATCAGGCCGGTGCCACCCGTGATGAGAATACGCATATCGGAACCTCCATAACTTTGCTGATTGAGAGTTCGTTAGTCTGCCGGCAAGCCGCAAAACCCGTTATGATTTCGCGTATGCAAAATCATACTCCAAGCAACGCAGCTTTACTCGCGCGCAGCCTGTCCGCTGTCTGGCACCCGTGCTCGCAGATGAAGCATTACGAGAGTTTTCCGCTGGTGCCGATCGCGCGCGGCCAGGGCGTATGGCTGTATGACTACGACGGGAAACGCTACCTCGATGCGGTCAGCTCGTGGTGGGTGAACCTGTTCGGGCATTGCAACCCGCGCATCAACGCCGCGTTGCGCGGCCAGCTTGAGACGCTGGAGCATATGATGCTGGCGGGCTTCACTCATGAACCGGTGGTACAACTTTCCGAGCGCTTGCGCGACCTGGCCCCGGCCGGGCTGGGGCATTGTTTCTACGGTTCGGACGGCGCATCGGCGACGGAGATCGCGCTGAAGATGAGCGCGCATTACTGGCGCAATACCGGCCAGCCGGACAAGACGCAATTCATCAGCCTGGAGAACAGCTATCACGGCGAAACGCTGGGGGCGCTGTCGGTGACGGATGTCGCGCTGTTCCGCGATGCGTATGGCGCATTGATCCGGCAACAGGCCGCCGTGCCGACGCCGGACTGGCGCGGCGCGGAGCCGGGCGAGAGCGCCGAGGCTTACGCGCTGCGCTGCGCCGCCGCGCTGGAGCGGCATTTGCAGCGGCACCACGCGCAGCTGGCCGCCTTCATTGTCGAGCCGCTGGTGCAGGGCGCGGCGGGCATGGCGATGTATCACCCGGTCTATTTGAGCAGGGCGCGCGAATTGTGCGACCGATACAACGTGCACCTGATCGCCGACGAGATCGCCGTCGGCATGGGACGCAGCGGCACGCTGTTCGCCTGCGAGCAGGCAGGCATCGCGCCGGATTTCCTGTTGCTCTCCAAGGGTATCACCGGCGGCTACCTGCCGCTGTCGGTGGTGATGACGACTGACGCAATCTATCAAGCTTTCTACGCCGACGAGACGGCGCGCGGCTTCCTGCATTCGCATTCCTACACCGGCAATCCGCTGGCCTGCCGCGCCGCGCTGGCCACACTGGATATTTTCGCGCAGGATGATGTGCTCGCCGCGAACCGCGACAAAGCGGCCTGTCTGAACGCAATGGCGCGGCCATTGTCCGAGTATCACGCGGTGCGCAACTGGCGCAACACCGGCATGATATGGGCGTTTGAAGTGGACAGTCCGCACCGCGACTTTGCGCAACGTTGCTTCGCGCTCGCGCTACAAAACGAGTTGCTGCTGCGCCCGATCGGCAACACGATTTATTTCATGCCGCCGTATGTGATCAATGAAGAGGAGATGCAATTGCTGGTAACGCGGACATTGGACATCGTGGAGGCGCTCGCATGAGACAAATAATTTGCGTTATTGCGGCGCTGCTTTTCGCATCCACTGCCCATGCTGCCGCGTTGCCGGGCTCGGTCAAGCAGGCGCTGAAGGACGCCGGCATCCCGCTTTCCGGCGTCTCCATCGAGGTACGCGAGGTGGACGGTATGACACGGCGTACGCAAGCGTCTGGTGCCCGCAAGCCGCTTCTCAGCCTGAACGCAGACCGGCCAATGAATCCGGCCTCCACGATGAAGCTGCTCACCACCTATGCCGCGCTGGACATGCTCGGCCCGGCCTACCAGTGGAAGACCGAGGCGTACCTGGACGGCGAACTGAAGGACGGCGTGCTGTACGGCAACCTGATTCTGAAGGGCTATGGCGACCCGAAACTCACCCTCGAACAATTCTGGCTGTGGCTGCGCGAGTTGCGCGCGCGCGGCCTGCACGAAATACGCGGCGACCTGGTGCTGGACCGCAGCTTTTTCGAACTGCCGCCGCACGATCCCGCCGCCTTCGACAACGATCCGGTGCGCGCCTACAACGTCGGCCCGGATGCGCTGCTGCTGAATTTCAACACGCTACGCCTGCGCTATTTGCCCAACGGGAGCGGCATGAAGATCATCAGCGAGCCGCCGCTCGACGGCGTGAAGCTGGATAACCGGCTCGCGCCGCAATCCGCTCCCGCCGCATCCAGAAACGGCTGTGATAACTGGGACGATAGCATCCTCGTGCAGCCGGACGGCGACAGCGTCGTCCTGCAGGGCGGCTATCCCGGCGAATGCGGCGAGCGCGAGCAGCACCTCAGCGTGATGCCGCACACGCGCTACATGGAGGCGGTATTCCGTGCCTTGTGGCAGGAACTCGGCGGTGTGCTGAAAGGGAAACAGCGCGAGGGCGTGGCGGGCGGCAACGCACAGCTTTTCTCGACGCACCACTCCGAGCCGCTGAGCGCGGTCATCCGCGACATCAACAAGTTCAGCAACAACGTCATGGCGCGGCAACTGTACCTGACGCTGGGGGCTGCCGTACAGGATGGGGCAGCCGCCTCCACCAATCTCGAACGCAGCACGCGAGCCGTGCAGGATTGGCTGCAGAAACAACGGCTCGATTTCCCCGAACTGGCGCTGGAAAACGGCGCCGGTCTGTCGCGCAGCGAACGCATCGGCGCGGCGCATCTCGCGCAACTGCTGCAGCACGCCGCCGCCCATCCGCTCAGCGCCGAATTCGAAGCATCGCTGCCGATCCTCGGCGTGGACGGCTCGGTCAAGAAACGCCTCAGGGAAAGCGCCGCCGCCAGCCACGCCCACCTCAAGACCGGCACCCTGGAAGGCGTAAAAACCATCGCGGGCTATGTGCGCTCGCGAGGCGGCAGGGAATGGGTGGTGGTGTTCTTTATCAATCACCCGAACGCGAAATACGGGCAGGCCACGCAGGATGCGCTGATCGAATGGGTGCAGGCGCGGTAACCTGTTGGGTTCTTACGGCAACTCGGATATATTGAAGATGGAATAATTCGTATGATATTATTGTCATGCCGTGTTGGCTTGATCAATTAAGGGGATAGGATAATGCTGAAAGATTTGCTTACCATTGCTGCGCTGCCGCTTGTTATTTTTCCGATTATTTTTTTCCTGTTTTATGTGTTCTCACAGGGGCATTTTGCATACCCGTAACAAGCGGTTTCATACAGTCAATGAGGCCAGATTCGATCGAATCTGGCCTCTTTTATATTGTGCTTCATGGGACGACCGTTATCAGGAAGTATGGCTGGCTGAAATGTGTTGATGCTGCCATTCAGGATAACTACAACGTCCGCGTCAGGTCGCCGCGCGTGAATCCGCATAGCGGTTCGGCCATTCCCCTGCCCAATGCCATCACCTTAAACAGTTCGCCCATTTCCGCCGGGCTGGTAAGTTTTTGCAACTGCGCCGAGAGCGGCAGATAGTCGCGCAGGTTTTCCGGCGGGGTGTCCTTCATCAAGTCGGTGATGCCGCAGTTCAGCAGGAAGAACGCCTGCGAGGTGTAGCCCAGTAACTCCAGTCCGGCATCGATGCCGCATTCCGCGACATCGGTGAAGTTCACATGCGCGGTGATGTCCTGCAGGCCGGGCAGGAAGAACGGGTCGTCGTGCGCATGGTGGCGGTAATGGCACATCAGCGTGCCGGCATTGCGCTGCGGGTGGTAGAACTCGCGCGCGCCGAAGCCGTAGTCGATGAACAGCAGCGCGCCCTGTTCCAGGCAGCCTGCCAGGCTGTTGACCAGGCCGCGCGCGGCGAGGCAGATTTCGCTGGTGTAATCGTCCGGCACAGCGATCTGCTGCGCGGCATGCAGCAGGGCGGCATCGCCGATGGCGCGCTCCTGCCAGACGAAACCGTCAGCACCTATCGATACGCCGCGTTCGGTCAGCGCGCTGTCGCGCCAATGCACCAGATGCACGGGCAATGCGTCGAGCACCTCGTTGGCGATGATCGTGCCGGAGAATTTTTCCGGCAGCGCGTCCAGCCAGCGCACGCGCTCCAGCAAATGCGGCAGGCGCGTTTTCAGCAAGGCCTGCTGGCGCGCGCGCAGGTCGGCGCTCACTTCGAGAATCGCGTAGCTGTCCGGCAGGCTGCCGGTACGCTCCATCTCGCCGAGCATGTCCGCCGCCAGCTTGCCGCTGCCCGCGCCCAGCTCCAGGATATGCGGCGCGCTGGCTGCCATGATTTCCGCCGCTTGCCGCGCCAGGGTGCGGCCGAATAGCGGCGACAGCTCGGGTGCGGTGACGAAGTCGCCCGCTTCGCCGAACTTGTGCGCTCCGGCGGTGTAATAGCCCAGCCCCGGCGCATACAGGGCCAGTTCCATATAGCGCGCAAAGGGAATCCAGCCGCCCTGTTCGGCGATGTCGCGGCGGATGAATTCGCATAATCGGGCGCTGTGTTGTGCGGCTTCCGGGCCTGGGGTGGGCAGAGTTGTCGGCATGGTCGGGTATAATTCGCAAGTCTGTAGCGGAGTGCGAGTCTAATGGAGCAGGGGATGCAAGGCAAAGTGGTATTGGTGACCGGCGGGGCGAAGCGCGTCGGTGCGGCGATCTGTCGCCGCCTGCATGCGGCGGGCGCAGAACTCGCCGTGCATTACCGCAGTTCCGCGCAAGAGGCGCTGGCCTTGCAGGACGAGTTGAATGAACTGCGCCCGAAAAGTGCCGCCGCGTTTCAAACCGATCTGCTCGACCTGAACGCGTTGCCAAAACTGGTTCACAAGGTCATCAAAAAGTTCGGGCAACTGGATGTGCTGGTCAACAATGCGTCGAGTTTTTACGCTACGCCGCTGGCGGAGGTGAACGAGCAACAGTGGCACGATCTGCTCGGCACCAATCTGCGCGCGCCGCTGTTTCTCGCGCAAGCGGCAGCGGCCGAATTGCGCCGCCGTCATGGCTGCATCGTCAACATCGCGGACATCCATGCCGAACGCCCGATGCACGGGCATTTACTGTACAGCGTCGCCAAAGCCGGGCTGGCCGCGCTGACCCGTGGGCTGGCGCAGGAGATGGCGCCGCAGGTGCGCGTCAATGCCGTCGCCCCGGGTGTCATCATGTGGCCGGAAAACGCGGCGTGGATGGACGAGGAGCAGCGCCGCAAAATTGTCGCGCATACGCTGCTCAAGCGCGAAGGCGAACCGGAAGATATCGCCAGGATCGTGGCTTTCCTGATCAAGGATGCGCCCTATGTTACCGGGCAGATCATTGCCGTGGACGGCGGCAGAAGCGTTAACATTTAATGGAATTTTCATGAACGACATCGCACAACCCATCCATTTCGAGCGTCACTCGACCAATTTCAACCGCCTCAAAGGGCGGTTGGAACATCAGGTCGGCAAGGCGATCGCCGACTTCAACATGATCGAGCACGGCGACAGCGTGATGGTGTGCCTGTCCGGCGGCAAGGATTCCTATACTTTGCTCGACGTCCTACTCACGTTGCGCAAGCGCGCGCCGATCGATTTCCGCATCGTCGCGATGAATCTCGACCAGAAACAGCCGGGCTTTCCGGAAGAGGTGCTGCCGGACTATCTCAAGTCCATCGGCGTTGATTACCATATCGAAAATCAGGACACCTATTCCATCGTCAAGGAAAAGATTCCCGAGGGCAAGACCACCTGCTCGCTGTGCTCCAGGCTGCGGCGCGGCATCATCTACCGCGTCGCGCATGAACTCGGCGCCAACAAGATCGCGCTGGGGCACCACCGCGACGACATGATCGAGACGCTGTTCCTGAACATGTTCTTCGGCGGCAAGCTCAAGGCGATGCCGCCCAA
>CAYGIF010000035.1:0-17583 GCA_964349865.1 uncultured Gallionella sp. | reverse complement strand
ATCTGGGAGATTTTTTCAACCAATGGGTTGACCGTGCAGGCGCGCCGCGACTGCGTCTCGCGGAAAGCGCCTGGTCGGACGGAAACCTGAGCCTGGTCATCGAGCAGCACGGCCCCTCCTACGCTTTGAGCGTGCCCGTGCGGCTGGTCTATCCGGACAAGCAGGAAATCCGCTGGGTGGAGACTAAATGGCCGCGTTCTAAAATCGTCCTGCCGGCTCCTGACAGTGTGGCGGCTGTCGAGCTGGATCCGGACTACCGCCTCTGGCGGCGTGTGGATCCAGCCTACTTTCCGCCCATACTGCGCGAAATATTTGTTGCGCCCCGCGCTGACCTGTTGCTGACGGATACCAACCCGGATCTGCGAGTAGCAGCTGTCGCGTTAGCTGGACGCCTGCTCGATAGTCGCCCCGAACACCTGCCCCACAATGTGGCAAGCCTGTCCGGGCGGTCACCGCTGTTGTTAGTCGGACAAACGGCCAGCATGGATGGCATGCTCGCCCGGCTCGGCCTGCCGCCACGCCCCGCCGAGCTGGACGGCAGAGGCAGTGCACAAGTCTGGGCCGCGCGAGATCAATATGGACAGCCATACGCAGTGGTCGCTGCCCGCGATCTGTCGGCTCTGCAGGCACTTCAACGCGGCTTGCCCCATTATGGGCGACAAAGCTGGCTGGTGTTCGAATCGGCACGCGTTCAGGACAAAGGGATTTGGCCGGTGCTGGTTGAACGTTTAGGCGTCAAGCAAAAATAACTTGAACCTCCTCTGGCTATAGGGGAGCCAGCGGCGGCATCGTGGATAGCCCTGCATCCGAGGTGACACTGCGCATCTGTGAAACGACGAAAGGATGCGCAGATTCTTCATGGCGTCGCGAACGCACGCAGTGGGCATGGGGGATGGAGTCGGGCAGGCAAGTGAGGGGGCGGCCACGTTTCCGGGGCCTTTGAACGCATGGAATAACGCTATCCAGAGAAGATCAAGAACTTCGCCGGACTGGAGCGCACGATACTGCGGCGCAGGTCTACTTGTCGTGACAGGTCAGGCACAGCGCGGAGGCGGTGATCGCCCCTGCATGGTCTTTCCTTGTGGGGGCGCGAAGAAGCGGCGTGAGGGCTACGGCCACCCGGTCGTGAACATCGTGGCAGGAAGGGCACTGAACCATCCCGTTATCGAGTGTCTTTAACACTTGCATGCCGTCGGAGTATGACCAATTGATGCTCGCAGGGTTATGGAGACCGCCGGGTTTCCCGATCTTCGGGTTGCCGACGTACTGCACCGATATTGGGTGCGTGCCGTAGAGGCTGAAATTTTGAATCGAGCTGCCGATCTTGAACCTGTTCGGCAGCAGACCTATGCCGTCGCCGTCGCCGACATAACCGTCGAAGGCGTTGAGCGCCACGGTGCCGTCATGACAGCCCAGGCAGAGCTTGGAGAGCCCTTGCGGCTGCCCGATGGTTCCGGCGCCCAGCGAGCCGCTGGAGTAGGGGGTGTACGTCTTGGAGCTCAGATTGCGGTTCCACAGCAAGCCGGCTTTGTACCGCTCGCCCTGCTTGTCGTGCGGCGCATGACAGACGCGGCAGATTTCCTGGGTGCTGTTCCATGTTCGGCCGGAGAAGTCATGGATGCTCCCCCTGATGCCTTGGCCAACGCCGGCCACTGCCGCTGTGCAGAGAGGAAGGGTGCAACACAACAGCGCCGTAAGTATTTTTTTTGGGTTCATGCTAAATCACCGATCAGGTTCAGGAGTTAAGCTACACAGTGCAATGCATTATTCGTGCCATGCCGCAGCAGGTAGCAACCTGTGTAGGATATGCACCGGCAGCCATACTGCCGCTGCTGATGCGACGGTCGCCTTGCGGGTGAGAGAGGCTCAGGCAAGGGTTTGACCCGGAGCGATGTTACGAAACCACGCTCACGAAGGGATACGGCCATGCCGTGTGAAGCAGTCGCAAACCGCGACATCCGGACACAGGTGTTATTCAGGTGGTTGGTTTTGCTATATGACCTATAGCGAACTAGGTGTTATGCCTACAACCGGATACGTCGTTTGCCGTACCAGAAATTACATACTAACCTTTTGTTATCTATAAGGATTTTTTCATATAATTCTCCAAAACGGGAATCGCCGTCATTCAATTCTTTGAATCGGGAATAATCATCCCAAATAATCCGTTAGTCTCTTATGACTCAATTCTTCGCATTTTTTGATAAGAACTTACTATGCGGCAAAGCTGCAACAGCCCACATAGGAGCCCGATTCATCGGGCGATTATGCCCACTGGGAGCGCGGACGTCCGCGCTCCAAATATTTGGTTCCGGCTTGTCCGGCTTAGGCCGCCGTTTTATGTTGTGTAGGGGCGCAATTTACCTCTTCGAGGTAAATTGCGCCCCTAACTATCCGGGGTTAGAATTTCTATATCCCTTACTCTCCCACATCCCCCACAGCGCATCCTCGAGGTTCCGTGCAAAGCGTGGCGCATCGAACAGCGGCGAGGCCAGTACCTGCTCCCGCAAACCTTCGCGGAGCCGAGCCAGCGCTTCGAGGTCCGAGGCGAAGGCCACGGCCTTCTCCACATATTCGTCTTCATCGGCCGCGATCCATTCCGGCAGCTCGGCGTTGTGTGCAATGCTTTCTCCTACATGGGAAACAAACCGGTCGCCGCGGCGCGTCAGGAACGGAACGCTCATCCACAGGGACTCCACGCTGGTCGTAGTGCCCGCGTAGGGAAACGGATCAAGCGCGATGTCCATCCGGTTGTAGGCGGCGAGGTGGTCTGCACGTTTGGGGATTGTGCCTTCCAGCAGCAGCCGTTCCGGGCCGATGCCGCAGGCGGCGTAGCGCCGCGCGACCGCTTCACGCACTGCTGGGTCGCGCAGTTGATTGGCCTTGAGCAGCAGCCGCGATTCGGGCGCGGCGTGCAGGATTTTCGACCAGAGTGCGACGGTTGCGTCGTTCATCTTGCTCAAGTTGTTGAAGCTGCCGAAGGTGACGATCCCTGCCGCCAGGGCAGGCGGCGGGCCGATTTCCACCGCTTCCCCGGGCGCCGTGAGGCACAGGTAGGTGTCCGGCAGCCGCCATATTTTTTCGGTGAATTGCCCTTCTTCTTCCGGCGGCGCGACATGGGCGTCGGCGATCAGGTAGTCCATTTCCGCGAGTCCCGTCGAGGCCGAATAGCCCAGCCAGGTTGCCTGCACCGGCGCCGGTTTCCAGGCGAATACCGGCAGCCGGTTGTGCGCGGTGTGGCCGGAGAGATCGAGCAGGATGTGGATGCCGTCCCCGTGGATCAGTTTTGCGGCGACTTCGTCGCCGAGCCCGACAAGCGGCTGCCACCGGGCGAAATGCTGCCGCAGGCGGGCGGTCAGGTCGTCGTCCTTCAATCCGGACGGATAGGCATACAGTTCGACCCGGGTTTTGTCGAGGCGGGACAGCACGCTTTCGAGAAAATATCCCACCGGGTGGTGGCACAGGTCGCCGGAGACGATGCCTACCCGCAGGCGCTCCGGATGTTCCGGGCAGGACCATGCAGCATGCCGCGCCGTGACCTTCGCGGAAGCCGCGCGTCCGTATTCGGCGGCCTCGCGGCTATATTGCTGCACCGTTCCGGTATCGTAGAGCATCCTGAACAGCAGATTGCTGCGTGCCCTTGTCAAACCGGGATCCAGTTCCAGCGCGCGCCGGTGGGACTGTTCGGCCTCGGCAAAGCGTTCGGCGTCGAACAGCGCATTGCCGAGGCCGCAATGCGCTTCTGCCAGCTCCGGCCTGATCTCGATGGCCCGGCGATAGCACTGCTCCGCGTCGGCAAGGCGTCTGGCTTCCCAGAAAATTTTACCGAGGTTGCAGAACGCTTCGGTGTAATCCGGCTTGAGCGCGAGCGCGCGGCGATAGCAGGCCTCGGCCTCGGGGATGCGCCCGAGTTCCTTGAGGGCGTTGCCGAGATTGATATGTGCCTTCGCCGAACCCGGGTCGAGTTCGAGCACGCGGCGAGAAGCTGCCTCGGCCTCGGCAAAGTGGCCGAGACCCTGAAGCATACTGCCGAGATTTGCCTGCGCCGCCACGTAGTCTGGGCGGATCTCCAGCGTGCGCCGGTAGCTGACTTCCGCCTCCGCGAGGCGACCGGCGTCCCGTAACAGGTTGCCCAGATTAAAGTGCAGGCCCGCATGATCTGGCTGGATCGCCAGCGCCTTGCGGTAGCTGGCCTCGGCTTCGGCATGGCGTTCGATGGCCTTGAGCGCCGCGCCGAGATTGCCATGCGCGCCGGCGTCCTGCGGCGCAAACCGGACGGCATGGGTGAGAGCCGCGACAGCTTCCGGCAATTTCCCCAGCCCCTGCAACGCCAGCCCCAGAAAAGTCCACCCGACGGGATCGGCCGGCCGGCGCGCCACCATCTTGCGTGCCTCCGCCTCCAGACGCGCCCATTGTCCGGCTTGGTGCAGGGCCATCAGCGCCTTTACCTCCGCCGGGGTCAGCCCTGACTGGCGGTGCGTCACTTTACGGTGTGGCGGAATATGGTGGCTGCCGGCCAATTTACCTTTGCGCCAGCAGCCTGGCCGCTTCGGCGGCAGCCTGGTCATCGGGATATTCGACGGACAGGGTGCGCCAGACCTCCCTGGCCTGGGCAGCATCCATTCTTTCCTCCCGGAGCAGGTGACCAAGATTGATGTAGGCGTTGCCAAATCCCGGATGATCGGCGATGACACGGCGGAAGGCCTGCTCTGCCAGCCCAGCATCGCCGTTTTGCCACAGCATGGTTCCCATATCGGTGCGCACTGCGGGCTGTGCGGGATCGATATCGAGGGAGATGAGGTAGTACAGGATCGCACGCGGCGCATCCTTCAGATCGTAATAGATATTCCCCAGCGTGGCCGCAGCCCCTGCGTCGTTCGGATTTTCGTTAAGCAGAGCCTTGGGCTCGGTGGTGGCTTCATTATTGCTGTACATGGTAACTCCTCCTCATTTATTTGATTGACAAGAAATTCTCTACCCATCCCCCAGCTTGCTGCGGGGGCGATTTTATTTGGCGGCGAGTATACCTTGCTTTTATGCAGGCGAATACTTGCAGCCTCTTCCAACAATGTGGAGCCTTTGGGTTCCGGTTTATAAGGTTTGTGGGAAATCCAGCCTCATGAATTTACAGTGCCTCGCGTTTGGCGAGCGCCTCGCGCACACTGCTGCGCTCTTCCGGCCGCAGCAGTTCGAGCGCCGTGTGCAAATTGATAAACGCGTTAACAAATACATCACTTTGCGACACCAGCCGCACACGTTTAATCTGGCATTGCATCGTAACGGCCAAATTCTCCCGCATGCTGTCAATGATGGCCGACACTGCCGCCAGGTTCCCGTTCTCTGCCAGCATGATATTGGCATAAATGCGCTCTGCAATGGCCTCTGCGGAAGAGAACGGAATGATCCCGCTGAAGTACTTGAAGTAAAGGCGGCCCAACTCGCAGTAGCCCAGAACACTCTCCATGGCGATATATTGCAGGGCACGCTGCAGCGTGGTGCGACGCATGTGAAGTACACCGTTCCCGTCCTCCGTATCGCGCCCCATATAAATGATGGTTAACGGCTGGTACGATTGGTAAGGATTTAACGCATCGAGAAACGGCAGAATAGCGGGCAGAGCGTGGCACATGGTCGCCGTTTCACGCGCCGGACAGACGCTGCACGGAGAGAATTCGGCGGCGGCCCGGCGATCAGGTGGAATCGCCTCAAGATCCTGCTCCAGCCTCCTGGCCGCAACACGCACGGTGTCGTAGGTCAGATTCACCTCATGGCCATCATCAAAAAGCAACGATAACCCCGCATCATGGTGGCTTTCCAGAAAGGCTCTGATTTCCTCAATGTTGTAATTTTTTTTCATCAATACATCACACATCAGAGCAAAAAATAGCTCTTATTATTTTTATCCAACTGCTAAAAAGTCCGTGCTACAGCATGACGTCCCTTAGTCAAAACAAGGATCTCCCTTTTAACCCAAATAATCCATCGGCAAATTCAACCCGCCTCCCCCTTTGTAAAATGGGGAGGGCTTGCGAGGGGGCCGAGGGGGATTTTTGTATCAGTGCGATATTCAAATCCCGCCTCACCCCCTTTTCCAAAGGGGGGAATACTCCGCCACGGCCCAATTCATGGTTAATGGACATCTGGGTTTAAAACAAACAGACTTCATTTCAATGGCTTCTGGGCGGTTACGTTGAGGCTGATCGGCACTCCCTTGAAAACCATGTCACTCGTATCCTTGAACAGTCCAAAGGTGCGCACGCGCTGGAAGTTTGTGTAACCGGCGTTCGCGAGAAATCCCGACAAAAAATCCTGATTCAGTCCCACGACATGGTAATCATATTGGTCGACATGGCCACCAAACATCATACGCATGACGAAAAAACGCTCAGCGGCGCTGAGTTTGACCCTATCAAGAAACAACCCGCACAAGACATCCATGTTGGGGACGCTGACATAGACCTTGCCGCCCGGCACAAGAACGCGACGCCACTCTTTCAGGGTGTCAAGCAGTTCGTTTTTGGCATAATCCAGATGTTCCACGACATGCGAAGCATACACATCGGTAAATGTGTTGTCCGGAAACTGCGAAAGATCTCTGGCATTCCCTAGGTGATCGACATCCGGTCCCGGCACGGCGTTGAGTATTTCCCATCCCTGAGCCTTTATCAATCCGCCGATATGAAGTCTGCGTTGCATCTGTCCGTGCCTCGTAATCAGAGGCTCTTCACCGGGAGCCTGAGTGGAAAAAATCATTGTTACCTCGCTATTTTGGTAAATACCGTTCAGATCAGGCGCCACGCTCATGAGTTGCAAAAAAGCACAGAAAATTCAACCGCCCACGTTGTAGTATCCCACCCGCCTCAACACCCGGTCAAGGTGGAGGAGCGCAGACGGGGATAATCGCCGCGACACATACTGCGATTGAAAGTTGTTTATCTTTCGTGTTATTGTTCAAATGACTATTTGGAGGTGTCAGATGACCACTTATGCTGTCAGTGTCTCGGAATTCAAGGCGCATTGTCTGGACATGATCCGGCAAGTTGAAAAAGCGGGCGCGGCTGTCGATCTCGTGCGGCGCGGTAAAGTTGTTGCGCGGCTGGTGCCAACAGCATCCGCGCCGCAGGGCACACCCACATGGCTGCGATTGCGAGGCCGGGGCGTTTTGAACGCGTCCGCCGAAGAATCGGTTCTTGATGAGCGTGACTTCGAAGCTGTGGCATTAAAGGGGTCGTGTTCGCATTAAATTTTCGCCCCGCAGCATCCGTGACATGTCGCATCACTTGGATAGCTTTTTCCGTATCCAGCTTGGGTTTCGGCGGCAATCAAGAACGGCGAATACTGTGACTGCATCATCAGCGGCACGATAATAAACAGCAAATGAAAAACGTTTGGAGAGCAACCGATGATAGCCCAACACGATGCGGTGCATCCCCGCAAAATAGGCCAGCGAGTCAATGTCGGAATAGAGCGTATCCAAAAAATATGTGCCGAGGCCGTCTGCTTATGACTCGTAGAATCGGTGGCCTTCTTCGAGATCGTCCTCTGCAATGCTGAGGATTTTTATCCTCATGAGACGTTTTTCTTGATTCTTTCCTTGGCTTCTTCCCAACTGGAGGTGGTGACCGCGCCTGCATTCAAGGCGGCTTCGCGGTCGTTGAGAATGGCGGCGTGCCAAGCGGGGGATTCCAAGGATTCTTCGTGGGTTGCCATGTCCGACCAAAGCGTTTCCATTAAGTCCAGTTTCTGGGTGAATGAAAGCTGCGCAATGGGCACTTCGAATCTATATCATCATGTTTTTTCTCCTGAAGTTGCTGATGTCAGTCTATCAAATTTCGAGGAAGCAATAAGGTGATTGCATGGGGATCAGCCTAGCAGTCTGTCGGGCTTAAAGGAAATCGGCTGCTTAACCCACTTCGCTTCGATTCTTCCAGTCCGACAGGCTGCTAGGGATTACTGGTTATTTGACAAGTGATCCAGTCGCCCTGACCTACGCCTGCCAGTAACAAAGCCGGACGCAGTTTCTTCCGGCTGAGGCCTGAAAACGGGAACGGCAGGACGACTACTTGCCCGGCTGTAAATGTGCCCACGCTGCATCCTCCTCTGGGTTGAGCCAGTCTTGCGCCAGTGCGCCCTCGGACATCAAGGCAGGTTCGTGTGCAGCATCAGGTTTCAACCAAGTCAAGAATGCGCGTCCGGGTTTGATGGTTTGCATTGAACAAGGCTAGCACAGTTTGGCAGGCAGCCGTATTACGGTAGAATGCCGCTTTATTTTATGCAGCAGAAAAGAAAAAAATGATTAAGGGCAGTATCGTAGCAATCGTCACCCCAATGCACGAAGACGGCAGTCTCGATCTGGATGCGTTTCGTGCGCTGATTGATTTTCACGTCGAGCAAGGAACCGACGGTATTGTGGTGGTGGGCACTACCGGAGAATCGCCAACAGTGGATGTGGAAGAGCATGAATTGCTGATCGCCGAGGCGGTGAGGCATGCTGCCAAGCGCATCCCCGTGATCGCCGGAACCGGCGCGAATTCGACCAGAGAGGCCATCGAACTGGCGGCATTCTCGAAGAAGGCCGGTGCGGATGCGTCGCTGACGGTGGTGCCCTACTACAACAAGCCGACCCAGGAAGGCTTGTACCTACACTTCAAGGCCATCGCCGAAGCGGTGGATATGCCGCACATCCTGTATAACGTGCCGGGGCGCACCGTGGCGGACATGGGCAACGATACCGTGCTGCGCCTGGCGCAGATTCCCAACATCGTCGGCATCAAGGACGCGACCGGCAACATCGAGCGCGGCAGCGATCTGTTGCAGCGCGCGGCTTTGTTGAAGCGCGCCAATGGGGACTTCGCCATCTACAGCGGCGACGATGCCAGCACGCTGGCATTGATGCTGCTCGGCGCGCACGGCACGATCTCGGTGACGGCGAACGTCGCGCCCCGCTTGATGAGCGAGATGTGCGCGGCGGCGATGAACGGCGAGGTCGCCAGGGCGCGCGAAATCAATTTCCGCCTGCTCGGGTTGCACCGCAACCTGTTCGTCGAAGCCAATCCGATTCCGGTGAAGTGGGCGGTGGCGCGCATGGGTAAAATGAAAAATGCGCTGCGCTTGCCGCTTACGCCCTTGTCGCAATCCGCACACGAAATGGTCGAGGCGGCGATGCGCCAGGCCGGCGTGCTCAATTAACTGATATGGCTGGAGAGAAACAATGAAAGTTTGGCAAATTGGGGTTTTCAGTGTGGCGCTGGCTTCGCTGGCGGGTTGCAACTCGCTTGGTTTGGGCAGCAAGCGTATCGATTACAGCGCCGGCGCGGCGCAAGTGCCGGCGCTGGAAGTGCCGCCTGACCTGACCGCACCCGCCAGCGATGAACGCTACAGGGTGCCGCAGGGCGATGGCGAGGGTGTCGCGACTTATTCCGATTACAGCAAGGGCAGCACAGCCCAAGACCGTAGTGCCGGTGCGGCATTGCCGAGAGAAGCAGAACCGGCCAGTGCGGCAGTGGCGACCAGCAGTGTAGCGGTGATCAGTGCATCCGGGCCGGCCGGAACGGCCAGTCTGGAAGAAATTTTCGACGGCAGCAAGATTGTCGTGATGAATGATGCGTTCGACCGGTCATGGCGCAAGGTGGGGCTGGCTATCGAGCGTGCGGGGCTGGCGGTTGAAGACAAGGATCGTGTCAAGGGTATCTACTATCTGCGTCCGGTCAAAGCGGAAAGCGGCTTGCTGGATAAGTTGCAGTTCTGGAAGGTCAGCGAAGACACTAACAGGCGTTATCGCGTGAACGTCAAAGACGGCGGCAAGGCATGTGAAGTGTCCGTCACCGATCAGGACGGTGCGAGCGACGATGCGGCCAGGCAGATGATCGAGGCGATTTACAAAAATATCAATCAGTAGGTTAGGCCTGCTTCATGAAGTTTGCCTCTCTGGGCAGCGGCAGCGAAGGCAACGCGCTGCTGGTTGCGTCCGGTACGAAAAGCTTTTGTCCGGGCACCCGTCAGACGCTGGTGCTGATGGACTGCGGTTTCGGGCTACAAGACACCCTCTCGCGGCTGGCGCGTCTGGGCGTATCCGCCGAACAGTTGAGCGGTATTATCGTCACGCATGAGCACGGCGACCACATCGGCGGCGTGGCACAGCTGGCGCGCAAATTCAACCTGCCGGTTTGGCTCACCCACGGCACATTGCGCAGTATGGAAAACATTTGTCCGGCGGGTGCCCGGACAAATGTTTTTCGTAGCACCCGCCAGCCGAAAACCTTTGCCGACATTGCCCATATCCATGAAATCGATTCCCATCAGGCGTTCGCAATCGGCGAGATCGAGATTATCCCCTTTCCGGTTCCGCATGATGCCGCCGAGCCTGTGCAGTTTGTGTTCAGCGATGGGGTGCGACGGCTCGGCATATTGACCGATGCTGGATGCAGTACGGCATATATCGAACAGAGCCTGAGCGGTTGCGATGCGCTGGTATTGGAGTGCAACCACGATAGCGGCATGCTGATGAACGGCGCTTACCCATACAGCCTCAAGCAGCGCGTGGGCGGACGCTTCGGGCATCTGAACAATCAGGATGCCGCCGGTATCCTGGGCCGGCTGGATACGGGCCGTTTGCAACACCTGGTCGCCGCGCATCTGAGCCGCAAGAACAACACGGCGGCACTCGCAGTGCAGGCATTGAGTGGCGCGCTGGATTGCGAAGCGGGTTGGGTGGGGGTGGCGACTCAGGAGGAGGGATTCGCCTGGCGCGAAATTATTTGAAGATTCAGATAATGCAAACAAAAAGCCGGCTTGTGCCGGCTTTTTGTTTGCTTGCAGCCAGATGCTTATTTCGCGGTGGCAGGAGCTTCGGCAGCTGGAGCGGCGGCAGGAGCAGAAGCGGCTTCAGCAGCCGGTGCAGCAGCAGGAGCTTCGGCGGCAGGAGCCGGTGCGGCAGCAGGAGCTTCGGCAGGTTTTCCGCCACAAGCGGTCAAGGCAAGAGCCAACAGGGCAGCAGCAAGAGCAGAGAGTTTCATTATCAATTCCTCGGGAGTTTTAAGTTAAAAAGCACAAAATTATTACCTGGCTTTGAATGCATCCGCAATTGAAAGCCGGAGCGCGCCCAAAATCAAAGGCGGCGTATTCTAGCACTTGGATATAGGAAATCCAGCGGATTTGCAACTTTTTTGCTATAACCCCAGTCTTGCGGTGGAAGCAGCCGGGTGTGAAGCTGTCCACATTTCCATAAAGCGCGATTTCAAGGCGCGCGCATTTTCCGGATCGTGCTGCGCCAGAATGCCGCGCGGATCATCGAAATGGAAGCGGCGCACATAATGCGCATCGTCCGCAACGGAAAATGGTTCGGTGATTTGATGGAGGCTGGCGGGTGTTTGATAGATAAACATGCTGCTGCCGAACTGGTGCAGCAGCATCATCATGCGCGGGCATAGGGTGGACAGATAGCGCGTGTCATGCGCCAGCACAAACAACCGGTTGATGGGGCTGGCGAGCAAAAAGCTGCGCAGCGTTTCATAACGCGCTTCGGTGTTAAACCCCAGGCCGTCGAAATTTTTATCAAACAAATACAGGTTGTGGCATGCCAGTTTGCACAGCGTGTCCAGCGCGACGTTATAGTCCACGATACCGTCCAGCCTGGTGTGTTGCAGCGTGTCGTCGCTCATGGTTTGCTCCTGAAATCCGGACGGGGAAATATTTAGTTGCCCACATGCCGCCGGTAAAGCGGTTCGTTCAATCCAACGGGCATGGGAAGCACGTTTTCCTGATGGGGATTATAGCCGCCTCATGCCCGGCACGGCGGCGCAAAAATTTTTATAATGCAGCCGAAAAGTGTTTAAAATGCCGCACAGGGGGAAATATCAATGCAATCCGCTCATCTCACTACCGGAATGGAAGCGCCGCACTTCGAGTTGCCGGATGCCGACATGGAAACTTTTGCGCTTACTTCGCAGCAGGGCAAGAAAAATGTCGTGCTGTATTTCTACCCCAAAGACGATACGCCGGGTTGCACTCTGGAAGCCAATGAATTCAGCGAGTTTGACGACGACCTCGCCAAGCTTGACACCATCGTGATCGGCATCAGCCGCGATGATTGTTTGAGCCATGCGTCGTTCCGCGACAAATATGGACTGTCGGTGTTGCTGCTTTCCGATCCCGATGCGCGCGTCTGCAAACGCTATGGCGTGATGGTTGAAAAAGAAACAGATGGGCACAAAAAGCACGTCATTCAACGTTCCACTTTTGTCATCGACAAGCGGGGCACGCTGCGTCATGTCATGTATGGTGTTCATGCACACGGACACGCACAGGAAATTTTTAATCTGATAAAGGAACTTAAATGAAAATAGCCAAAGACACCGTTGTTTCGCTGCGCTATGAATTGTTTGACGCCGAAGGCGAGTTGCTGGAAAAAGTCGAAGAACCGGTCAGTTATCTGCACGGCGGCTACGACGGCATTTTCCCGCTGGTCGAAGAAGCCTTGCACGGCAAGAATGTCGGCGATCAATGCAGCGTGACCTTGCAGCCCGACGATGCCTTCGGCGAGTACGACCACGAACTGGTCGAAGTAGAAGCGCGCAACGCATTCCCGGAAGAAGTTACAGTCGGTATGCAGTTCGAGGGCGCTCCCGAAAGTTCCGATGAAGAAGATTTTCTGCTTTATACCGTGGTGGATGTGACCGACGACGAGGTGACGGTGGACGGCAACCACCCGCTGGCCGGCAAGACGCTGTCCTTCAATTGCACCGTGACCGGCGTGCGCCCGGCTTCCGCAGAAGAGTTGGCGCATGGGCATGTGCATGATACCGAAAGCGGCCACCTCCACTAAGAGCCCGCTTCAGCAGGTTTCTTATTTCGCGTCGGACAAAGCGTAACGCGCCCGCCCAGCAGATGGCGGGCGCTTCTTGATTCCGTCACGCGGAGTCGGCTTGGGCGAAGCTGGAAGACAGGCATGCCCACTCCGCATCAAGTTTTCCAGTAACCCTTTCCTGTTCAAAAACTACCGATGATCCCGTACGGGGAAAACATGACGGCTTGACGTGCCGCAAAAATTCTATAAGATAGTAATCGAATACTTACTTTGGAATTTATCATGGAAAGCAATCCCAAGCATCTTCCGGCGGATGAACGCCGCGCCGTCACCGTGGAGGCGGTGATCGAACTGGCCGCCACGCAGAACCCGGGCGAGATCACCACGGCGGCGATTGCCAAGCACATGGGCCTGACGCAAGGCGCGCTGTTCCGCCACTTTCCCAGCAAGGATGCGATCTTGCAGGCGGTGATGGAGTGGGTGGCTGAGCGGTTATTGGCGCGTGTGGACAAGGCGGCGCAGGTCGCCGGGTCGCCGCTCGCGGCGCTGGAGGCGGTGTTCATGGCGCATATCGATTTTGTCGCCCAACACCCAGGTGTGCCGCGCATGCTGTTCGGCGAATTGCAACGCGCCGTGGATACGCCCGCCAAACGCATGGCGCGCACATTGATCGACCGCTACGGCAAGCGCTTGGCCGCGCTCATCGAGAAGGGCAAAGCGCAGGGCGAGCTGGCAGCGGAGGTCGATACCGCTGCGGCGGTTGTCCTGTTCATCGGCTCCATCCAGGGGTTGATCATGCAGTCGTTGCTGGCCGGGAATACCAAGCGGATGCGTGCGGATGCGCCGGGCGCATTTGCCATCTACCGCCGTGGCATCGGGAGCGGGCGATGAAGCGCTTCCTGTCGATGAATGGCCGCAAACTGGCGCTGATTGCGGTGCTCGTGCCGCTGCTGGCGCTGTTCGTTTATGTCGCGCTGCGATCGGGTCCGCTGGCGGCGGTTCCGGTGACCGTGACGGCGGTTGAAAACCGTTCTATCGCACCGGCCTTGTTTGGCATCGGCACAATCGAGTCGCGCTACACCCACAAAATCGGCCCGACCGCCGCCGGACGGGTCAAGCGGGTTGACGTGCAGGTGGGCGACAAGGTTCGCGCCGGCCAGGCGTTGGGCGAAATGGACCCGGTGGATGTGGATGACCGTATCGCCGCACAAATGAGTGCGCTGAAGCGCGCCGAGGCCGCGGTGCTTGCCGCCGATGCCCAAACTCAGGAAGCGGCGGCGCGCAGGGTTTATGCCGGAAAGCAGGCAGGCCGTTATGAAAAACTGCTCGCGTCGCGTGCGGTGAGCGAGGAGGGGGCCGGGGCAAAACGGCAGGAGCATCAGATAGCCGAGGCGGGCTTCGCTGCCGCGCGCGCCAACCTGGATGCCGCGCGCCAGGAATTGGCGCGCATCCGTTCCGACCATGCGGGACTGATCCGGCAGCGCGCCAACCTGCGCCTGATCGCGCCGGTGGACGGTCTGGTGGTGGCGCGCAATGCCGACCCCGGCACTACGGCAGTAGCCGGGCAGGCGGTGGTGGAGATCATCGACCCGGCCAGCCTGTGGATCAATGTGCGCTTCGACCAGTTGCGCGTATCCGGCCTGCGCGCCGGGTTGCCGGTGCGTATCGCGCTGCGCTCGCGCGCCGGGCAGGCGCTCACGGGGCGCGTGCTGCGCGTGGAGCCGTTGGCCGATGCGGTGACTGAGGAAACTTTGGCCAAGGTGGTGTTCGATACCCCGCCGGAACCGCTGCCGCCGGTCGGCGAATTGGCCGAAGTCACCATAGCGCTGCCCGAAATGCCGCCCGCGCCGGTGGTGCCAAACGCCAGCGTGCAGCGGGTCGATGGACGCCTCGGCATTTGGCTGGTCGAAGAAGGCTCATTGCGCTTCGCGCCCGTCAAGGCGGGTGCGACCGATCTCGACGGGCGGATGCAAATTCTCGACGGCCTTAAGGCCGGTGCGCGCGTGGTGGTATACAGCCAGCGCGCACTCGACGGCCGCAGCCGCATCAAGATCGTCGAGCGGCTGGCGGGCGTGTCCCCATGATTAGTTTGGCGGGGCGCGACCTGCTGCATTCCTGGGGCAAGTTCGTCTTTACCGGCGTGGGGCTGGGGCTGCTGATCGGCGTGACGCTGACCATGGCCGGGGTATACCGCGGCATGGTGGACGATGCCAAGGTGCTGCTCGACAACAGTGGCGCCGACCTGTGGGTGGTGCAGCAGGATACCTTGGGCCCCTACGCCGAATCGTCCAGCCTGTATGACGATGTCTATCGCGGCATTCTCGGCATGCCCGGCGTGTCGCGCGCGGCCAACGTCACCTACCTGACCACGCAGGTGCGCCAGGGCGGGCGCGATGTGCGCGCCATGGTGGCCGGTGTCGAGCCGGGTAAGATCGGCGAACCGGGCCAGCCCGGCTATCTGGTGGCCGGACGCCGGATCTCCCGCGGACATTACGAAACGGTCGCCGATATCGCCACAGGGTTCAAGCTCGGCGATGACGTGCAGATCCGCCGCAGCCATTACACCGTGGTTGGGCTGACGCGGCGCATGGTGTCGTCGAGCGGCGACCCGATGGTGTTCATTCCGCTGAAGGATGCGCAGGAGGCACAATTTCTCAAGGACAACGATGCCATCGCCCAGCAGCGCCGCCGTACCGCCGAGAATCCTGCGTTCAACCGTCCCGGTACGCCCGGCCTGCTGGATGCGGTGCTCGCCTCGCAAAGCATCAACCCCTACGTCAATGCCGTGCTGGTGCAGATCGAGCCCGGCTACGCGCCGGAAGACGTGGCCGAACTGATCCGCCGCTGGAAACGTTACACCGTCTACACCCGCGCGCAGATGGAGGGGATACTGGTGGGCAAGCTGATCGCCACCTCGGCCAAGCAGATCGGCATGTTTCTGGCGATCCTGTCCGTCGTCAGCGCGGCCATCGTCGCCTTCATCATCTACACCCTGACCATGGGCAAGATCCGCGAGATTGCAGTGTTGAAACTCATCGGCACGCGCAACCGCACCATCGCCGGAATGATCATGCAGCAGGCGGTGGGTCTGGGCGTGATCGGTTTTGTGGTGGGCAAGATCGCCGCCACTTTCTGGGCGCCCATTTTCCCCAAATATGTGTTGCTCGAACCGGGCGATGCGGCGCGCGGCTTTGTCGCGGTGGTGGTAATCTGCATGCTCGCCAGCGTGCTGGCGATACGTGCCGCGCTCAAGGTCGATCCGGCGGAGGCGATCGGTGGCTGAACTGCACGAAAAAGGTATCCGCATCGAGGGGCTGCGCAAGCGCTACGGCGAGGGCGACACCGCCGTCGATGCGCTCAAGGGCGTGGACATGCAGGTCGCGCCCGGCGAAGTGGTCGGGCTGGTTGGCCCCTCGGGTTCAGGCAAGACCACGCTGCTCAAATGCCTCGGTGCGGTGATCGAACCGACCGCCGGGCGAATGATCCTGGGCGAGCAGGCGATTTACGACGACAACTGGAAGATCGCCGATTTGCGCGCGCTGCGCCGCGACAAGATTGGCTTCGTGTTCCAGGCACCGTACCTGATTCCGTTTCTCGATGTTACCGACAATGTCGCGTTACTGCCGATGCTGGCCGGGCGAACCAACGCCGAAGCGCGCAAGCGTGCGCTCGAATTGCTCGACGCGCTGGATGTGGCGCATCGCGCCAAGGCCATGCCGTCGCAACTCTCCGGCGGCGAGCAGCAGCGCGTCGCGATAGCCCGCGCATTGGTCAATCGACCGCCGGTGATTCTCGCCGACGAACCCACCGCGCCGCTCGACAGCGAACGCGCGCTGGCCGTGATCCGCATCCTGAACAAAATGGCGCAGCAGTACCGCACCGCCATCATTGTCGTCACGCACGACGAGAAAATCATTCCGACCTTCAGGCGCATTTATCATATCCGCGACGGAAAAACCCACGAGGAAGCGGGCGAGGGGCGGACGTTCGAGTGAAACCAACAACCCGCAGACAGGAGAGCAGAAACCATGAAGGCATTACGCGTCACCTTACTAACCCTGGCCGCAACACTTGCCCTGACTGCCGCAAATGATAGGGCATTTGCCGAGCCTGCCGCCGAGCCGCTCGCATTGCGGAAAATCATGAAGGATCTGGGCGGCAACATGCAGGCCGTCACCGATGGCATTTCCCGCGAAGACTGGATGCTGATCGAGAAAACGGCTCCGTTGATCGCCGAACATCCGCAGCCGCCCTTGCTGGAAAAAATGCGCATCATGAGTTTCATAGGGGGCAACATGGCCAGGTTTAAGGCGTATGACGGTGAGACCCATCAGGCGGCCATGACGTAGGGGCAGGCAGCCAAGGGCAAGGATGCCACAGCGGCCATTGCCGCTTTCCAAGCGCTTCAGACGGCCTGCCACGCCTGCCACCGTGATTTCCGCAAACCATTTTTGCAGCATTTTTATGGGGAGCGTTAACCGTTATGGGTCTCTTATGCCTGCCGCTGCCAGCGTTTCAGCAACAGCGCGTTGCTGACCACCGATACCGAGCTCATCGCCATCGCCGCGCCGGCAATCACCGGATTGAGCATGCCCAGCATCGCGAGCGGAATGCCCAGCACGTTGTAGGCAAAGGCGAAGAACAGGTTCTGGCGGATTTTTCTCAGTGTGGCGCGCGACAGGGAAATCGCGTCCGCCACACTCGCCAGATCGTTGCGCATCAAGGTGATGTCCGCCGCTTCGATGGCGATGTCGCTGCCGCTGCGCATCGCGAAGCTG
>CAYGIF010000034.1:0-18054 GCA_964349865.1 uncultured Gallionella sp. | reverse complement strand
CCGCCGCTCTGCACCCACCAGCCCGGCTGGGCGCGCTGTATCCAGCGTTGCGCGAAGGTGCTGCGAATTTCCGCCTGCCATTCGGGATGGCCGTTGGCGTTGGCGATTTCGGCATACAGCGCGTTGCGGTCCTGGTTTTCGGCCGCAACCAGCGCGTTCATCGCCTGGCGTTGCGCCAGCGGCACGGCGCCGGCGTCGCGCAGCGCAACCATACCGTCAGCGGTCAGCCCCACCGCGCCGCTGGCATAGTGCGCGGCAAGCTGCGCATGGCGCGCCTGCATGCTCTGCTTGATGGCGTTTATACCAGGCGTGTTGACTTCCAAGTCCACCGCGAACGCATTCAGCGCTACGGTGAACGTGAGCAACGATACGATGAATTTAAGCAGCGCGTTCATTTTGCCTCCTTCACGGCGGGTTTATCTTGCTGGGTTTGCCACACTTCCTCGATGATCTTGTCCGCCGCTTTTTCGGCGGCCGCGGCGGGGAAGTAGATGTTGATGGTCACGCAGGCGCTCAATGCGAATGCCGCCAGCGGCAAAGCTACCCAAGCTTTTTTAGCGAAACTCGCTACTCTCGTTTTCATCACAACTCCTTTCATTTAACCACAGCCTGCATATTGCCCTGTGTCACGCGCTTCAGGCGCGTAACCAGTTCGCTCCACGAAACATCGCGATTGTAGCCCATCACGGTGATTGCCGGAATGCCGCCGCCCTTGACGATGGCGTAAGCCCCGCCGCTGCCGTCATCCACGCCCCCCATCGCGCATACGCCGTTGCGCAGCCTGCAACTCCAGCCGATGCGGTCATAGCCGAAATTCTCGAAAAAGCGCAGATAGCTGCGCTGGATCGCTGCCGCCGCGCCCGCGCCGCCCAATGCGGAGATGTTCTGCACCGCTTTTTGGCTGATCTTTTTCGGGTAGTTTCCGGCGCTGCTGAACAGGCGCGCATCGAAACGCGCTGGCTGCCAGTCCTGCAATTCCAGGTTGTTCACGTCCACGTCGATGCGCCCCTGCATGTTGCCGAACGAAAAAGTGCGCGTCAGCAGGTCGAGGTCGAGCTCGCGCATATTCAGGTTGCCGGACAGGCGCGGCGCGCGCCCGAACGGATCGGCCAATTTGAGTTGCGTCGCCGCCACCGTACCGTCGAACACGTTGAACAGCAGCGCGCCGTCGACGTTGATCTCATCGCCGTCGTAACTGACCCTGGGGATGCTCCCTGCCAGGGTGCCGAGCATCTTGGGCCAGCCCGCCGCCTGGCTGAATTGCTCCATCGAAATCTGGCTGAGCGAGGCGGCGAATTGCCAATGCCACGCGGCATCCTTGCGCTGCAGCCTGAAATCGCGCAGCTCGAGCCTGCCGTCCAGCACCGGCAAAACGCCCTGCGCCACGCCAAAATCCATGCCGCGCATCTGCACCGCCCACCGCCCGCTGCCCAGCGGCACGCCGAGCAGCGCGCCGCCGGCGAAGGCGATATTGGCGGTGCGCGGCGCATCCGCCTGCCAGCCGATCTCGCTGTTCACGCCGAGCAGCGCGAAACGCCGCTCCGCGTCGGCGATGCCCGCATCGCGCAAGGCCAGGCGCAGCGATTGCGTCGCGCCGTTGCGGTATTGCCAGTCCACATCGGCATGGCCGTACAAGGATGACTCGGCCAGCGCGCCCTTGTCCAGAAGCGGTTTGATGTAGTCGGCGAACAACTTTCCCAGCGCGAGGTTGTCGCCGCGCGCCGTGCATTCCGCCAATGCGCCCTGCTTGATGTCCCAAAGCGCCGCAAGTTGTACGCGCCCTACTTCCGGCAAATCTATTATGGCCTGTTCAACTTTGAGCGATGCGCCATCAAAACTTCCTGAAGCGGCAAAGCTATGGCCGCCGCGCAAATACAACGGCTGCCAGAATATCTCGCCGGACTGCCACGCGATATTGCCTTGCCAGGTCCAAAGAGCAGCCTTGCGCGCGGCTGCAAACTTGATCGAACCGCGCAGTTTTTCCGCCGCATGCAAACCGCTGGCATCGCTGAATCCCACATCGGCCAACTGCATGTTGGCATTGAATGCGTCCACACCGGACGCGCTGCCGCCGATGCGCAACATGCCGCTCAACCCGCCCTGATTGGGCAGCGGCATGGATGCCGGAAGAAAAATTGCGAGTTGTTTACCAGGCACATTGCGCAACTTTGCCGAGACTTGCCAGTTGCCGGTAGCGAAGCGGTAATCAAATTCCAGTGTCATGCCCGGCAGTTGCGCCAGGCTGCCGCCATGACAGCTCATATTCGCCGTGGAAAGCGCGAAGCTCGCGCAGCGGATATGGACGTTGCGCAGGCCGCGCTGCAGCACATGCAAATCAACAATGCGCAAATCCGCCGAGCCATCCTCCGGCAGGGTCAGCGTGATGCCGCGCGCGGTAAAATCCGGCGCGACAATGTCGGCGACGCTCAGGGAAAACCCGGCGGCACCGGCCGTAAATGAAGCGAGCAACAGCAATGCCCGCACGCACCAGTTACAGTATCGCTTGAAAAGGAATCGGTGCACGGACGCACCCCGTTACTTGTTCGGGGCGGCCTTATGGAAGCGTTGCACTGCGGAAAACAGAATTGCCATCTCCTGCTGGCTCAGGTCCGGGCAGGTATCGCGCAAGGTTTGCCGGGCATACATGGTCAGCGATGCATTTCCCCAACCCTGCTCCAAGTCAAAGAACGGCACGGTTATCCGGCAAGCACCCTCGTAAATCACGCGCAGGTTGACATAAGCGCGACGCTCCCCGACACCGCCGGTTCCCGCTTCCGATTTTGAATCATAATGGCCGGGCAAAGACATGGCAAAATCCTTGAAACATGTATGGAATAACAGTGTTATCCAATCGGGCATATTCGTCAACAAGCATCAGGCCCATCCAAACAAAAATCCCGGGGCAGCCCCGGGATTCCGTATTCAACCGGCTTGGTGCGGGTTATGTCTGGGCGAAATTTTTCGCTACGAAATCCCAGTTCACCATGTTGTTGAGAAAGGTTTCGACGAATTTGGGGCGCAGGTTGCGGTAGTCGATGTAGTAAGCATGTTCCCATACATCCACGCACAGCAGAGCCTTGTCGCCGGTGGTGAGCGGCGTACCGGCCGCGCCCATATTGACGATATCCAGGCTGCCGTCGGCCTTTTTCACCAGCCAGGTCCAGCCGGAGCCAAAATTACCCACGGCAGAAGTCTGGAAAGTTTTCTTGAAATCGTCGAGGCTGCCCCACTTCCTGTTGATCGCGTCCGCCAGCGCGCCGCCCGGCGCACCGCCGCCGTTCGGCTTCATGCAATTCCAGAAAAAAGTATGGTTCCACACCTGCGCGGAGTTGTTGTAGATGCCGCCGGCAGGCGCCTTCCTGATGATGGCTTCCAGGCCGAGATTCTCGTATTCGGTGCCCTTGATCAGGTTGTTGAGATTGGTCACATAGGCCTGATGATGCTTGCCATAGTGGTATTCAAAAGTTTCTTTGGACATGTGCGGTTGCAGTGCGTCCATCGCGTAGGGTAATGCAGGCAGAGTATGTTCCATCGTCGTTCTCCTTAAGAGTGTCAGCAGGTTATGGCACGGTGATTCTAGCCAAACGTCCGGTAGCAAACAATGACCTGTGTCACCTATTTTCACTATCGAAGCAGGCGTAGGGCGCATTCCATGCACCATGGTGCGCACAGCGCACCCTACACTTCGCGCAACATCCCATCCGCAAACAGCAGCGCGCAGCGCACCGTCTTGCCCGCATACACCATCTGCATTGCGCTGCGGTATTCCCCCATCTGCGCGCGGTAACGCGCCGCTTCTTCGCTGTCGCCCAGCTTGTAATCCAGCACCCACACCTCGTCATCGAATTCCACCAGGCGGTCGATGCGCTTCAGTTCGCCGCGCTCATTGACGTAAGGCATTTCGTTGCTGGCGCTGCGGTATTGCTGCGCGTCGAAGAAGCGCGCGAGTTGCGGCGAGGTAAGCAGGTGTCGGGCTTGTTGCCAGAGGGCATCCATTTCGGCGGAAGGAATGGCGAGGCGGTGTTGAAGTTCGTTCTTGCCAACCGCGCTTCCATCTGTGACATGTTGCAGCAGCGCATGCAGCCAGATGCCGCGCTGCTGCTGCGCCGTGTTGCGGGCGGCACGCTTGCCGGTGGGGATGATTTGTGGGAGTGCGTAGGTTGGGTTAGCAGGTTCATCGCGTAACCCAACATTGCCATGAATCGAAGCGTTGTTTGTCGGGTTACGTCCTGATGGACTAACCCGGCCTACATTGTTTTGAGGCTCGTGGAACGGAGTAACGGCGCAAAGAGGGTTCGGCATTTCGCCAACCACTGCCGCAATGCGGTCATACCACGACAAAGCTTTCTTGTTTTCCTCCTTGTCTTCGCCCTTGCTGCTGCCGCTGACGATCAGCGCCTGTTGTGCGCGGGTCATGGCGACGTAGAGCAGGTTCATCTCTTCGCGGGCCTGCTGCGCGGCATCCTGCTCGAACAGCGGCGCGCGCCGCTTGCCGCGCGAGGCCTGGTCGGCATACAGCGAAAAATGCAGCGGTTGCGGCTCGTGCGCAGGCCAATCGAGCAAGACATCGTTGCCTTCCCTGTTCTTCTTTTCCGCGTTCGCGTCCAGCAGCCAGACGATGGGCGCTTCCAGCCCTTTCGATTCATGCACGGTGTAAATGCGCACCGCATCGCCCGCCGTGCCGAGTTTTCCTTCGTCCGGCGCATCGTCGCGACTGTCGCGCAATTCGCGCAGTTCCTGCAGGAAGCGCGGCGGGCTGGGATAGCGCCCGGCATCCACGGAAAGCGCGATCTCCATGAAGGCATGCAGGTTGGCGGCGACCTTGGCGCGCATCTCGGGCGGCAGCACGGCGCTGTATCGCGCCAGCATGTCGCCCTCGAAATAGATGCGGTCGAGCAGGTCGTGCACCGGGAGCTTGTCGGCGAGCGCGAGCCAGTTCTTCAACAGGCTGGAGGCGCGTTGCAATGCGGGCGAGGGGTCGGCGAGGTGTTGCAGGCGTTGCCACCAGCTCGTTTTTACCCCCTCTCCGCCACCCTCTCCCCGTTGGAGCGAGGGAGTAGTTTGAGCGAGACAAATCAATTCCGCATCGCCGCACGCGAAGATCGGCGTGCGCAGCACCTGCGCCAGCGCGAGGTCGGCAAAGGGGGTGATGAGGAACATCAGCAGCGCCTGCACGTCTTCCGCTTCCAGCGTGTCGAGCAGGCCGCCGCGCCGCGAACTGATGAAGGGGATGTGGCGCGCGCGCAGCGCTGCTTCGTACACCGCGAGGTGGGTGCGGCTGCGCACCAGCACCATGATGTCGCCGTAGCGGGCGCGGCGCTGTTTGCCAACTTCGTTCACCGACCAGTCACTGACGATGGTTTTCAGCAGGTCGGCGAACTGCACGGCTTCCTTGTGGCGCGCGCCCTCCCCGGCTTCATCTCTCGGCGTGGTCAGCGGATCGCGCAAGTCAAGCGACGCGTCTTCTGCCGTTTCTTCCTTGTTTTGCTCGGCTGTTGCCAGCGGCAACACTTCTGCATAGCCGGACAAGCCGGTTTGTTCGGCCGTGTGCGGCGCGAAATCCACGAAGCCTTCCGGGTGGCCGGCGAACACGGCATTCACCGCATCCAGCACGGCAGGCGCGTTGCGGCGCGTGTGGTTGTTGTGCAGCTCGTGCGCCGCGAAATGATCCTTCAGATAGTCGCGCGCCATGCCGAACAGGCGCGCATCGGCGCGGCGGAAACGGTAGATGGATTGCTTGGGATCGCCGACGACGAACACGGTGGGCTGCGACTCGACCGCCACCGCCGCATCGAACCACGCGCGCAGTATCTGCCATTGCAACGGGTTGGTGTCCTGAAACTCGTCCAGCAGCACATGGCGGTAGCGGCTGTCGAGCTTGTATTGCATGGTCTCGGCATGCTCGCTCTGTTGCAGCAAACGGCACAACTGCCATTCCAGATCGGAGAAATCCATCTGCTGCTTCTGCCGCTTGAGCGCCTGATAACGCTCGAGGAACGCGACGCCGCAATGCAGCACCGCTTCGTTGAGGCGATAGGCCTGCTGCTCGGCGAGCGTGTCGCGCACTTCCTGCAACCTGTCGAACAACGTATCGCGCGCCAAAAGAAAAGCTTCAGCATCCTGTTTCTTGGTCGGCTTAAAACTGCGCGATTCACCTGCCTGAGTGAACAGCAGCGGGCACAATCGATCGAAACGCGCTTCCGGTGAGGTGTCTGTCCAGGCGCGTTCCAACTCGCCCGCCTTGCTTTTTTGAACATCAGTTCCATTGCCGGCAAGTTGAAGCGCGAACGCTAAGAAAATATCTCGGCTCTGTATATTCTCTCCCCACTCCGCTACAGGGTCTGCTTCCATGTCCACCGCGAGATCGGCGCGCAGGTTATCCAGCGCGAATGTCAGCGCATCTTGTTGTCCTTGAACGTAAGCCCACCATTCGGCGCGCTTGGCGAGGAAGTTGAACAGCAGCTTGCGCGTGGTATACAGGCCGCTTTCGCCGAACAGCCATTGCATGTGCTGCGCCTCGACGCCATCCGGCTGCTTGCGCATCTGCTCCAGCAGTTCTTCCCACGCCTCTTCCTGGCAGCTCGAAGCGCGCTCCAGCAGCGACGAGCCCTGCATCACGCCGGCGTTCAGCGGCGCGCGCTGCATGACCTGCATGAACCAGCCGTGGAAGGTACTGATGGTGATGCCGGGCTGCGCCAGCAGCACGTTGCTATAGAGGCTGCGGGCGCGTTGCAGTTGCGCGTCGCTCAGGCTCGCCACGCCGCGTTCGGCGAAGAACTGGCGCACCGCCGCCTCGTCGCCCATCGCCAGCTCGCGCAGCCATTGCTGCAAGCGCGCCTGCATCTCCTGCGCCGCCTTGCGCGTGAAGGTGATCGCGAGAATCTGCGAGGGCTGTGCGCCGTCCAGCAGCAGGCGCACGATGCGCGACACCAGCAGCCAGGTCTTGCCGCTGCCGGCGCAGGCTTCGACGACGACGCTGTGTTTCGGGTCGAGGGCGAGGTGGTTAGTCATGCCCACTCACCTTTCCTGCACAAACCGCGCATCTCGCAATACACGCACACCGCATCGATGCCGTTCGCGGGCAGCCCCGCGCCGCCGCGCAGGTCGCCCATAACCTGTACTAGGCGCTCGGCATTGAGTTGCGCCAGCAGCGGGACATCGTGTTTGGGCTCCACCAGCTTCACTTTCCCATTCTCGATACTGACGAATGCCGCATCCGCCGCTTCATGCGCGTAGGCGTAGCACGCCAGTTGCACGTCCTCGCCCGGTTCGCGCAGCTTGTTGCGCAGCACCTGCTCGCCCTGCGTCTTGTAGTCGAGCACAAGTTTCTCTTCACCTCTTACATCGAGCCGGTCGATGCGTCCGCGTAGCCGCACGCCTTCCAACTCCCAATCGAAAGCGCTCTCCGCTTCGGCGTAGCGCCAGCCTTGCGCTTCGCTCTCTGCCTGCCATTCGAGGTAGGCGGGCAACGCCGCGAACCAGCGCGCCAGCCAGGCGCGCGCGGCGAAATCCTGCTGCAGCAGATCGGCGAACACCTCCTCGCTGATCCGGCGCAAGGCGGCTTCCAGCTCGTCGGCGGGATGCCCGCTCACTTGCGGGTAGCGTTCATGGAAGCGCTGCAATATCCGATGCACGCGCTCGCCGTAATCGCGCTTCTCGATGCCCTCCTGCACCTCATCGAGTTCATTCAGACGCAGGATATGCCGCGCATAGAACTGGTAGGGGCAGGCGACCAGCGAGTTGTAGGCGCTGATGGAGACGCTTGCCGGCACGGCCTCTGCCGTTACCTTCGGCGCGGGCTGCGCCGCCTGCGGCAACTCCACGTGATGCGCCTCTTCCGCTGCAAGAAAGGCATGCAGTTCGTTCTCGCCCAGATCGTCTCCGTGGGTCAGTGTATGCAGGTCGCGCAGCATCTCCAGATACGGGCTGAGCAATCCTTTTTCGCCGTTGCGCTCCTTCTGCCAGGTGACCAGCACACAGTCATTCAGCGCCAGCAGCGCAAGCAGATCGTCGCTTTGCCGCGCGGCATGGGTGCCGCGTGTGGGAAGATTCAGGCTGCCGCGCACCGCATCGTTGAACCAGCGCCCGCCGTCGGCCGCGCCGGGCAGATGGTCGGCATCGCACCCCAGCAGCAGCACCGCATCAAAGGCGCGCCAGCGCGTCGCCGCGAGGTGGGTGAAGTGCACCGGGCTGTCGATGCCGCTGTCACGATAAGTCTGCGCGCCCAGTTGCTGCGCCAGCCAGCGCCGCCACTCGGCAAAGCGATAACGTCCTGCGTCGGCCGCCAGTTCCTGTTGCCAAGCCTCCAAAGCGCGCAGCAACTGCGCGCCGGCATCGTCCTGTTGCAGGCCGATGTCGATGCCCAGCACGCGCAGGCTTGCTCTTAATGCTTCCAGCCATTCCGCCAGCGTTCTTTTTTTGCTCTGTTCCAGCAGCATCGCGGCCTGGCGCAGGCGCGCCAGCGGTTGATGCAGCACGGTTTCATGTTCGGCCAGCGCGATGAACTTTTCCAGCCCGGCCACCACCCCCTGTTTGCGCAGCAGTTGCTCCAGTTGATACACCGCCGCCTTGCGGTCGGCGGCAGTCGTATCGGCGAAGATGAAAGGCGACTTGAGCAGGTCGAGCAGGTCGTGATGATAGAAATCGCTTTGCAGCGCGGTGAGCCAGCGATCCAGCACCGTGCTCACCGACAGCGTGTCGAAGGTCCAGCCGGTCTCGTCCGCCACCAGCACTTCGGCGCGTTCCAGCAACGCGCGCATGCGCCGCGCCGCCACGCGGTCCTGCGCCACGATGGCGATGTCGCGCTTGCCTGCGTGCAGCCAGCGGCGCACTTGCATGGCTGCGGCGCGCGCTTCCTGTTCGAGGCTGGTGGCGGCGAAGAAGCGCAGCCTGTCGCCGAGCGCCGGGATGTTTTGTGAGCGGAGGGCGGCACGGTCGCGCAACAGCCCGCTCCATTGCGGCGCCATCTCGCGCAAATCGAATACCTCTATCGCCGCGCGTTTGGCATATTCGTCGAGGAAGCGTTGCTCGGACGCATCCCAGCCGGAAGCGCGCAGCACGAACAAGGGCTGGCTCGCCTGTACCGCCAGCTTCGCCAGCCGTTGCTGATAGGCACGCGCCGCATCCAGCTCTGCGCCCGCCTGCATCGCGTGCCACAACTCGAAAACCAGCCGCGCCTCCAGTTGCAGCGTGGCGTTCTGCCGCGCCTGATACGCCTGCTGCACGGCGGCGGCGAACGCTTCCGCATCGCGCGGCAAGGTATCGAGCGCATGGGTGAGTTCGTCGAACAGCGCGAGCAGTTCCTGCACCATGCTCCACAGGTCGGCATTCTCGAACCACTGCTGCTTGCGCAGGTGCTGATACAGCAAGGCGCTGCGCTGGCTGTCGGTGACGACGGGCGCAGCGAGCGGCACGGATTGCGCCCAATCGTTGAGCGTGACCATTTGCGGCAATAATAGCGCGGGCAGCCTGGCCGCCGCGCTTAGCGCCTGCGCCAGCGGCTGGGCAACATGGTAGTTGGGCAACAGGACGGTCGCCCCGCGCAGGTCGGGCCCGCATAAATCAGACGGGGCCCGCGCATGGTGGGACAGGATATGCCGGGCTACACTGTCGAAAAAGACTGAACTCAACGTTCGAGGAATCGCAGCTTGTCTTTTATGCCGCGCCATTTATCGGCATCGGCGGGCACGTCCTTCTTCTGTACGATAGGCTTCCAGCGCTTGGCCAGTTCGGCATTCAACGCGGTGAAATGGCGCTGATCCTCCGGCAAATCTTCCTCGGCGAAGATCGCCTCCGCCGGGCATTCCGCCACGCACAATGTGCAATCGATGCATTCGTCGGGGTCGATCACCAGAAAATTCGGCCCTTCGCGGAAGCAATCCACCGGGCACACCTCGACGCAGTCGGTGTATTTGCATTTGATACAATTTTCCGAAACAACATAGGTCATGGCGGCGCTCCGGCTAATCGAAAGTCACGGCATTCTAGCAGAGTTAAAGCTGCATCGATGAGCCCGCGCGAGGCTGCCATATACAGGCTACAATGCGCCTTGGCGCTTTGCACTTGCCATATTTACTGCCTTTAATAAAATCTAATCTGGGCGTAAGCTTGTACGCGGTATCAGCTTTGCAAACTGGCAGTTTTTGGAGGATTTATGCCGAAATTCGATTTCGCCGTGACCACGCGAGATGGACAAAAGGTCGAGAGCGTCCAGATTTATGGCAAGGATTTGCCGGATGCGGAACGCAAACTGCGCCAGATGTACCACCATTGCCAAGTAACGCAATGCAGGACAATTAACCCTGAAAAAGAATTTTCACAGTCGGCGGATATAGAAGATGTGTTGTCGCTGATTGTCAAACATAGCTGAATTTCATCTGTATCAATTTCTGGGGGCCTCTCAGACAAACCCGTCTGCCATCAATTCGTCGAGCAGCGCATCGTAATCTTGCGCCCCGCGGCTGTTGGGCGCGTGCTCGAAGATCGTTTTGTTCAGCGACGGGCTTTCTGCCAGGCTGACGTTTTCGGAAATGAGCGCCCGGCAAACATCCGCGCCGAATTCCGCTTCAGCCATCAGCAGGACATTCCTGGCCATGCGCCGCCGCGAGTCGAAACGTGTGAGCAGATAACGGCGGTTCACGCGGCGCTTCAGCACCCGTTCGAGTGCCTTGAGGGTTTTTTGAATCTGGATGGCGCCCTTGAGAGACAGGTAATCCGCCGACATCGGAACAATGAGGCCATCGCAGGCGAATATGGCATTCAACGAGAGGACGCCAACCAGCGGGCAACAATCGATTATCCAGTGTTTATTCCCGGCCGCCGTTTTTTCCGCCTGCAAGCTCAAGTTCAGCCTGTTAATTGCGTTGTAACCCTTGCCATACAGCGCGTCCACCTTGGACAGCTCGATGTGCGACGGGATGATACCGATTCCGCTGGCCGACTCCCGGATCATTTCACGCAATGGGCGGTTACGCTGAAACAGGCTGTAAACGCTGTCATCGCCGGAACGGGCGGTAACGCCGGCAATGGAGCCTAATTGCGCCTGCGGGTCAAAGTCGATGCCTACCGATTGGTGTCCGCGGCGCACCAGCGCGGCGGCAAGATTGAGCGCCGTGGTAGTTTTGCCTACTCCGCCCTTCTGGTTAAATACAGCGACTATAGTCATAGTCCGGTGAAAGTCAGGATTAATTTTATATTGCAGCCCGGGCCATTCTAGCCTTAAATGAGAGCTTAGTATTCGACACCATTGCATTCTCTAAGACCGCACATACCGGAATCGGGAGGCCACATGCAGGCAAAAGACCATTGGGAAAAGGTTTACTCAACCAAAGCAACGGATACCGTGAGCTGGTTTCAGAAACACGCCGATTGTTCTCTTGAACTCATCAGGGCTACCGGCGTCGGTTGCGATGCTGCCATCATCGACGTGGGCGGCGGGGCATCGACTCTGGCCGACGATCTGCTGGCAAACGGTTTCACCGATTTGTCGGTTCTCGATCTTTCCGCCACCGCGCTGGCTGCTGCCCGCAACCGCCTGGGTTCGCGCGCTTCCGGTGTGCGGTGGATCGAAGCGGATATTCTCAGGGCGAATTTACCTGCCAATCAATTCGATGTTTGGCATGATCGCGCCGTCTTCCATTTCCTCACTGCCCCGGAAGACCGCGCGGCTTATGTCCGGGCAGTCTTCCGTTCGGTCAAACCGGGCGGCCATGTCATCATCGCCACCTTCGCCGAAGACGGTCCCGGCCAATGCAGCGGTTTGCCGGTCATGCGTTATCGTGCGGATGAATTGCATGCCGAGTTTGGCGAATCATTCTCGCTATCAGGCCATCGGAAAGAAACCCATCACACCCCGTTCGGCACGGTGCAACAGTTCGTTTACTGCTATTGCCGCAGGGTTGGCTCTTGAGCGGCCCGGCCGGGTTGAATCGGGCGCAACGATAGAGATTCATCCCCCGCGCCGCTTGCCTGCGGGATACAAGTGCAAGGTGTGCGATGCAGGCTTACCGGAACCGGCCAAACCGCCTATAATCGCCAAAATCATAACAAATCGGACGATATGAACACCATCCGCATCTTTTTAGCATTTGCCGCCATTACGCTGACCGGTTGCGCCTCCATCCATGTGAAAAACCCGGCCGACCCGCTGGAATCGTTCAACCGCGGCGTGTACCAGTTCAACGACGCCGTGGACAAGGCCATCGCCAAACCGGTCGCGCAAGGCTACAACGCCGTGATGCCGGTTCCCGGCAAGATGATGGTGAGCAATTTCTTCTCCAATCTGGATGATGTCGTCATCACCGCCAACGACCTGCTGCAATTCAAATTCGCCCAGGCCGCGTCCGACGGCGCGCGCTTCCTGTTCAACAGCACCTTCGGCGTGTTCGGCCTGATCGATGTCGCGCACCGGCTGGAAAAACACAACGAGGATTTTGGCCAGACGCTGGGCTATTGGGGCGTCGGCAGCGGGCCGTATATCGTGCTGCCCATCCTCGGCCCAAGCACGCTGCGCGACGGCGTCGGCCTGTATGTAGACAGCCGCCCGAGCAAACTGCGCCAGATGGATCACATGCGCAGCCGCAACCAGCTGTATCTGACCAAGGCGATCAACCGCCGCGCACAACTGCTGGATCAGGAAAAAGTGCTGGATGAAGCGGCGATTGACCATTACGAATTCATCCGCGACGCCTACCTGCTGCGCCGCCAGAGCCTGGTATATGACGGCAACCCGCCGCGCGAAAAATACGAGGAAGAGGAAAACGGTTTCGAATACCAGCAAGCGCCGATCCCCAATGTGCCTTCGGCGCGGCAGGACAACGCTCCTGCTGCTTCTCCTGACGGCACGACACAACATGCCGCGCCGCAAATTGATGCCGAACGCTACAGCGTCCACAAGGTGTGGATTGCGCAGCGCACCGGAATACGTTAGCGTAGCGTCACGGAATTGACTGAGCATGCTTTATCGTTCCCACGCTCCAGCGGCGCGGGACGCGAAAGCGTCCGCAGCGGCAACTGGGTTTGTTGGGTTACGCGATAAAGCCGCTAACCCAACCTACATAACTGTCCTTCGGGACAAAAAATGGGCATGCACAGCAACAACAGCAGCAGGAAAGAATGAAGAATGCAAAGAATCTTCACCCCCGCCATCAACCTGCTCAATCGCCTGAGCTACACCAAGAAATTTACGCTGCTGTGGCTGCTGTCCATGATCGCGATTGCCGTGGTGGTGTACGGCCTGTTCGTCAGCATTGACCGGGTCATCCAGCCCGCGCTGCGGCAACTGCAAGGCCTCGTGCTGGTCAAGCCGATCTCCCAAACCGTGCAAGCCATCCAGTTGCACCGCGGCATTTCGGCCGCGCTGCTCGGCGGCAACGAGACCATGCGGGAGAGGCGCGCCGCGCAGGAAAAGGAAGCCGCCGCCGCGTTTGATGCCATGACAGGAAAACTGCCTGCCGGCCTGTCCTCCGGCGAAGATTTCCGGCTTATCAAGGCAAACTGGGGGCGGTTGCGCGAAAAAGGCTTGAATTGGACGGTAGCCGAAAATTTTGCCGCGCATACCGACCTGATCGAGCAACTCCAGTTGTTCGAGGTGTTCGTCGCCGACGAATATCTGCTGATGCTGGATACGGAACTCACCACGTTTTACCTGATCGACACCGCCGTCAACAAGCTGCCTCATACGCTCGAACGCCTCGGGCAGATCCGCGCATACGGCACCGGCATCCTGGCAAGGAAGCAGATCACCGAGCAGCAGAAAATCGAATTGCACATCCTGATTGCCGAACTCGACAGCACGCTCAAGGAGTTCAAAACCAGCCTCGGCAAGGCCGGCCGCTACAACCCGTCAGTGCAGAAATCACTCATGGAAACGTCCGATGACATCGCCGGTTCGGCGCGGCAGATCGTCGGCCTCGTGGCATCGGACATCCTCGCCGGCCGTTTCGCCACGCCGCCCGGCGAATTCCTGGACATCGCCACGGCGGCGATCGACAAGGGTTACACGCAAATGCACGAGTCCATGCTGCCGACCGTCGAAGCGCTCATTGAGGCGCGCATCGCCCAGGCAAGAAATACGCTGTACACGAGCACCGGCATTGCCTTGCTGGCGTTTCTGGCCGTGGTCTATTTGTCGGTCAGCATCTATTACGCCATTGTCGGCGGCATCCGGTCGCTTGCCATATCCGCGCGTGCCTTTGCCGGCGGCGACCTGAATATGCGCATCAGGCTCGACACGCGCGACGAGCTCAGTTGGGTGGGCGACAGCTTCAACGAAATGGCCGACGGGTTCAATGCCATGCTCGAAACGCACCGCGAAGATGAGGAGCGCCTGCGCGCCACCCTCGAAACCGCGATGGATGCCGTGGTGCAGATGAACGCGGCAGGAATCATCACCGGCTGGAACAGCCAGGCGGAAAAGGTTTTCGGCTGGAGCAGCGAGGAAGCGATCGGGCAAGCGCTGAGCGAAACGATCATCCCGCCCCAGTACCGCGAAGCGCACGCGCAGGGACTAAAGCATTTTCTGGCCACCGGCGAGGGGAATATGTTGAATTCACGGGTCAAGTTGCTCGGGCTGCATCGCGACGGCCGCGAGTTTCCCGTCGAGTTGTCCATCACCGCAATCAACACGGCGGGCAAGCACGAGTTCAACGGCTTCATCCGCGACATCACCAGGCAAAAGGAATCCGAGGAACTGATCTGGAGCCAGGCCAATTTCGATACCCTGACCGGCCTGCCGAACCGCCACATGTTCTACGACCGCCTCGCGCAGGACATCAAGAAAGCGCATCGCGCCGACCTGAAAACGGCGCTGCTGTTCATCGATCTCGACAAATTCAAGGAAGTCAACGACACGCTCGGGCACAGCATGGGCGACATCCTGCTGAAGGAAGCGGCGCGCCGCATCGGCGGGTGCGTGCGCGAGACCGACACCGTGGCGCGCCTGGGCGGCGACGAATTCACCGTGATCCTGGCGGAACTCGACGATACCGGCAGCGTCGGGCGGATCGCCGAAAACATCCTGCAAAGCCTGGCCAAACCGTTCCGGCTGGGAGACGAAATGGCCTACGTGTCGGCCAGCATCGGCATCACGCTGCATCCCGACGATGCCAGCGAAGCGGAAGACCTGCTCAAGAATGCCGATCAGGCGATGTATGCCGCCAAGAACGGGGGGCGCAACCGCTTCAGTTATTTCACGCAGTCCATGCAGCAGGCGGCGCAAGCGCGGCTGCGCCTGTCCAACGAGTTGCGCGGCGCGCTGGCCGCCGGCCAGTTCAAGGTTTATTACCAGCCTATCGTGGATATGGCTACCGGCCGCATCAACAAGGCGGAAGCGCTGATCCGCTGGCAGCACCCGAAACTCGGCATGGTCAGCCCGGCCGAATTTATCCCGCTGACTGAAGAAACCGGATTGATTGTCGAGATCGGCGACTGGGTATTCAGGGAATCGGCGCATCAACTGAAGCTGTGGAGGGCGTTATACAACGCCGGATTCCAGATCAGCGTGAATGTATCGCCGGTCCAACTCGGCAATACCATCGGCAGCTCGTACCAGGATTGGTTCGGTTATTTGCAGGGGCTGGGATTGCCCGGGCAGAGCGTGGTCATCGAAATCACCGAAGGATTGCTGCTGGGCGCCGATCCCGGCATTACCGGCAAACTGCTCGAATTCCGCGACGCGGGCATCCAGGTATCGATCGATGATTTCGGCACGGGCTATTCGTCGCTGTCCTACCTGAAGAAATTCGACATCGACTACCTGAAGATCGACCAGTCGTTCGTGCGCGACCTAGTGACCGACCCGGACGACATGGCGTTATCCGAGGCCATCATCGTGATGGCGCACAAGCTCGGCCTGAAAGTGATCGCAGAAGGGGTGGAGACGGAAGCGCAGCGCAAACTGCTGGCCGAGGCGGGTTGCGACTACGCGCAAGGATATTTGTTCTCGAAGCCGGTGCCGGCTGAAAAATTCGATGAATTATTAAAAGGGCAGCCGCCGGAAAACCATCACTAATCTGATCCGGCGCTATTCAATTTCGCGTTCCTCATCGTTCCCACGCGGAGCGTGTGGACGCTAAAAAATTGCGCCAACCCAATGAAAAGGCCTGCGTGACGCAGGCCTTTATCTTCCAATAACTCAGCGCCCGGAGCGCAGCGCTTCGATCCGCTCATCCAGCGGCGGGTGGGTCATGAACAGCTTGGCGAAACCCTTGCCGCCGGAAATGCCGAACGCGGCCATTTGTTCCGGCAAGGCAGACTGTTCGCGGTTGACCTTCAGGCGTTCCAGCGCGGCGATCATCTTGTTGCGCCCGGCCAGGTTGGCGCCGCCCGCATCGGCGCGGAATTCGCGCTGGCGCGAGAACCACATGACGACCATGCTGGCCAGCACGCCCAGCACCAGTTGCGCCGCAATCTCCGCAACGACCATGCCGATGCCGTGGCCGCGGTCGTTCTTGAGTATCACGCGATCTACGAAGTAGCCGAACAGTTTGGCGAAAAAGATCACGAAGGTATTCATCACGCCCTGGATCAGCGCCAGCGTCACCATGTCGCCGTTGGCGACATGGCTGATTTCATGCGCCAGCACCGCTTCGGCCTCGTCGCGGCTCATGTTGTGCAGCAGCCCGGTGCTCACCGCGACCAGCGCGGCGTTGCGGTTCCAGCCGGTGGCGAACGCATTCACGTCCGGCGCGTCGTAAATCGCCACTTCCGGCATGCCGATGCCGGCCACCTGCGCCTGTTTGCGCACGGTATCCACCAGCCAGCGTTCGGTCGGGTCGACCGGGTTCTCGATGGCCCGCGCGCCGACCATGCGCTTGGCCGACCATTTGGACATCGCCAGCGAAATCAGCGAACCGGCAAAACCGATCACGGCCGACATCACCAGCAGCGCGGAGAAGTTGATGCCGCCTGATTCATCCAGCCAGCGGTCCACGCCGAGCACGCGCAGCGTGATATTGATCACGAACAGCACCGCCAGGTTGGTCAAGATAAACAGGAAAATCCGTTTCATTGCTTTACCTCCATCATCGAAAATACGACGCGCAGTTTAACACCTGCCGCCCTTCGTTTCGTTACATGGGGAACACCCCCACTTTTTCAAGCGCACGATTGGAGGGAAAAACGGCAAAAAAGTTTCATGCCGCTTGCCTTGCCGTCCGCGCCGCACTACGATTGCCCTGCCCCGCAAGGCGCCGCACCGAAACCACTTTACGAGGAGAAAGCCATGAACAAGCATCTGATCAGCGCCATCGCCATCGCCGCCCTGTTCTCCGCACCCGCCCATGCCGCCGACAACTACACCATCGACCCGACCCACACCTGGCCGGTGTTCGAAGTCAACCATCTCGGCTTCTCCACCCAGCGCGGCCGCTTCAACAAATCCAGCGGCAAGGTCACCCTCGACATCGCCGCGAAAAAAGGCAGCGTGGAACTGGTGATCAAAACCGCGTCGCTCGACATGGGATTCGACAAGTGGGATGAGCACATGAAGTCGGACGAATTCTTCAACGTCAAGTTTTTCCCGATCATGCGCTTCGCCTCGGACAAGCTGGTGTTCGACGGCGACAGGGTGGTGGCCGCCGAAGGCAGCTTCACCCTGCTCGGCGTGACCAAACCGCTGACGCTCACCGTGAGCAACTTCCGCTGCGCCCCGCACCCGATGGCCAAAAAACCGGCCTGCGGCGCGGACATCACCGCCACGCTGAAACGCTCCGAATTCGGCATGACCAAATTCGTCCCGCTGGTGAGCGATGAGGTAAGAATCTCGGTTCCGGTGGAAGCGGTGAAAGACCAGTAACCTCTTCCTTTGCATCCGCATGGGGTTCTATCAAAGCCAGGCAATCAACATGATTTGCCCCCTGTTCAAACAGGCTCAGCTCACCTATTTCCCCGTTTGCATTCATCCTAATAACCTCAGTTCAGGCCACAGAGTTCACAGAGTTCACAGAGAATGTCAGGGTTTATTCGCCTTTCCTGGTCTCACCCAAAAGGTGAATAAGCTCTTCTCTATAACCGTTTGGTTTTACTCTGTGAACTCTGTGTTCTCTGTGGCTAACT
>CAYGIF010000033.1:0-18213 GCA_964349865.1 uncultured Gallionella sp. | reverse complement strand
CCAATTTTATTGGCATTGGATTCGACAAACCAGATATGGCCTTTTTGATCGGCAGCCAAACTCTTGGGGTTCCCGTTGGCGGTTGGAATGGGATACCCTTTTAGCGCAAAGGTCTTGGGATCGACGCGATAAAGATTGTTTTTATTGGAGGCAAAAAACCATATCGTACCTTTCGCATCTACGATCAATTCTTCAGGAATTGAATTATGTGGAATGGCATACTTCGTAAAATACCCGTCCGCAGGTGAAAATCGTCCCAGAATGTGAGGCTCTTCCGCACTCTCAACCCATCGAGTCACGGTAAACCAGATGTCCCCATCGGGGCCCATGGTGATATTTGAAAATCCCATTTTCCCCCACGAGGAAGGGAGAGAGTAGGTTGCAAACTCTTTTTTCTCCGGGTCATACATGGCTAGTTTTTTACCGACCTTCTCGGTAAACCAGATACGTCCGGTCGAGTCTATGTCCATCGATTGCGCCGAACTGAGTCCTTCGGGTAATGCCACTTCCTTGACCGGGGTTGCCGACTTAACCTGGTCTTTTGCATCGCCATGATCGTGCATGCTCTGCGCAAAAGCCGCTCCCGCGCCTGTGAGCGCCACCCACAGGAGGATCATCGGTAAATAAGTGGTTTTGCGCAGAGGAAAATTAAATATTTTTTTCATTGAAAATACCTAAGCCGGACAGGCCGGGGCCAAAAAAGCGACGCTGCCTTTACGTTGGTTGAGCGCACTATGGCTCGCCCAGCATTCTGCATATCTTGAAAATGTTAGCATTCCAAACATGGGATCGCCATGTCATCGTGGGATCATAAAACTGGCGCAGTTGCCAGTTTGCATCCTTGTAAAATCCCTGATCCGCTCCGCAACCTTGGCAGCGCTCATTGTTATTTGCTGGGTGGAGGGGTTTCAGACTTGCTCGCCGCTATTGCCTCATCCTTTTGCATACCGTAAGTGTCGCCGGTAAAGTCGATTTTCCAGGTGTTGGTGGCCGGGTCGATATTAAGAGGCAACACCTCTTGCACCGTATATTCGCCGCCAAAGCTGGAGGGCATCTTATAGCTGATGGCGACCAAGGCTTGAGTTCCTTTGATCTCGGCTTTACCTACGTCCACCGCGAATTTTTCCGGATAACGCTTGATGACTTCCAGAAACTGGTTCACGTTCAAATTGGAAACCTTGGTATCGACCATCTTAAACGCTTCACTGGCGGTCGTAGTGCCCCCTTCGAGCTTCGCGGCCGAGATTAATTCATAGAACCGTTTAGTGACGGTTTCAGGTCCGTCCTCAGGCAGCGCACTGGTGCCGCGACCACAGCCCGCTATCGCAATAGCGAGAACCAGTAATATGCCCCTATAAAACTCATTTTTACGCTTCAGAATCAAAGCACTCTCCTCTATGGCTTATTCAAATATTTGCAATCGCTATATGGCAGGACATGATGGTTATGTCCCGTTAACCTGCCATAGATTGCCACCACGGCTTAAAACATTTCTACCAGACAACTTGCGGATAAAACCAGTGCTCTACCATAAACGTATTATCTTTAAGATTTGGGTTCATTACCCTATCTTTGAATGTTGCTGGAGGCAGTCCCAACCGAGTTCCCATTGTAACGTTATGGCATGAATTGCAGCCGAGGGTTGGTGATGTATGGGAAACAGCATAAAACGGGCCGAACACGGTCATCGCCGCCAGAAAAACAGTCATGAAGGCCAGCGTTTTTGCATAAGCCCTTGCCCCCAGGGCTCTCCGGAAAGGTGTCATGATTTTTGCAAATACGCCAATCTTCCCGACGTGATGAGATTCCTGCTGGGAGCCATCGCCGTTCTTGCTCTTCTTTGCCTTGAGATAATAGGGAAATATCGCCAAAACCAGAAAAATGATGAGAGGAACATAGAAGCCGAATAATGTCGCCATGAACCCTTTGAAATATAAATAAGGCACATAGAAGATGAGAATAAACCATTCCACGGTTGGAATATTTTCACCCTCCAGCGGCATCGGTATGATCGCGGGATCCTGGGATGGCATCGGCAGTGCATACGCCAGTATGGCAACAGCCAGCAGGAATGGAACAGTGAGCGGAGTATGTTCGAGGATATATTGGGAAAGCCCGCCCGCTCTTTTTTTAATTTTGGCAAGGGCGTGAATATCCAGTAACACCAAAGTGATGAACGGAAGAATTACAACATGCGTTACAAGCGCCCGGTTAAGGGTAAAGGTGCTGATGAGAAAATCACTGAAAGAAGGTCCGATCAAGGGGATTTCATTCACATAATTGGGCACCATCTCCATGAACCAATATCCTCTCCATTCCCATGGCAGGATAACGCCGGTAAACAGAAAGCCCAATAATGGCAGGTAGAGAAGAACGCCGGTCAGCCACAATGTCTTGCTATCCCGGTTAAGGTAATCCTTTCTTAAAAAACTTCTTATAAAATGCATTATCACGGCAACAAACAGGAATAGCGCTGCCCAGCGGTGGACGTCCCTTATCCAGGCAACCGCACCAAATTCATTGTAAATCGTTTGTATGCTGGCATAAGCTTCATTCAGATGAGGCGAATAAAACAATGTCAGAACCATACCGGAAAGAAGTTGCATAATAAGGAGGAGAAGGGCGAGTCCCCCAAAGAAGTAGTGCCAATGCGATTGTTTAATCCTGTGGTGCCAACGCGATTGTTTAATTTTCATATCTCACCTGATTGTGTGCCGCAGCGCACAATTAACCTGACAGACAACCCAGACACTTCATCGGTTGATGTAGCCTGCGCCTGCCTTCGCGTCCTAAAGTGTTACATACCGGGGACGCCTTGCTCGCGACCCGAGAGGAGCCGAGACCAGGATGCATGAACCGCTACGCCATGTATCCACAAGGTGCGCAACAGATCGTATAATTTTTTGTATTATGTGAATTTCATGAGATGTTCAGGTCGCCGGCAATCACCCGATGCTATTTAATGCCTTTGACGCAACGGAATCCGACATAGTCTTTGGCGTCATCGGGGATGCTGAGAAGGTAGCTGTAAGTCATGGCATAATTCCTGTCCTCAAAAAACGACCCCCCCCTGAGAACGCTATAACGCTCATCGTAGCTGGATGTCCATTCCCACACGTTGCCGGCCATATCCATGGCGCCGTACGGGCTCTGCCCTTTTTCGCATGACCCGACTGGCGCAAGTTGCGCAGGTTGTCCCGCAGCGACGGCGGCGGTTTCACTGGTTATGCAAAGTACCTTATCGAACTCGTTTCCCCAAGGATATATCCTGCCATCGGTGCCCCGCGCAGCCTTTTCCCATTCCTGTTCCGTGGGGAGCCTCTTGTCGAGCGCTTCGCAATGGGCGATGGCATCGTTAAGAGAAACCATTGTTACCGGGTAGTTGTCCCCACCGCGCCCATATTTGTGGTCCAAATTGAACTTGGCGTACTGTTTGTTGGTAACTTCGTACTTATCGATCGAATAGGCGGGCAAGCTGATTTCCTTGGTTGCGCCGGGTTTTCCGAAGATGAATTTTCCGGCAGGTATGACCACCATTTCGTTATTGTTCCTGGCTTTTTCCTTCTTTGCTGATTGACGATCCGATGCTTCGCCCGCCTTGGCGCTTGACATGCCTGCTATCAGAATAGTCAAAAAACCAAGAGTCACCTTATTTCCAATGAATCGATTTTTCATAATAAAACGAACCCTTTTAAAAGTGAGCATTCTTCAAATATATATAGTGCATCTAACATACAGAATTATGATAGCACACCCCAAAATTGACGCAAAAATTATTTGAATGGTATGCATCTTCATGTTTGCACATGTCACAAATAGCCATGCGGACTGGATGGTCTATTGCGGAACGGCAGGTGTGTATTCTCCAATGCTGGTTATGCGCCTCTAGGCGGAGCGACTTCTTTAATCCCAATTGGTGGGTACAGTGTTTTGACAAACAGTGTTGCGCCAAAAAATTAATTGCTGCTATCATTGCAAATTAGTAATTAATAAAGTAAATCCAATGATCGAAGTCGAAAATTTAACCAAGGAATACGGTGAATTCCGTGCCGTTGACAACATCAGCTTCACTGTTGAAAAAGGTGAAATACTGGGTTTTCTCGGGCCCAATGGGGCCGGGAAGACTACGGTAATGCGCATTTTGACCTGCTTTTTCCCTCCCACAAAAGGGAAGGCTATCGTGGCTGGCTACGATTGCTTCGAAGACTCCTTGAATGTTCGTAGAAGGATTGGCTATCTCCCGCAGAGAGTCCCTCTTTATGAAGACATGAAGGTGAATGACTATCTTCGTTTTGTGGCGGCCATCAAGGGGACGCCCGGCAAAGAGGTCAATCGAAAAGCCGCCAAGATCATGGATGACTGTGGCCTCAGCGACGTTTCCAACAAATTGATCAGCACCATCTCAGGGGGATACAGACAGAGGGTCGGCATTGCCCAGGCATTGGTCAATGACCCTGAGGTGTTGATTCTGGATGAGCCTACGGTTGGCCTCGATCCCAAGCAGATCAAGGAGATCAGAAGCCTGATCAAGGAATTGGCGGGCAAGCATACCGTTATTCTCAGCACCCATATTCTCCCGGAAGTCAGCATCCTCTGTGGCAGGGTGATCATTATCAACAAGGGGAAAGTGGTGGCAGAAGACAGGCCGGAGAATCTTGCAACTGAAAGCGTGCAGCGGTTGTTATTGCGCATCAACGGTGATGCGCGGGCGATTGAGCAGGAGCTTTCCCGCGTGGGCGGCATTAAAGGGGTTGAAAGAGAGGCCGTCCCGGGCGATACCAACGGATTTATTGTTGCGCTTGACGATGAAAAGCGGGGAAGGCAAGGCATCCAGGCCATGATTGAAAAAAACAAATGGGAGCTTGTGGAAATGCGCCTCCTTGAGGTTAGCCTGGAAGATATTTTCATCGATCTGGTCACAAAGGAGGAGGCATGAATATCAGGAATGTCAGCCTTATCCTCAATCGGGAACTGAAATCCTATTTCAGTTCGCTTACGGTTTATATCGTGATCATCATGTTTTTGCTGATGACGGGTTATTTTTTCTACAACCTCGTCGCCACCTTCTCGATTGTCAGTTATCAGGCTCAGACCGATCCCATGCTGGCAAAGCAATACCAGCTATTAAACATCAATGAGACGGTGATCAGGCCGCTGTTTGGAACTATTGGCATTATTTTGTTGCTGATGACGCCGTTATTGACCATGAGGCTCCTGGCCGAAGAAAAAAAGACCGGCACGATCGAGTTGCTGCTGACCTTCCCGGTCAATGATGTTGACGTGGTGCTGGGCAAATATCTGGCCTGCCTCGTTGTATTGCTGACCATGATATTGCTGACGGCCACCTACCCTATTCTTCTTGTCGTTTTGGGCGAGCCGGAAGTGATGCCGATCTGGACAGGTTATTTGGGGCTTGTCCTGTTAGGGGCATCAGCCATCTCTCTGGGGATTTTTACTTCGTCGTTGACGGAAAATCAGATTGTCTCTGCATCAATATCTTATGGCATGCTGTTCTTTTTCTGGTTTTTAAGCTATTCCGTCCAACTGGTATCTGCCGGGCTGGGCCAATTTCTTGGCTATCTTTCGATTAACGAGCATATAGAAAGCATGTCGAAGGGGGTCGTGGATTCGACGGACATCATTTACTACCTTTGTTTCATCGTGCTATTCCTGTTCCTTACTCTCAGGAGTCTGGAAACGAAGAGGTGGAGATAATGAAAGCTAAGGGATTATTCGCGCCATTGGGCCTGCTGTCCATTTTCTTGATGGCGGCAGGGGGGATTACTTATGCGATAACCGGCGAGATGGGCAACCTGCCATTGACGCTGATATGGGTAGGGCTTCTGCTACTGCTGCTGTTTTTCTATATATATTTTAAGGAAATCAGGGAATTCATCACCAAGCGTTCCACCAAGTACGCCTTTAATACGGCGATTATGAGCATGGTATTTCTAGTGATAATCGGGCTTATCGCGGGCATGTCGATCAAATACAAGGTGCGGGTCGATTTGACACAGGATGGCAGATATACCCTTTCTGACCATACGGTCAAGATATTAAAATCCCTGAAAGAGGATGTTGAGGCCATTGCCTTCTATCGCAGTGACGAGAGGACGAGGCAGGCGATGTCCGACCTGTTGGGTGAATATGCCTACCACGCGCCCCAATTCAGCTTTCGTTTTATAGACCCGGACAGAGATCCGATAGAAACAGCAAAGTATGGGATTACGTCCTACAGAACTACGGTATTAAAGTATGGCGACAAGCAAGAGATTATCGGCACTGAATCGGAAAACAAACTCACCAATTCCCTGCTGAAGTTGCTCAGTAAAGACATCAAGGTTTTCTACTTTGTCACCGGGCACGGCGAGAAGCGAATCGACAGCAAGGAGGAGAATGGCTATTCGTATGTCAAGGAGGCGATCGAGAGGGAAAACCACCAGGTGCGCGACTTGCTGTTAATCAACGTGGAAAGGGTGCCGGATGATGCCGCCGTATTGGTGGTAAGCGGCCCGGAAGCGGACTATTTGCAAGCCGAGCTGGACAAGATAACTGCATTCGTCAAAAAAGGCGGGCGGGTAATGTTCATGGTTGATCCCAGCGGCGGGTTGCCAAAGCTCACAAGCTACTTGGGTGGATTCGGCTTCGAACTCACGAACGATCTCATTTTCGATAAGATGAGCCAGGTTTCCGGCAGCAATATCGCGATACCCGTGATAGTGCAATATGACAAAAATCATCCTGTCACCCGTGAATTCGAGCAATTTACCTTTTTCCCTTTTGCCCGATCGGTACATATAAAAGAAGAGCCTGCCAAGGGAAGCTTCGATATCGCCAAAACCAGCGACAAGAGCTGGGCAGTGACTAGCGATCTCAGGAAACTTACCAGGGAAGATGAAGAATTTAACGCTGACAAGCATAAACGCGGCCCCATCAGTGTGGTAGCTGTCACCGCAGTGGAGGTAAACCTCGGGGATGCTAAAGCCAAGGACGATAAAGCCGGGGAAGGGCAGGAAAGCCTGAAAACTTGGGGGAAGATACTGGTCACGGGCGATTCGGACTTTGCGAGCAATAAATTCATGAAGGCAGGAAATAAGGATTTCCTCCTGAACATGCTCAACTGGCTGGCGGAGGAGCATACCTTGATTTCGATCAGGAAAAAAGAACCGGGCCTGACACCCCTTCTGCTGACCGCCGTGCAGGGAAAAATTGTTTTCTGGCTTTCCGTGGTGATTGTGCCGTCGCTGCTGTTGGTGACGGGGCTTGGTGTAACAGCCAGAAGAAGGCGTGGCGCGTGAATTTTACTAAAAAGACCCTTTTTTGGTTTATCGTGCTGATCACGCTGGGCGGCGCGTTCTTTTTCTTCGACAAGAAGGAGGAAGCGGTTAAGCAGTTAAAAGAAGAGCAGCTGAAACTTCTACCCACTGCCGTGAAGGATGTCTCGGAATTCTGGATAAGCAACATTAAAGAAAACATTCAGATCAAGGCGGTTCGGGAGAAAGACGGATGGCAATTGGTGCAGCCATTGAGCGCAAAAGGGGATGTCAAGGCGATAGAAAAGCTGTTAACCAACGTCGTCACATCCAGAAAGGATGCGGTACTGTTTGAAAAGGTTGAGCATGCCAAATTAGTCGAACTGGGCTTGGGCGACCCGGAGATTGAAATGGGTTTGAAGTCCGCAAATGCGGAGACCGTTATTGTTTTCGGAGAAAAAGGACCTACCAATAATGTGGCGTATGCCATGTTCAAGGGGAGGCCGGAGGTATACCGTGTACATTCGGATCTCAAGAAAGAAGTGAACAAAGACGTCTATGCCTTGCGGGACAAGACCATTCTGGATTTCGACCCGACAAAATTGAGGCGACTTGAAATAGTTAAAAAGGGCATGGACAGGGTAGTCATCGTGCAGAATCAGTCAAAATGGAATATGCTTGAACCGACAACAGGGATAGCCTCCATGGCAAAGGTGCTGGAGTACCTGTACACAATAAAAAATGGGGAAATAAAGGCCTTTGCAGATGAAAACCCGGCTGATCTTGCCCCTTATGGCCTCTCTTCGCCGATGTTGCAGTTGACCATATATCAAGAACAGAAAGAGAAGCCGTATATACTCACCATTGGTGACAAGGATCGGGCAAAGAGGGGGTATTTTGCCAAGGTTGATCAGTCGAAAAAAGTATTTGATGTCGAAGAGGACATGGTCAATACCCTCATCCTGAATATGGATAAATTGCTGGAGGCGGGCGCCGGCGCGTGAGTTGCGTCCTCCAGCCCGAATTCGCCCGGCACCCGGCTTGGCGTCAATCAGGAATTTGTGGTTTTACAAACCGAAGCGCCCTTATTGAGAGCAGACTCCTATGAATACATCTCATAACAAAATCAGCATTACGGTCATTGCGGTAATGGCGATGTTGCTGTTTTCTGGCTGCTCGGACAAAAAAGAGGCAAAGACGCCAGAAACAGTAAAAGACGAAAGGCCCTTGATCATAGGCATTGTCGGACCCGAGACGGGCGAGGAAGCGAGCTACGGAATGAGTGTAGTGGAAGGCGCTTTGGCGGCGGCCAAGCGATTCAATGCCCAAGGTGGAATAGCGGGCAAAGAGATCAAAGTGCTCCACTTTGATGATAAAAGCGATATAGGCACGACCACTCAAATTGTGAAAGATCTTATCAGCCAGAGAGCTATCGCAATATTAGCTGCCCCTACAGGCTCGTCCACCTTTGCGCCTGTTCATTTGGTTAACGAGTCCAAGACCATATTTATCTCTGTTGGATCAAGGAGGCACCTCAAAGGCAGCGGTAAATATGTGTTTCGTACAGCCGTTCCCGATGAAACCGCAACGGAGGATTTAATAAAATACGCAATTCCGGAGTTGGGGGTTAATTACGTATTGGTTTCAGCTTCTGACGATGATTTTTCTCTGGAATTAAGTTCGCTGTTCAAGAAGGCGCTTGATAAACATCACGGCGTGATAAAACTTGAAGCTGACACCTATGATTCCTTTACCGGAGGCCGCAATATGAAGGCAGTTGTTGGCGCGATAAAGAAAAGCCCCGATCCATTGCATGGAGTGATCTTTACGGGAGGCGCTACAGAAGCTGTGCTTCTTGCGCAGGAGATGAAAAAAGCGGGATTAACCCTCCCCATCATCGGCGGCGAAGACCTTTTTTCAGAAGAATATTTGAAGGGCGGAGATGCCGTAAACGAAACGCTTATGTACACGACCTTTTCTGCTGATAACAAGTCAGCCAAAATGGACGAGTTCCTAAAAGATTATGGAAAAGCCAATCCCGACCGGTTTGCTGCTTTGGCCTATGACACTTTCATGCTGGTTGCCGAAGCGATCAAGGAAGCGGGTTCGACCGACACCTCCAAGGTAAGGGAAACACTAATCAATCGAAAAGATTGTATAGGCGTAACAGGAAAAACAAGTTTCACCTCGGAAAACATGCCGATAAAACACCCCATTATCTGCAAAATAAAAAAAGGCGCCACCGGGGAAAGTGCTTTTGAATTAAAACAGTGACACAGAGGTGTTCTCGCAAATTCATGCAGTCCTTCAAGAAGAAATCCAATACCTTTATTCTGGCCGCACTGCCACTGTATTTCTGCAATAGTCTTGTTTCTTGCGCCTACGGGCAGCCTCTCATCTTCGGTCCGGAATTCTTTTCCAATGAGAGCGACAAATCTCAGCGAGTGGTTAAGAGTTTTCCCGTTCAGGATGTCAGCCAGAAGTTTATCGTTTCGGTTCAAAGCGGAGGGGGTAGCGAGAAAGGGGTGGGCAAGAGCGCAATTGATATAAACGGGGAGAGCATCGCCTCGCCTGATGAGCTTGTCCAACAATTCAAGATGCTTGCGAAACCCGTAAAACTCCAGGAGCAAAATAATATTTCGGTTGAGATGACCGGTGAAGCTGATGCGCCGATTATCGTAACCATAATGAGCCTGGAAGAACACACAGTGGCCGCTAAAATACCTCCTATTGGGGAAGCGGTGAATCTTGCGGGGTATGCATCGGTCATATTTCCTGCCGGCACTTTTGACGGCACTCAGGAAGTCACGATATCCGCCACTGCTTCTCCTTCAACTCAGGGTATTTATGAGGCCCATGCCACAGGGCCTCGTTTGCCGTACGAGATCAGGATAAACACGGGGGACAAGGCGCCAGGAAAAGATATCGAGGTCAGTGTAAACATTCCCGACTCCTTTTTTTCATCAAATTATCAAATCCATATATTCGCCCAGATGCCTGGCAACCCAGATGCCCCGGATGGGCATGGCAGGTTTTTTATGATCGGTTCCGGGTTGGACGAAATAATCAAGACGGTCATGGCAACCCTGCCGAAGCATGCTTTCTCAAACCGCCACGGCAAGAACGGGGCGTATGAAGCGGTAATCACCGTCGGGTTGATTCATTGAACCTGGGAACGGCATCAGGAAAGCTCAGATCATGACTGGGGCGCTCTGACGAATTTAGGCGTCCCACACTGCACATCCGCATTCTGCCCGCGATGCCGCAGCGCATGGTCGATCAGCACCAGCGCCAGCATCGCTTCGGCGATCGGGGTAGCGCGTATGCCGACGCAGGGGTCGTGACGGCCTTCGGTGGACACATTCACGGCCTCGCCCGCCTTGTTGATCGAGCGGCGCGGGAGGCGGATGCTGGAGGTGGGTTTGACGGCATAGTGCGCGACGATGTCCTGCCCGGTGGAGATGCCGCCGAGGATGCCGCCCGCGTGGTTGGATAAAAACCCTTGCGGCGTGAGCTCGTCGCCATGTTCGCTGCCCTTCTGCGTCACGCAGTCGAAACCAGCGCCGATCTCGACGCCCTTCACCGCGTTGATGCCCATCAGCGCGTAGGCGATTTCGGCATCCAATCTATCGAACACCGGCTCGCCCCAGCCGACCGGGACGTTGTGCGCGACGACCGCGAGCTTCGCGCCGATGGAGTCGCCAGACTTGCGCAATGCGTCCATGTAGTCTTCCAGCGCGGGCACGACGCTGGCGTCCGGCGCGAAGAACGGGTTGCCGTTCACATCATCCCAGTTCCTGAACGGGGTCGCGATCTCGCCGAGCTGCATCAGATAGCCGCGCACCGTCACGCCGTAGCGTTCGTTCAGCCACTTCTTCGCAATCGCCCCGGCTGCGACGCGCCCCGCCGTTTCGCGCGCCGACGCGCGCCCGCCGCCGCGATGGTCGCGGATGCCGTATTTCTGCCAGTAGGTGTAGTCGGCATGGCCGGGGCGGAAAGTCTCGGCGATATTGCCATAATCCTTGCTGCGCTGGTCTTCGTTGCGGATCAACAGCGCGATCGGCGTGCCGGTGGTCTTGCCCTCGAATACGCCGGACAGGATTTCCACGGTGTCGGATTCCTGCCGCTGCGTGACATGGCGCGACGTGCCGGGCTTGCGGCGATCGAGGTCGCGTTGGAGGTCGGCTTCGCATAACGCCAGCCCCGGCGGGCAGCCGTCCACCACGCAGCCGATCGCCGCGCCGTGCGATTCGCCGAACGAAGTCACCGTGAACAACGTGCCGAAGGTATTTCCAGACATAGCCTATCCCGTCGAAAAGATGCGCAAATGAGGCGCGCAGTTTAACATAGCGACCTTCGCAGAATTGCCACCCCAAACCATACATAAACCATAAACATGCAAAAATTGACCCCGGAACAAATAGAACTCGGCCTGACAGATAAGGATACCCTCGTCAGGAAGGAATTTGCCGAGCGCAGGGATTACACGCCGACAGCCGCGCAGATCGAGCGCGGCCTGACGGATGAAAGCCCTGAAGTCAGGGCGAGATTTGCCGACCGAAAGGACTACAGGCCGACACCCGAACAGATCGAACGCGGCCTGACCGATCCGGAAATCAGCATCAGATATACCTTTGCCGAGCGCGAGGATTACACGCCGACGTCCGCGCAAATGGAGCGCGGCATGAAAGATCCGCACCGTTTCGTCAGGATGCTGTTCGCGCAACGCATGGACGGCATGCATTAAATTGTGATTTGAACCGAGTTCGGGAACGACGGAAATGACGATGAAAGCCATATTGATGACCGCCGCCGGCAAGGCCGATGTGCTGCAACTGCGCGAGATTGCCAAACCGGAACTGCCCTCGCCGTATCACCTGCGCGTGAAGCTCGCCGCCGCCGGGGTGAACCCGATCGACACCAAGCTGCGCGCCAAGCCCGCCTACCACCCCGACAGGCTGCCCGCGATACTCGGCTGCGACGGCGCGGGCATCGTCGAGGAAACCGGCGGCGCGGTGACGCGCTTCAAGCCCGGCGATGCGGTGTATTTCTGCAACGGCGGCATTGGCGACGAGCCGGGCTGCTACGCCGAATACACCACGCTCCACGAGGAGTATTGCGCGGCGAAACCCGCCAATCTTTCATTGGAGGATAGTGCCGCGTTGCCGCTGGTGTTAATTGCCGCCTGGGAGTCGCTGGTCGAGCGCGCCAACCTGCAAGCCGGGCAGACCATCCTGATCCATGCCGCCGCCGGCGGCGTGGGGCATATCGCCGTGCAGCTCGCCCATCACCTCGGCGCACATATTGCCGCAACGGTCGGCGACGAAAAAAAGGTCGGGCTGGCACATGGCCTCGGCGCGGAAAAGATCATCGAATATCGCGAGCAGGATTTCGTGCGGGAGGCCCTGCAATGGACGGGCGGCAAGGGCGCGGATGTGGTGTTCGACACGGTGGGCGGCGAGACCTTCCTGCGCTCGCTGAATGCCGTGCGCGTCGGCGGCAAGCTGGCCACCCTGCTCGCCACCCCGCTGTCGCTGGCCGATGCGCAACTGGCGCGGCTGCGCAATCTGTCGCTATGCTTCGAGCTGATGCTCACGCCGCAGGTGATGAAGCTGCACGATGAACGTATCCGCCAGCGCAAAGTACTGGAACAGGGCGCGCAACTCGTCGAGGCAGGCAGGCTCGGCGTGCTGGTGTCGCACAAGCTGCCGCTGGAGCAGGCCGCGCTGGCGCACCGCATGATCGAGGCGGGCGGCATGACCGGCAAGATCGTGCTGACGATGGACAACCGCGCTCTAACCTCGCCGTGCGAGGGGTGTGTGACATGAATCGCTTTTACACAGCAGTCAGTAATTATGGCGACATTGCATCGCTCCCATGCTCCGCGTGGGAACGCTGGCCGTGCCGCTCTGCGGTGCGGGACGCGGAGCGTCCCCTGATGCGTTCCCACGGAGACCGTGGGAACGAGAATCCGGCCAATCATTCCCGAGCAGATTGACTGCTGACGGCAGACTTGGCCTTATGCAATTTATCGACACCCACTGCCATCTCGATGCCGCCGAATTTGACGGCAGCCAGGCTGCGCTGGTGGAATCTGCGCAGGCCGCCGGAGTCGAACGCATCGTCGTGCCCTCTGTCATGCGCGCCAATTTCGCAGCGGTGCGAGAACTGTGCGAACGATTCCCGATTTGCGCGCCCGCCTATGGCATCCACCCGATATATACCAGCGCTGCGATGCCGGAAGACCTCGACGCGCTGCGCGGCTATCTGGCGCAGCCTGCCACGGTCGCGGTCGGCGAGATCGGGCTGGATTTTTTCATCGAACACCATGACCGAAAGCGCCAGGAATATTTTTTCATCGAACAACTGAAACTGGCGCGCGAATTCGACTTGCCGGTGCTGCTGCATATCCGCCGCGCGCAGGACACCATCCTCAAGCTTCTGCGCCAGATCAAGGTGCGCGGCGGCATCGCCCACGCCTTCAGCGGCAGCCGCCAGCAGGCGGAGGAGTTCATCGGGCTCGGCTTCAAGCTCGGCTTCGGCGGCGCGATGACCTACCCGCGCGCGGCGCGCCTGCGCGAACTCGCCGCGACCTTGCCGCTGGAGAGCATCGTGCTGGAAACCGACGCGCCGGACATCCCGCCGGCATTCCTGACGCACGGCGAACCGAACAAACCGGAATACCTGCCGCGCATCGCCCAGACGCTGGCGGAATTGCGCGGCATGCCGCTGGAGGATATCGCGCGCATCACCACGGAAAACGCGCGCTCCGCACTCCCCAGACTCGGGCAGCAGTAAACATGCCTCATTCCCATCTCGGCAACGACCATGAGCGCCGCTTCGGCGGCATCGACCGCCTGTATGGCGAAGGCGCCCGCATGGCGCTGCATCGCAGCCGCGTGGCGGTGGTGGGCGTGGGCGGCGTCGGTTCCTGGGCGGTCGAGGCGCTCGCGCGCAGCGGCATCGGGCATATCACGCTGATCGACCTGGACCATGTCGCCGCATCCAACATGAACCGGCAGATACAGGCGCTGGGCAGCACGCTCGGCGCGGCGAAGGTGTCGGTGCTGGAAGCGCGGGTCCGCGACATCAATCCCGCTTGCAAGGTGGCCGCCATCGACGATTTCTTGGCCGAAGAGAATGTCGGCGACTTGATCCCGGAAGGCGCGTTCGACGCCGTCATCGACGCCTGCGACAACGCCCGCGCGAAGGCCGCCCTGGTTGCCCATGCACGGCGCAACAAGATGCGGCTCGTGGTATGCGGCGTAGCGGGCGGGAAAAGCAACCCCCTCAATCTCCGCCAGTCCGATCTGGGATGCTCCGTCCACGATGCGTTGCTGTCGCGCGTCAGGAAGCGGCTGAGCAAGGAATTCAGAATCCTGCCCCACAAGAACGGCAAGTTCGGCGTGGCCTGCGTGTATCTGGACGAACCGACCAAGAGGGGCGCCGCATGCACTGCGGGTAACCTGAGTTGCTCTGGTTACGGGTCGGTGGTGACGGTCACCGCGTCCATGGGGCTTGCCGCAGCGGCGTGGTGCATCAACCGGCTCGCGGCACAGTAAAATGCAGGGGTTGATTCGATGCCGGGTGTTATGCCGCTGCCCGGCCATGCGCCTGCAGCCTGACTACCACTCGCGAAAAGAAAATCCCAGCCCGAAGGTGTTCTGGCGGTGGTTGTAGTCGATCAGGCTTTCGCCAAAACCTGAAGTCACTTGCGCATGGACGCGCACCGCATTTCCCAATGCGATCGGCGTCGACCAATCGACCTGCACGAAGCCGCGGTTTTGCGTCCAGCGGAGATTGTTGCGCAGCAACACGGCTACGGCCTGCGATTTATCCGTGGGCTCCCAGCGCGCCACCAGGTCGGCCCGCCCGATATAATCGGCGATGTCCGGGTTGTCGTCTTTCAGCGAATTCTCCGGAATACGCCACCAGCCGCGCGCCATCACCGAAGTGTTGCCCCATTCCCAGCCGCCTTGCAGGTAGACGCGGTTCCAGCTGCGCGATTCCGTAAAGCGCTTTCCATTCGACTGGTGCACCAGGCCGAGATTGACCAGCTTCAATCCCGACGGGCTACCCGTGCCGAACGTGGCAATCAGCTCCGGCTCGTAATTGGTTTCGCGGAACGGTGATGAATTGCGCGTGTTGAGCACCTGCCAATTGGATTGCTGCGAATAAGCCCCCCACACGCGTAATGTCTTGAAGTCCCAAAAATTGATATCCTGCTGGCTGCCGATGTCTTTCTTGAAACTCAGTTGAAATTTGGTTTCCAGCGCATCAATATCATCGGGTATGGGCGTGCCGTTGACGGCGGCGGGGGAGGCAGGCCGATTGTTGACATTGAAGGTTTTCCTGACCATCAAATAGTTTAGCCGGTGCGGTATAAGACGGCCCAGCTTGCTTTCGTCGTGGCTGGTCCGGTCATCCAGGTTCCAGGTCCTGGTCAGATAGGAGCGCTCGGCGACCGGCGCCTGCGCGGCGACTGGCGGCGTTACTTCGTCATCTTCCGGCTGCGGCAGATCGGATACGGTAGCAGCGGCCTGCGCATTGTCGTAGCATTTCAGGCGTTCGGCGTTGTTGTCCGGGTGTTTTTTTGCGCACAGCGCAAATTCCTCGCCTCCGGCATAAGCCGCTGGCGCAAACTCCAGGCACAACAAGGCCGGCAACAGCAAGCCGCCCCATCGGGCGGAATGGTTTGATTTCTTCATGACGTAATCAGGCTAAATTTTAGTATCGGCCTATTTCAGCCAACCCTTGCGGTGGAACAGCCAAAACGGCAATGCGACGGATGCCGCCATCAGCGACAACGCGAATAGATAGCCGTTTGCCCACTGAAGTTCCGGCATGTACTGAAAATTCATCCCATAGACCGAAGCGATCAGTGTGGGCGGCAGCAGCGCCACCGCAGCCACCGAGAACAGCCGCACGATCTTGTTCTGGTTGACGTTGATAAAACCGACCGTGGCATTCATCAGGAAGTTGATCTTGTCGAACAGGAACGCGGTATGCCCATCCAGCGAATCGATGTCCTGCATGATCTGGCGCGCTTCCTCCATCTGATCCGGGGTGAGCAGCTTGCTGCGCATCAGGAACGAAACCGCGCGGCGCGTATCCATCAGGTTGCGGCGGATGCGCCCGTTCAGGTGTTCCGCATGGGCGATGCTGGCCAGCACCGCACCGGCCTGTTTGTCGCTGAGCGTGCTTTTGAGCACCGTGCCGCTGATTTCGCCGAGATCGGCATAAGCCTCTTCCAGCGCATCGGCGGAAAACTCCACATCGGAGCCGTACAGATCGATCAACACGTCGAGACTGTCCGCTACGAGGTCGGGCTGCCCGTGCGAATGCAGGCGGAAGTGCTGGAATACCGGCAGGTCTTCGTCATGCACGCTGAACAGCACGTTATTGGACAGCACAAAGGCGACGATCACGCTGCGCGAATCGCTTTCCTTGCCAAGCAGGAAATCCGAACGCACATGCAGTTCCCCGTTTTCCTCGTAGAACCGCGCGCTCGCTTCGATGTCGCGCAAATGTTCCGGTTGCGGCAGGATGACCGAGAAAGCCTTGTCCACCCATGCGCGCTCGTCTTCGCCGGGCGCGATGGCATCCACCCAGATCGGCTTGCGCGCGGCGATCTCATCCGGCCGGATACTGGCCAGCCGTCCGTTTTCCAGCGTAAAAATATTGAGCATGCATGCGCTCCTGTTATTTGACAGCGGGATTATCCGTCACCGGCGCCCAAAGGGAAACGCGCCAGCACCCGGTAACCCGTCAACCCGTCCCGAGGCACGGATTGTACCAGCGCGAAATCCCTGATCTGCCAGCTTACCGGCTGCATCGCGGGCAGCGGCGCATCGCTCCAGTGCGCGTTGCGCAACAGCGTGACATGCGGTTTGTACTCGCGCCGGTCGAATTTGAAGCGATGCGCGGCCAGGCGCTGCCCCAGCGCGTCGACCAGTTGCGCCAGTTGTTGCGGCATGCGGTGGGGCGCGGCATACACGATGTGGTTGTGCCCCCAGTAGTGCGCTTGATCGAAACACAGATCGAAACCCTCCCCGCTGACCTCCCCCGCCGCAAACTGCAATACTTCCAAGCCATATAACTCCACATCGCCGATGAACACCAGCGTGTTGTGCAACGTCTCGCCGCGCATCGCGCGCCCGCCGCACAGGCGTTCCAGCGGCGCCTGCCATGCGGCCAGTTGCTCGCGCTCGGCGGCCTCCGGCCACAAGGCGAAGAATACCCGCGCGGTCGGGTTGTCGGGTGAACGGTTCATATAGCCGGCATTTTATCCGCATGAGCGGCGTGTAAGGTAAAATGCGCGTCTTGTCGAACCAGGGCAGACCATGACTGCGCGCTTAAGAGAGATTCCCTACAACTACACCTCGTTTTCCGACCGCGAGATCGTCTTGCGCATCCTCGGCGGCGAGGCGTGGGAGATACTCAACACGCTACGCGAAGAACGCCGCACCGGGCGCTCCGCGCAGATGCTGTACGAGGTGCTGGGCGATATCTGGGTGCTGACGCGCAATCCGTATCTGCAAGACGATCTGCTTTCCAACCGCAAGCGCCGCGAGGCGCTGATCGGCGCGCTGCATCACCGCCTGAACGACATCGAGGCGCGCCGCCAGAACAATCCTAAAGTAAAGCGCCTGCTCGAACTCGCCGCCGCAGCAGTCGATCAGTTCGCCGCCGAATTCGAACAAACCCTGCAATTGCGCAAACGCGTGCTGCGCGTGCTGAGCCGCATCACGCGCCGCGACAACATCCAGTTCGACGGCCTGGCGCGCGTCTCGCATGTCACCGACGCGACCGACTGGCGCGTGGAATATCCGTTCGTGGTGCTTCACCCCGACACCGAAACGGAAGTCGCGCCGCTGGTGCGCGCCTGCATCGAACTCAAGCTGACCATCATCCCGCGCGGCGGCGGCACCGGCTACACCGGCGGCGCGGTGCCGCTGGA
>CAYGIF010000032.1:0-18484 GCA_964349865.1 uncultured Gallionella sp. | reverse complement strand
TCGCCCAGCACGAACAGGTTGTAGTCCGGCTGATCCATGCCGAGGCCGAAGCGCGCGGCATTTTCCGCGCGCTCCTGCCCGATCCACGGCAGCGTCTGTTCCAGCAATTCGGAAGTGTCGGCGAAGCCGAGCGTGTCGGGACCGATGGTGAGGCGAAGCTCGGCGGGAGTCAGGTTGGTGATCGACATAGGGCTGCTTGCAGCTTGCGTTATTGTTTGATTAAGATTAAACGCCTTATGCTGCCTGATGGCAACTGTCTTGTGTAGTCATTAGGATGGTTTCGCTACGCTCATTATATTCCGCAGGCCTCGCCATCGCCTCAAGACCTATTCGGACTGCCTGATCGTATTCGACAATCTGGAGTCGGTGGACGCCATCCGCGACTACCTCCCCGACCCGTCGGCCAGCCCCCATATTCTGGTGACCAGCCGCCGCGAACAGTCTGAATTCGTCGATGTTAAACTTGATCTGCTTGATGACGAGCAGTCTTATTCGATGCTGGTTCAGGAATCCAAGACGCAGCCGGTGGACGAAGAAGAAGAATCCGCGGCTCGCGAAATTGCCACTGTCCTAAGCGGACTACCGCTGGCGCTGGAATTGGCAGGCGCCTATCTTGCACGCCGTCCCATCGGCTGGTGCGCTTACCGTGACCTGCTGCGTGAAAACTTGAAGCAAGCACTGCCCACACAGCTTGCCAGCCTGACCAAGCACGAAGCCGACCTGTTCAAGACATTGAGAGTCAGCGAACGGGAAATCAGCGAAGAACCACTTCTAGCCGACGTGCTGGATCTTCTTACCTGGAGCGGCTCCTCGCCTATGTGTCTGCGGTTGATGGCGCACCTCCTCGAAGTTCAGCCGACTCATCTATACGGTGCCCTTGGCTTGGGCGAAGCGCTACGGCTGCTGCAAAAAATTCCGGATAGCGAACGCTACGCCGTCCACCGGCTGGTGCAGGAAGTGCGTCGTCAAGACCGACCGCTCGCCCAGCTCAATGATTGGGCCAACACGATAGCGCAACGTTTGGGCGACTGGTTCGAGGGAATCCGACAAGACTTCCGTGAACTGCCTGTTTTTGAGTTGGAACTCGAGCACTTGCGCGCATGGCAGGTTCACGCCGGGCTTTTTTCACCTGTTACATCCGTCCGCCTACTCTGGCTGCAAGCCTATCCTGCCCATCACCGAGGGCGCTATAACGAAGCGTTTCGCATCGTGCAGCAGGCACTTGAGGCATATGAGGCTCAGGATTTTGGCCGTACGCTCCTGAAGGCAAACCTGCTCAATGACCTTGCCAGTTGCCACGCAGCACTTGGTAACTATCCCCGCGCCCTTGAACTCGGCAAACAGGCTCTTGAGATGCGGCACAAACTCTTGGGCAACAAACACCCTGATGTTGCTACCTCGCTCAACAACTTGGCTAGTTTCTATGCGAAACTTGGCGAACGTCCCCGCGCCATTGAACTCGGCGAACAAGCACTCGAAATGCGGCGCAAACTCTTGGGCGACAAACACCTTGATATTGCTACCTCGCTCAACAACTTGGCTAACCGCCACGCAGAACTTGGTGGGCACACCCGCGCCATTGAACTCGGCAATCAGGCGCTTGAAATGATGCGTGAACTCTTGGGCGACAGACACCCTAGCATTGCCAACTCACTTAACAATCTTGCGCTTTTCTACGCGAAACTCGGTGAGCATTCACGCGCCCTTGAACTCGGCAAACAGGCTCTTGAGATGCGGCACAAACTCTTGGGCAACAAACACCCTGATGTTGCCACCTCGCTCAACAACTTGGCTAATCGCCACGCAGAACTTGGTGAGCATACCCGCGCCCTTGAACTTGGCATGCAGGCTTTTGAAATGCGGCGTGAACTCTTAGGTGACAAACACCCTGATATTGCCAATTCGCTTAGCAACCTTGCCAGTTACCACAAAAAACTTGGTGACTATCCCCGCGCCCTTAAAATCGGCAAACAGTCACTCGAAATGCAGCGCGAACTCTTGGGGGAAAGTCATCCTGATACCATCAACTCACTGCAATTTGTCGCAGAATGGTTATACGCGAACCCTTTCACCGCAAGTAATGGCAAGACATTGATCGAAGATTTTCTAAGACACATTCCGTGCGACCATCCATCCCGCGCAAAGGTATTGAACTTCCTCAACTCACGCGACGGATTCCGCAAGCAAGGAAAAATCGGGCACAGCAAGAAGCGGAAGAAGTAACAATAAGCGACCTCAGGGACGGAGCAGAATTGATTCCATGGCGAGTTGTCATGCGGCGCAAAATCCATCGCTCCTAGCGAATTTCATCTACTAATTCCGGGTGCTTATCCAGAATGCGGAACAGGTTGACGACTGCCGCAACCGGCCTGGACTTGCCGTGTTCATAGCGCGAAAATGCATTAACACCGCCCCCCGCAATCGCGGCGGCTTCTTTTTGCGACAGTTTGAGTTTTTTGCGGATACGCGCCAGTTCAGCAGATTCCTGTTTGTCTATTGCATCGCGTAGTTGTTCTACTGCCGCCGCATAGCGTTTGCCTTCGCCTCTGGCGAATTCGCATTCGCCGCACGCAGGGCAATGCCAGCCGTCCACTGCGGTAATGGTGATTTGCTTGCCACGGTATTCGACGACCTTGTCCTTTTTGCCGCGCACCATATCCGCTTTTTCGCAATTCAAGCACAAGTGTTTCATCTCATTTTCCCTTAAATTGAATCACGACGATTCCGTTTTCGCGCAGCGTCAGCTTAATGTAAAGCTTCATGCCTGACTTCAAGCCGGCGTGATAAACGTCTTGCCAAATACGGTGATCGGCATGAGTGGTCATGCTCTTGTAAAAATTCGATGGATGAAGGCCAAGCACTACGGCAACAGCTCCTTCGGAAGTCAGCCCCAAATCCCAAGCGCCATGCAAGGCGGTCTGGGTAAAAGCATCAACACCGTTAGTCGCAACGATTGCCAGCACATCGGGCAACAGGTAGTTGGGCTTCCTCTTTTCCATTTGCGGATGTTAACCCAATAGGTTAGTTTGTTCAATAAGCTAATGTGTCAGTCGCTGCCGCCGCCTCAGTCGCACCACCACCCAATATATCGCCAGCGCGGCGGTCACGTGCTTTAGCGTGTGCCCGCTGACCGCGCCGGTCAATGCGGCAATCCGGTGATCCGTGAAATCGCACAACAGCGCCAGCAGGTAGAGCCCGATCACGGCCAGGATGTCCCGGTCGCCGCTGTAGCGCGGCGCATAGAGCCAGAGCAGCAGCGGGACCAGCAGCAGCGGATAGAGCTGCATCAGGCCATAGGCGCGCAGGTCGCCGCTGCCGCGCATTTCGCTCCAGCCCCAGTAGCCTGCGCTGCCCAAGCCTGCGGCGAACAGCAGCGGCAGCAGGCGCAGCCCGGCGGCCAAGCTGACGCGCTCGCACAGGATCGCGGCGAACAGCGACATCAGCGCCAGCGACATCGCCGCGCGATCCCAGAGCAGCCGGTCGTTGTCGGGCGCCAGGTGATAATAGCCGGAACCGAGGCCAACCAGAATCGCGGCGAGGAAGAACAGGCGGTAGGGAATGGCTTCGCGTGGGTCGATGAATGCGTGCCGTCCCGCTTCGCTGAACAGAAAGCGCAGCCCCGCCAGTCCTGCCAGCATGAACAGCGCGTTGGAGGCGGTATCGAAGCAATTGGCCATGCCGAAGCAGGCGCGCCGGTCGGCGAAATCATGGTATTGCAGCGGCTGCGGGATGCGCGGCAGCAGCGCCCAAGTCAGACCAGCTATTGCAGCGGCGAGCAGCCACAGGCCGAGAGTCTTTTTGTCAGGCCGGAGCGGCATCGATGAGTCTTCGATAGACGGCGAAATCGCCGACGGAGAAACAGCAGAAAATCACTTCGCGGATCGAGCCGAGTTGCGGCAGCGATGAGTTGACGGTTTCAACCGCGATCCGGGCGGCCAGCTCCAGCGGGTAACCGTAGGCGCCGGTGCTGATGCACGGAAACGCGATGGAGTGCGACCCGTTATCGGCGGCAACCTGCAGCGAGTTACGATAGCAGGAAGCCAGCAGCTCCGGTTCATTGTGATTGCCGCCGCGCCACACCGGGCCGACCGTGTGGATCACGAACTTCGCCGGCAGGCGATAGCCCTTGGTGAGCTTCGCTTCGCCCGTCTTGCAGCCGCCCAGCAGGCGGCACTCATCCAGCAATTCAGGGCCGGCGGCGCGGTGGATCGCCCCGTCCACGCCCCCGCCGCCGAGCAGCGAGGAGTTGGCGGCATTGACGATCGCATCGACCTTCAGCGTGGTGATGTCGCCTTGCATGACGCGAAGTGTGGATGGCATGGGTAACCTCCTGAGAAATTCTTATCGTTCCCATGCTCTGCGTGGGAACGGATTTGCATCACTCTGCAATGGATACACAATCAACTCTGTGCGCAACCACTTGCGACGCGGAGCGTCAAAACCTCGTTCCCACGCAGAGCATGGGAACGATGAATGCAGCCCAGTTGAACTGCCGATGCGAAACGGATTAAACGCCTTATTCTGCGGCATCACAAGCGCCATCCGAATCCCGATAGCCTGTTATAGTAAATACCTCTACGCTTTATTTGAGGCAGACATGGCGGTCGAAACCGAACTCAAATTGCGCATTGCCCCGGAGCAGCTCGCCAGGCTGAAGCGGCATCCATTGCTCAGGGAACATCAAGTCACGCGCCCCGTCGCGCGCCGCCTGCACAACATCTACTACGACACGCCGAAACTCGAATTGCACAAATCCGCAATGGCGCTGCGCCTGCGCCGCGCCGGGCGGCAATGGCTGCAAACCCTGAAGGGCGGCGGCTCGGTCAAGGCCGGTTTGCACCAGCGCAACGAATGGGAGGTGCCGGTGAGCCGCGCGGCGCTGGATTTCTCCTCACCGCAGGCGAAGGAATGGGAAAAGCATTTGCCGCTGCCGTTGCGCAAGAAATTGCAGCCGGTTTTCGTCACCGATTTTTCCCGCACCAGCCGCATGCTGGACTGGCAGGGCGCGCAAATCGAATTGTGCATGGATCACGGCGAGGTGCGCACCGAGCAGCACAGCACGCCGATCTGCGAACTGGAACTGGAGCTGAAATCCGGCGAGCCGGGACAGTTGTTCGAGCTGGCGTTGGCGCTGCTGGAAATCGTGCCGCTCGAACTGGAGCCGGTCAGCAAGGCGGAGCAGGGTTACCGGCTGTTGACGGGATATGTCGGCAGGCCGGTCAAGGGTGTCGTGCCGGGGCTCGCCGAAACAGCCACGCTGGCGGAGGCGCTGCAAACGCTGATCTGGTCATGCCTGCTGCATTTGCAGAACAATCTGCGCGGGGCGATGACCAGCGACGATGCCGAGTATCTCCACCAGATGCGGGTCGCCCTGCGGCGTTTGCGCGTGGTGCTGCGCATGGCCGGAAAATTCCGCGCCGACGAATCGCTGAGCGCATTGAGCGGCGAAATCGCGGCGTTGTGCGTCGCGCTCGGGCGCATCCGCGAATGGGACGTGTTCATCGCCGAGACGGTGCAGCCGATGTGCGCGCGGATGGCCGGCCATGCCGGTTTGCAGGCCTTGCTGGCGGTCGGCGAGCGGCAACGCGCGGCCTGTTATGCCGAATTGCGCGGCGCGAAACAGGCGCGCGAATTGCAGCGGCTGATTTTGCGTTTTGCCTTGTGGATGAACGGCGCGTATTGGCAGCCGCCGCAAGGAGCAGCCGTGCCGTCGGCGCAGGCTTTCGCCACCCGCCGTTTGCGCAAGCTGGCCAAACAGTTCGCCCAATCCGGGCGGCAACTGGATGCCCTCGATGACAAGCGCTTGCATGCGCTGCGCATCCTCGCCAAGAAGCTGAGGTACAGCGCGGAATTTTTTGCCGCGCTGTACGACAGGCAAAAAACCAAGCCGTTTCTCGCCGCATTGAGCGAGGTACAGGATGTGCTCGGGCAGATCAACGATGTCGCGGTGGCGCACCGCCTGCTGGACGAGCTGGCGGCGCTGCCGGAGTTGGCCGCGCACCAGGAAGCGGTCGCGCTGGCCAAGGGCTGGATCGCGCACGGCCTGTCCCGCCAGTTCGCCGCATTGCGCAAGGCCATCCGGCATTTCGCCAAACAGGCCGAGTTCTGGGAAAACTAAAGGGAGAGCCTCTAAAAATTCAGATTTCGTCATTCCGGCGAAGGCCGGAATCTAGTCTTTTCAATAAGCTGGACACCAGCCTTCGCCGGTGTGACGAATTTATAGAGGTTCCCTAAATTATCGGCACGGGGAATTTCATCTGCCCCATTTTTATTTCTCGTTTCCCTCTCCGCGATGTTTGGTCAGGCGGGCGGCGATCCAGGTAATCCCGACCGCTACCGCCATCAGGCTGTCGGCGTTGAGGATGGCGCGGCTGCGGCGGAAGATGCCGGGCTTTTTCGATTCCGGGGTGGACAGCGTGAAGCCTTGCCCGAACCGGAAGAAATCCTTCACGTTCACCGCGCCGACGAACACGGCCAGCGCACCCGCAGCCAGCGTGGCCCAGGCGAGGTGGCCGAAGAGCTGGAAGACATTCAGCCAGGCCGCCATGAAGGCGAAATACATGATGCCGGATACCAGCACGAAGACGCCGCCGATGATCAGCATGCGGCGGCGGTTTTTCTGGTGCGCCATCATCGAGAGCAGAAACAGCAGCACGAAGAAGGCGCAGGGGTTGAAGGCATCCAGCCCCGCGAGGACGAGCGTGAGCGCCGGCAACGAGAGGGCGGCGGGATCGACGGCGCCGAACAGCGGCAGATGGATGGGCTCGACCGGCTGCGCCGGCGCAGCCGTCGTCCCGCCCGCCAGCGCGCGCGACAGTCGTCGAGGCGCTGGCGAATCAGCGCGCCGGTGGTTGCGTCGCCGTCCCAGCCGACATGCATCTCGCCGCAGAACAGCAACGCGGGGACGGAGGCTGCGTCTTCGCCCAATTGCCGCGCACGGGGGTATCGCCCCGATATGGGGATGCGCCTCGGCGCAATACGGGCAGATGAGCGACCAGAAAAAATATAGCTGCACTTCGGGCTGGCCGTTTGCGCCGGGCTTGAGCCAGGTATCGTCGGCGCGGCCAGCAGCAGGGAACAGCGCGAGCAGGCAGGTGGCTGCGAAAAATAGGAGTTTGCCGGTCATCGCAAGTTTCTGTGGCATTTGCCGGCATGATACCCGCCGGGGTGATGGGCGGGAAGGCGCGGGATGGCCGGAGAATCCCGTTGGCGAATTCATGTATGACATGCTGCGCACAATATTTTACGGGCGAACAAATTTCAGATGAAAAAAGCGGCATCCGGATGGATGCCGCAACAGGGAAGGTGGATCTACTCAAGTAACTTGAGCAGGGGGGTTGCTTTTGCTTAATTACCCAATCAGGTTGTTTACTTCGTCAGTGACGAGCCCGATGTGTCACGGATTTGATTTCTCCATGCCTTGCGAATCAGGTTCTGCACATTTTCCGGCAACGGCACATAGTCAAGATCGGCAGCCAGTTTGCCGCCGTTGGTGTAGGCCCAGTCGAAGAACTTCAGAACTTCTCTCGCCATGTCCGGATTTTCCTGCATCTTGTGCATCAGGATGAAAGTCGCGCCGCTGATCGGCCAGCTTTCCTTGCCGGGCTCGTCGGTCAGGATTTCGTAGAAACCCGGCGCCTTGTCCCATTGTGCGTTGGCTGCGGCGGCTTTGAAGGATACATCGCCAGGTTCGACGAACAGGCCGTCGCGGTTCTTCATTTGTACGGAGGCCATCTTGTTTTGCAGCGCATAGGCGTATTCCACATAACCGATGGAACCCTTGATGCGCTGCACATAGGAGGCTACGCCCTCGTTGCCCTTGCCGCCGGTGCCGACCTTCCAGGAAACCGCCGTGCCTTCGCCTACGGTGGACTTCCAGTCCGGGCTGGCCTTGGACAGGTAGTTGGTGAAGATGAAAGTGGTGCCGGAACCGTCTGAGCGGTGCACCACGATGATGTTTTCGTCAGGCAGCTTGAGGTCATTGTTCAGCGCCGCCAGCGCGGGGTCGTTCCACTTGGTGATTTTGCCCAGGTAGATGTTGGCCAGCGTCACACCGTCCAGCTTCATCTTGTTGGCCGCGACGCCTTCGATGTTTACGACCGGCACCACGCCGCCGATCACGGTCGGAAACTGCATCAGGCCATCCTTTTCCAGTTTTTCCGGGGTCAGCGGCATGTCGGAGGCGCCGAAATCCACGGTTTTTGCGGTGATTTGCTTGATGCCGCCGCCGGAGCCGATGGACTGGTAATTCATGCTTACGCCGCTTTTGGCCTTATAGGCTTCCGCCCATTTGGCGTAGACCGGATAAGGAAAGGTTGCGCCCGCACCGGTGATATTGGCGGCTGCCTGACTCGCGCCAGCACAGGCCAGAGCGGATGCTGTGGTGATGCCGATGATGAGTTGCTTGAATGTGCTGTTCATGTTGTCTCCATTTGGTTGCATCGCTTAAAAACACTGCCTGGGTCAACAACGCCTTGCGGTGAAATGTATGTTGACCCAGTCTTCCGGATTGTTCTGGGGCCGGATTAGAAAATGTGTTTTATGCCGAGAGAAACAGCAGACGGAGAAGCGCCGATGCCGTTGACGGAGGTCGCTGCCGAAGTGGTTTGGCTGAAACCGTAGTCGCTGGCGATCTTGTTGCTGATGCGCGAATAGATCGCATACAGCTTTGTGCGCTTGCTCAGGCCGTGGTCGTAGCCCAGGCTGAACTGGTTGGCGCTGGTATTTACGACCGAGGCCAGCTTGCCTGCCCTGCCGTAGGCAAACTTGACGGCATTCATGCCCATCTTGTAATTGCCTGAGAAGTAGTAGGCATTGTGGCCAAAGCGGTCGGCGCCGACTGCGGCGCAGCCGCCGGCTACCACGGCGGTACACAGGTTATCGCCGGTTTTTTCATAGGCGAAACCCAGGGTGAACGCTTCCATCATCGTGTAGCCCAGCCCCAGTTTCCAAGCCGATTCCTTGCCGCCGATGCGAGTCGCATCGAGCTTGTGGTCTTCATAGCCCAGCGAGCCAAAGAACGGAGCGGCATCGTACGTGGCGGCCAGGCTCACGAGGTTCTCCTTGGCTTGCGCGGCCGTGGTGTTGGTCTCTCTCAGGTTGGCGTAGGCGATCATGCCGGTGAAGCCGCTCAATTTTGGCGTGGTGTAGTGGATGGTGTTGGTCGGGCGGCCATCGAAGGCAGTGTTGGCGGAATCGACTGTCGTGGGGCTGGTTACGCCGCCCATCAGCGCGCGGTTATCCGCGATGCTGTCGGCGAACACATCCAGCTTGCGTGTGGCCAGTTTGTAGGGGGTGTCGTGGCGGCCCAGCAGCACGGTGCCTGCGGTGTCGCTCTTCAAGCCAATGAAGCTGTTGCGCGTGGCAAAGGTGCCGGTGCCGCCTGCTTCGTTAGTGCTGTCAATGTTGATCTGCTGCTCGATCTGCCAGATTATCGATAGACCGCCATCCAACCCCTCCGCACCCTTGAGGCCAAAGCGCGAAACGTTGCTCGATACGTTGGTCTTGTTTGCGCCAGCGACACCGGCAGCGGAAGTGCCGTTATTGATGAAGTCATACGACAAATCGGCTATACCGTAAAAACTCACATTGGCGGTTTCGGCCAGTGCGGGCGCCGTGAAAGTTGCGGCTGCCAGTGCGATGACGATGAGTTTCTTTTGCTTCGTGAAAGCTTTTAGCATCATTAAATCCTCCAGTAATTTTTAATAAGCCGCCCTAGTGCGACCCAGGCAGATTAGAGGGCGAATGTGAAAAGCCGATTAAGGATTGGTGAAAGTTTTGTTACAGGGAAATGATTCGAGGTGTGATTTGATTGCAGCGCGAGCGCGCGAAACAAAAGCAGCCTGAAGTAACTGGCTTTGTGCTTACGCCGAAAAGCGGTAGCCGCTGCCGCGCACGGTCTGGATCAAATGATCCTTGTCGGCCGCCTCCAGCGCTTTTCTAAGCCGGCGTATATGCACATCTACCGTACGCTCCTCGATAAAGGCTTGCGTGCCCCACACATGGTTGAGTAGTTGAGCGCGGCTGTATACCCGTTCGGCATGACTCATGAAAAAATACAACAACCGGAATTCGGTGGGGCCCAATTCAATATTGATGCCGCTTGCCCTGACCCGGTGCGATACGGGGGATAGTTCCAATCCGCCTATGGCTAAGGGTTCATCCGGTATTGCGGGAACATGGCGGCGCAGCATGGCGCGTATCCGCGCCATCAGTTCGCGGGGCGAAAACGGTTTGGTGATGTAATCGTCTGCGCCTGATTCGAGCCCCAGTATTTTGTCGTGTTCTTCCCCGCGCGCCGTCAGCATGATGATGGGAATGTTGCTGGTTCTTGCTTCGCTGCGAAATTGCCTGGCAAGCAACGGGCCGCTGGTGTTGGGCAACATCCAATCGAGCAGGATCAAATCTGGCAAGTCCTGCCCGATTTGCAGCCAGGCGCTTTCCGCGTCTTCCGCGCGCAGTGCGCGGAACCCGGCCTGCACTACATTGAATGCCAGCAGTTCCTGAATCGCCGGCTCATCTTCGACTATCAAAATTTTTGCGCTCATCTCCAACTTTCAATCACTGATTACGGAATGGCTAATAGTATGGGTAATTTGTGACAGAAAGATGAATCCATGGAAGCATTTCGCATGGCGGTCGCTTATACGCGACATTGGCAGCGGGTCAACGTGAGATTTGCGCAGCGATTTATTTGCCCCGCCTTGGCTGGGCGATGGGTGGGACGGGGGGAACCGGTTACCCGACAGCAAATAAATAACTATCGCATTCGCAGCCGCATACACCCGCGCCTGAGGTTACGAGCACAGGGCTATAACCCGTCCCGGCAGCGTAGCCGGGCCAGAAATTATAGTCGTGCGCTTGCAGCATTGGCTTCATTGGCATGTCCACCTTGGTGATGTGTTCAACTATCCAATGCTTCAAAGAGCGGGAAAAATGTACTGCTGTGCTTTTAGGCCACATGCCATATTCGGCTTCCAGCTCATCTCTCAAACGCCGAAACGCGTTCAGTGAATATTGCTGCGCCGGTTTTAGCAGGGCAGAAGGAAAATCGATCGCCTGCGCGATTTTTTCCTCGTTTGCGAAATGGGTGTGTAGCCAATATTCGAGATGCTCAAATTCATGCCGCAGGGTGAGACTGTCCATTGTTTCGATCGCGCGGTTTGCGTCATTGACCATGCTTATCAGGTTTCTGTGTTCGGCATCAATTATGACATTTCCGACACTCAGCTTCTTTGACAATACTAAGTTCGCCATGTCTTAGCCTTCTTAAAGTTTGGGTATCGTAGAATTTTCAAGCGTGACATAGTGTTGGCGTATCGAAAAGTTGCAGGTAAAGGCTTGCGGTATACCCGGCAGCGTAGTTGGCTTCGCCCCTCCCGTAGCCCGGCCAGAATATGTAGTCAAGGGCTTGCAGCATCGGCTTCATCGGCATATCCACCTTGGTGATGTGCTCGGTCATCCAGCGCCTCAAGAAATGGGCGTAATGCTCAATTGCGCTTTCACACCAAATACCCTTCTTGGCCACCAACTCATCTTTAAAATGCTGAAGCTCTTTCAGCGAATATTGCTGCGCCTGTTTGTGTTTGGCCAAATCGAATTTGGCCGTCCGCGCAAGTTTTTCCTCATTTGCAAAGTGAATGCATAACCAACCTTCGAGCAATTCGAAAGCTTGCGATATAACTAAGTAGTCTCTTGCCCTGATCGCGCGCTCTATGCCATTGACCACGGCGATCAAATTTTTGTGATCCGAATCGATAACTGCATTTCCGACGCTCAACTGTTTTGTCCATGCCAATTTCATCATGTGCTCCTTTTATATGTTGTTCAATTAAAGACCGCTACCCGTTCAGATACGGCTTGCCGGGCTGCATCTTGAAAAAATGTTCTGATGTTTTGAGAAAGTGTTTCGCATAGCGGTCTCTCAGGCGCGACATCGGCAGCAGGATGAACAGGTCGGCGGTATTGAATTCCGCATCCCATGCCGGCTCGCCGCAGATGTAGGCCCCCAGCCGCAGGTAGCCCTTGATCAACGGCGGGATCGGCGCGTCGAGGTGTTGGTTCAACGCATGCAGCGGCAGCGGGTTATGCGGGAATACGCTGTATTCGACGGGCGCCGCATAGATGCGGTGCAGTTTGCGGTAGATGCTGGCCGCGACATGGCCGCCATCCGCGATGCCGATGCTGGCGCAGCCGATCAGGTACGCGTGACCGTTTTGCTGCATGTATTGCGCAAGGCCGCCCCACAGTTGGGTGATCGTTGCACCGTCACGGTATTCCCAATGCACGCAGGAACGCCCCACTTCCACCATGCGCTCGCTGAGGTGCAGCAGGCGGGTCAGGTCGAATTCGGTCTGAGCATAGTAGCCGCCGATTTTTTGCGCCTGATCGGGCGAGAGGATGCGGTAGGTGCCCACCACTCTGTTTCCGTCGCTTTCACGCACCAATAAATGGTCGCAGTATTTGTCGAAAATATCGCGGTCAATTCCTTCCTTCGCGCTGGGCAGATTTGCGCCCATTTCTTCGGCAAACACCTTGTAGCGCAAACGTTGCGCCTCTAATACTTCCGCCTCGCTGTGCGCCAAGCTGGTTATCAGGCGGCGTTGAACTGTGGGTTGAGTTTGTCTGTTGAGTTCCAGCATTGCATCTCCTTGGTTGGTTGAAGATGCGTACAGGTTAATGAACCCTTGTTGCTGCGCGATGTCGGGAATATGAAGAGTTTGTGAAATCGCTATTTGGGTGGCCGGTTCGGAAGCGGAAGGAGGAGCGATGCATAGGTGGATTGTGCCGAGAGCAACGTTTGGGGAATGGCGGAGGTTGTCTCTTGCTCCGGCACTTGCCGCATGGCGGCAACATTTTGCAGCCCTTGCGAAATGGCTGCTTGCGCAGCGCGCGCCAATACCCTGCGGTTCTCACCGGCAGTCGCCAGCGTGGGGGTGAACACCAGCAAGGCATCGAAACGCGGGCTGCGCAGGATGTACCAGATGGACTGGAATAGCGTCATGTCACCGGTGAAGGTGGCGGCGCTGCTCTGATTTCCGTTTTCATTCTGGTAGCGCAGGGCAATCGGGCAAAGCATTACGCCGGCATCGATCGCGGGCTGGATGAGCGCCGAATGGAAATGCCCGACCTGTTGGCCGTCTGTCGTAGTGCCTTCCGGAAATAACCCGACACAAACGCCCTGTTCAAGCAGGAGGCTGATTTGTTGGTTAATTGATGTGGCATCCTGGCGCATGGTGCGATCGATGAAGATGGTGTTGCTGCGTTTGCATAGCCAGCCGATGAGCGGCCAGTTGCGCACTTCCGCTTTGGCGATAAAGCGCGATGGATAGATTATGTTCAGCACAAAGACGTCCAGCCACGAGACATGGTTGGCGACGACCAGGCAGCCGCCTTCGCCGCGCACGGGCCATTCCCCCTCGGTACGGATGCCGATGTTGAGGATGTCCAATAGTTGCCGGCTCCATGTTTTCAGGATGCGGCGCCGTTTCACCGGTTTCAGGTGCGGGTAAAAAATCGCCAACAGCACCGCATAAAAGAGGTGCAGGGCGAGGCGGCCGCCCCGGAACAGACTGACCGGCAAACACGGCGAGCGCTTATCCATGATAGTTGTTAGCCATTTCGGACTGCGCCAATTCGCGCCGCTCGACAAACAGGCTGTTGCCCGGTTTTTTCTTGGCCATTTTTTTTGCGACTGTGGCGGCTTCGGCTATTTCATGGTGCGAGTGGAACGACTCTGCGGTAGCCCAGATTACGCCGATCGAGAGCGTGGGCAGCGGGTGGTGGACAACGCGGCCCTGGCGGTCTTCGCTTGAGTAGCCGCCGGTAGAACGATGCCTCGCTTCAAACAATACCAGGGATGTTTGTGCGAAGGAGGCCAGGGCCTGGTTGCAGCGTTTTTCCCAATCTGTGCTTTGCAGGACAAGGATGAAATCGTCGCCGCCGATATGGCCGATAAAATCGCATTGAGGGTTGCAGACATTGTTGAGCAGCTTGCCGGTGAACTGGATCATCTCGTCGCCTTTGCGGTAGCCATACACATCGTTGAAGGGCTTGAAGTTGTCCAGGTCGCCATAACAGACGGCGAACGATTTGCCGGATTGCAGCAGGAAATCGATATGCTCGTTGATCGGGACATTGCCGGGCAGCAGGGTCAACGGATTGGCGTAACGCGCGGTTTCGATCTGCGCGTTGGTGATTTCGCGCAACAGGTCTTGCCCGGTGCCGAGCCCGATGTAACGGCCTTGCTCGGTAATGATGAAACCGTCGGTGAAATGCTTGATCCCCGATTCGCTCAGGAAATTGCTCAATTCATGGATGGGGGTGGATTTCTCCACCAGCAAGGGTTCCGCATTCATCATGTCCTTGCAGGGTTTTTTGCCGAGCAGTTCGCGGTGGAAAGGCTTCGCGAAGCTGTCCACAAACTCATACCGGTTGATCAACCCGACCGGACGCCCATGCTTGGCGACGGGAATGGCGCGCAAGTCCTTGTTTGCGGAAAAGCAGGCGAAGATTTTTTCGCTTTCGGTATCCGGCTGGGCGGGCTCCACATAACGCAGCAGCGCCTCTACCGTGATGCTGCGTTTGCTGCCATAGGGTTGTTCAACAGCGCAGTGCGTGTTGACCAAACAGCCGACTTCGGCGGGCGGGTTCAGAGGCGGGATGGAATTGGGGCGGGCAATAAAATAGCCCTGCCCGCAAGCGATGCCGATATCCCGTATCACCCTGAATTCGGCAGCCGTCTCGATCCCTTCCGCAATCACCTGCGTGCCGGAGCTCAATGCGATGCTCTGGATCGACCTGATGAACTGCTGTTTGAGCGGGTCGGCATTGACGCCCTGCACGAAATGCATGTCTATCTTGACAAATTCGGGACGCAATTCCGACCATAGCCGCAAGCTCGAAAAGCCTTCGCCCAGATCATCTATCGCAATCTGGAATCCCATGTTGCGGTAGTGCAACAGCGCGTTGCGCATGCCTTCGAAATCGAAAGTGGGCTGGTTTTCGGTGATCTCGATGATGACCCGTTGCGGGTCGATGCCGAGAGTCTCGAGATAGGACAGTGTTTGCCCGTCTTTGAAACTGGGGTGGTTCAAGGCTTCCGGGCTGACATTCAGGAATAATTTGCCAGGCAGATTTTGTATGAAAAAGGACTCCAGCACAATCTGCCGGCACAGCATTTCAATTTCCAGGGACAGCCCCTGCTGTTTTGCCGCGGCGAATAAGTTGATCGGCGAATGCAGCGGGCTGTCGGCCGGGCCGCGTATCAGCCCCTCGAAGCCGAGAAACGTGCCGCCGGAAAGATCCATGATCGGCTGGAACAGCGCGGAAAGACTGCGTTGGTTCAATATGTCCTGAAGCGTTTTCATCGTAAATGTCCTATGGATGGGATGCGCGGCAGGATAGCTGCCGGATGTTGCAGCCGGGTTAAGGCAATATTGCAGATTGATTACGGGGCGCTCACCGGGAAAAAGTAGTGTTGCACCCGCCAAAAATCTTTGTTTTAATTGCACCTGACATTTTAATAATTGTTTAACAATGGAAACGTAATATGATGAAACCGGCTCAAGTGGTAAAGGCATTGGCGGCATTGGCGCAACCCACCCGTTTGGCGATTTATCGCCTGCTGGTGGCGCGCGGGCCGGAAGGCATGGCGGCGGGGCAGGTGGCCGAAAAGCTGAAAGTGTCTCCGGCCACGCTGTCGTTCCATTTCAAAACGCTCAGCCATGCCGGGCTGCTGGACAGCAGACAGGACGGGCGTTTTGTTTATTACACCGCAAATTTTACGGTGATGAACGGGATGGTGGGGTATCTGACGGAAAACTGCTGCGGCGGGAACCCGGCTGCCTGCAAGCCGGGGAAATAAATAATCGATCCACTCTACAAGGAAATTCATCTTGCAAGACAAAACCTACAACGTGCTGGTGCTGTGTACCGGCAATTCCGCGCGCAGCATCCTGGGCGAGGTGCTGTTCAACGTGTTGGGCAAAGGCAGGTTCAAGGCCTACAGTGCGGGCAGTAAACCGGCCGGTCGGGTTAATCCGTTTGCACTGGAATTGTTGCAACAGCAAGGGCACAGCATCGCGGGGCTGCGCAGCAAAAGCTGGGACGAATTTGCCGCTGCCGATGCGCCGCAGTTCGATTTTATCTTCACCGTGTGCGACAACGCCGCCGGAGAAATTTGTCCGGTCTGGCCGGGCAAGCCTGCCACCGCGCACTGGGGTATCCCCGATCCGGCGCATGTCGAGGGCGATGAAGCCCGGCGTACCGCGTTCAAAAAGGCCGCCGAGCAACTGGCGCGGCGCATCCAGTTGTTCATGAGTCTGCCGATCGAGTCGCTGGACAGGCTCGCGCTGAAACAGAAACTTGCAGAAATCGGCCGCATCCAGGGCTGATACGATGAATCTGTTCGAACGTTATCTGACCGTCTGGGTCGCGCTGTGCATCATCGCCGGCGTGCTGCTCGGACAATTCCTGCCGGGCGTGTTTCAGGCCATCGCCAGTCTGGAAATCGCCAGGGTGAACCTTCCGGTCGGCGTGCTGGTGTGGGTGATGATCATTCCGATGCTGCTGCGCATCGACTTCGGCGCGCTGCATCAGGTGAAGAAACATTGGCGCGGCATCGGGGTCACGCTGTTCGTCAACTGGGGCGTGAAGCCGTTCTCGATGGCCTTCCTCGGCTGGCTGTTCATCCGCCAAGTGTTTGCCGATTACCTGCCGCAGGATCAGCTCGACAGCTATATCGCCGGGCTGATCCTGCTGGCCGCCGCACCCTGCACCGCGATGGTGTTCGTGTGGAGCAATCTGGTAAAAGGCGATCCCTATTTCACGCTGTCGCAGGTGGCGCTCAACGACACCATCATGATCTTCGCCTTCGCGCCGCTGGTGGCGCTGCTGCTCGGCATCGCCAGCATCGCCGTGCCGTGGGACACGCTATTCGTCTCGGTGGTGTTCTACATCGTGATCCCGGTCATCATCGCGCAACTGCTGCGCCGCCAATTGCTGGCGCAAGGCGAGCCGGTTTTCAGGCAAGTGATGGAACATATCGCGCCGTATTCGATGGGCGCATTGCTGGTGACGCTGGTGCTGCTGTTCGCGTTGCAGGGCAATGCCATCGTCGCGCAGCCGCTGGTGATCGCGATGCTGGCCGTGCCGATCCTGATTCAGGTGCTGTTCAATTCCGGCCTGGCCTATTGGCTGAATCGCCGTCTCGGCGTGGCGCACTGCGTTGCCGCCCCGTCGGCATTGATCGGCGCGAGCAACTTCTTCGAGTTGGCGGTGGCCACCGCGATCAGCCTGTTCGGCTTCCAGTCCGGCGCGGCGCTGGCCACCGTAGTCGGCGTGCTGATCGAAGTGCCCGTGATGCTGCTGGTGGTGAAAATCGCCAATGCCACGCAGGGCTGGTACGGGGGTGCGACGCGGAAATGAACCTAGCGCCCGCCACGCAATGCCAGCGAAAAACAGGAAGGGAATAGGTATTCCATAGGTGAGGACGTGATGGGGTGTAGCAAACAGCTAAGCCTGTTTTTTGTCTTTCGACAATTGCTCCGGCCATCGGCGCGATGTGTGAACTACAGCAAGGATATGCACTTCGCCACGCTGCTCCCGGTAAGCCACGATGTAAGGGTATTGGCTAATGACCAGTTCGCGTGTTTCGGATATTCGTCCAGTCCTGCCGATAGCGGGCTGGTTTATAAGAATGCCGGTCTCACTGCGTATGCTGGCAATAACACGCCGCGCAGCATCGGGATTTTCTTCGGCAATGTAAGCTTTAATCGCGCGCAGATCGGCAAGCGCCGCATCAAGCCAGCGCAGCGCCATTATTCACCGCGCTCAGCAAAGAACGCTTCGACTTCGTCTTCGCTGGCGAATTCGCCACGATCAGATGCTGCAATTCTTTGTTTTAGCACTTCGACATAGTGATGGTCTGCGGCGAGGTATCCGGCAAGGGCTTCGTGGATTATTTCAGATTCGGTCCGGTGTGTTTCCTTTGCCAGTTGATGAAACTGCCGCTGCATTTCTTGTTCGATAATCAAGGGCTCAATCATGATTTAGCCTCCTTATGTTGCATTGGATTGTATCTTGATGCGCCATAGTTCGCACTAAGCGGCCACTCGTTCGGCGCATGAGACCGGATATACCCACCATTTACCCCCGCGTATTTGATTGCGTCTCGAACTGCGTCAAATCCACCAACGGCTGCGGCTGCCAGCCTTGCTTGCGGTGTTCCGCGACCACGTTGGTGAAGATGCCGCCGCGCACGTAGAACTTCGCGGTCAGGCGCATGAAGCGCGGCTGGATGGCGGTTGCGAGATCGTCGAGGATGCGGTTGGTCACGTCCTCGTGGAAATGCCCTTCGCTGCGGAACGACCAGATGTACAGCTTGAGGCTCTTCAGCTCGACGCATTTCCCGTCGGGGATGTAATCCAAGATCAGCGTGGCGAAATCCGGCTGGCCGGTCTTGGGGCACAGGCAGGTGAACTCG